>JBJMNL010000089.1:0-7028 GCA_045804285.1 Gemmatimonadaceae bacterium
CCCGCTCCCGTACACGTCCTCGCCGTCGAGCAGGATCTGGCCGGCGTGGCGGGTGCCGGGCAGGAGCGCGTTCAGGCGGTTGATCGAGCGCAGGAAGGTGGACTTCCCGCACCCTGAGGGGCCGATCAGCGCCGTCACGGAGCGCGCCGGCACGACGAGATCGATGTCGTGCAGCGCCTGCTTCGGCCCGTACCAGAAGGAGAAGCCGCGGGCCAGGACCGAGCCCCGGCCCGCCTGCGGGTCGCTGGCCACGGTCGCCGTCGATGGGGCGGCGTGGAGGGCGGTGCCGGTCATCCGAACCGTCCGGTGATGTACGCCTCTGTGCGCGGGTCGCGCGGCGTGGTGAACAGCGCGTCCGTCGGCGCGACCTCCACCAGCTCGCCGGCGAGCATGAAGGCGGTGCGGTCGGAGACGCGGGCGGCCTGCTGCATGTTGTGCGTCACGATGACGACCGTCATCCCGCCGCGCAATTCGTAGACGAGCTCCTCCACCTTCTGGGTGCTGATCGGGTCGAGCGAGGCGGTGGGCTCGTCGAGGAGGAGCACGGAGGGGTTGGTGGCGAGCGCGCGGGCGATGCAGAGGCGCTGCTGCTGGCCGCCGGAGAGCGCCGTCGCGCTCTCGCGGAGGCGGTCCCTGACCTCGTCCCAGAGCGCGGCGCGCCGGAGCGCCTGCTCGACGATCCCGTCCACCTCGCCCCGGGGCGGCATGCCGCGGGGCAGCACGCGCAGTCCGGCGGCCACGTTGTCGCGGATCGACATCGTGGGGAAGGGGGTCGGACGCTGGAAGACCATGCCGACGTGGCGGCGGACGGCGATCGCGTTCACGCCGCGGGCGTAGATGTCCTGCCCGTCGAGGGTGACGTGGCCGGCGACGCGGGCGCCGGCCACGGTCTCGTGCATCCGGTTGAGGCAGCGCAGGAAGGTGGACTTCCCGCACCCCGACGGCCCGATGATCGCCGTGACGGCCCCCTCGTCGAAGTCGAGGTCGAGCGAGCTCACGACGCGCACGTCGCCGAAGAAGGCGTCGAGCCCGCGCGCCGCCATCCGCACCCGGGCCCGGGCCGCCGTCGTCGCGGCCACCGGCTGCCCGCTGTTCGCCGCGGTCGCCACGGCGTCAGTCCGCGGCGCCGGCGCCGAAGCGCGCGCGGGTGACGAAGCGGGCGACGACGCTGATGACGAAGACGATCGCGATGAGAACGAGGGCGCCGGCCCACGCCTGGGCGTGCCACTCGTCGTAGGGGCTGATGGCATAGGTGAAGATCTGCAGGGGGAGCGCCGCGATGGGCTGCGTCAGCTCGGTGGACCAGAACTGGTTGCCGAACGCGGTGAACAGCAGCGGCGCCGTCTCGCCGGCGATGCGCGCCACCGCCACCAGCGCCCCGGTCACGATCCCGGGGAGCGCGGTGCGGAGGATCACGGTGAGCGACGTCCGCCACCGCGGGTAGCCGAGGGCGAGCGCCGCCTCGCGCAGCGACGCGGGCACGAGGCGGATCATCTCCTCGGTGGCGCGCGTCACGAGCGGGATCATCATCGCGCCGAGGGCGATGCCGCCGGCGAGCGCCGAGAAGTGGCCGATCGGGCGCACGAGGAACTGCCACGCGAAGATGCCGAGCACGATCGAGGGCAGGCCGTTCAGGACGTCGGAGAGGAAGCGTACGGCGTTCGCGAGGCGCGAGCCGCGCTGCTCGGCCAGGTAGAGCCCGGCGCCGATCCCGACGGGGAGCCCGAACGCCGACGCGGTCGCGATCAGGATGAGGGTGCCGAGGATGGCGTTCGCCATGCCGCCCCCCGCCTCGCCGACCGGCTTCGGCATGTTCGTGAAGAAGTGGAGCTGGAGCGACGACGCGCCCTTCTGGAGCAGGAGCGCGAGGATGAGCAGGAGCGGGAGCGTCGCGAGCACGGCGGCGACGTACGTGAGCCCGATCATCACCCGGTTCACGACCCGCCGGCGGCGGATCGTCCGCACGGTGCGCTCGGCGAACGCGCGCTGGACGCCGCTCGGGTGCGAGCGCGTCGCCGGCGGCGGGGCGGGGCGCGGCGGGGTGAAGGCGCGCGGTGGGCGCGGCGTGGGGGCGGTCATGCGCGCGCCTCGCGCGACACGCGCCAGACGAGCCAGCGCGCCAGAGCGTTGACGATCAGCGTCACCACGAAGAGCACGCCGCCGACGGCCATCAGCGCGGAGAGGTGAAGGTCGTTCGTCGCCTCGCTGAACTCGTTCGCGATCAGCGACGCCATGGTGTAGCCGGGCGCGAAGAGCGACGCGGCGATCTCGTGGCGGTTCCCGATCACCATCGTCACGGCCATCGTCTCGCCGAGCGCGCGTCCGAGGCCGAGGATCACGCCGCCGACGATCCCCGAGCGGGCGTAGGGGAGCACGGCGTCCCAGATCATCTCCCACCGCGTGGCGCCCAGGGCGAGCGCCGCCTCGCGCTGTGAGCGCGGCACGGCGAGCAGCACCTCGCGCGACACCGCGGAGATGTACGGGAGCACCATGATCGCGAGGATGAGTCCCGCCGCCAGCATGCTCGGCCCGTAGGCGGGCCCGCTGAAGAGCGGAGTTCCGCCGAGGTGGAGCGTGTCGGCGAGAAAGGGCATGACCTTCTCGCGGAGCAGCGGGATGAGGACGAAGATCCCCCACAGGCCGTAGACCACGCTCGGGATCGCGGCCAGCAGGTCGACGAGGAAGGCCACCGGCTGGCGCAGCCAGCTCGGGGCGAACTCGCTCAGGAAGATCGCCACGCCCACGGCGAGCGGCGTCGCGACGAGGAGCGCGACGAGCGACGAGACGACCGTCCCGAAGATCGCCGGCGCCGCGCCGAAGCTCCCCTCGACCGCGTCCCACCGGCTGCTGGTGAGGAAGGAGAGGCCGAAGGCGCGGAACGCCGGCCACGCCGCCCGCCCCACCTCGAGCGCGATGAAGACGAGGAGCAGCGGGATGCAGAGCGCGAAGGCGGTGATCGCGCCGCGATAGACGCGGTCGCCGAGCGCCGAGCCCGAGATGCGCGCCGCCAGCCCGCGGTCGTCGCCGCCGAAGCCGAGCTCGCGCCCCGGTGCGCCGGCGGCGGGTCCGCCGCCGGCGCGCGAATCACCAGCCAGCGAGTCGCCGCCGCCCATGACGACCTCCGAGCGGAGCGACTCGCTTCCTGCGGTCTGGCTCACCTGACCGCGCCGACCTGGATCGAGTCCACGCGCTGGCCGAGCTGCGTGACCATGGCGGCGGGGAGCGGCGCGTAGTCGAGCGACGCCGCCTCCTTCTCGCCGTCGTTGAGCGCCCAGCGGAGGAAATCCTTGATCTTCCTGGCCTTCACGGAGTCCGTCTGGTTCTTGTAGACGAGCAGCCAGGTGAAGGAGGAGATCGGGTAGGCGCCGGCGCCCGGCGCGTTCACGATCGAGATGCGGTAGTCGGTGTTCGGCTGGAGCTTGCCCGCGACGCCCGCGGCGGCCGCGGTCGCGCTCTCGACCGACGGCGCCACGAACTCGCCGGCGGCGTTCTTGATCGACGCCACGGGGAGCTTGTTCTGCCTGGCGTAGGCGAGCTCGACGTAGCCGATCGTGCCCGGCGTCTGCTTCACCTGGCCGGCGACGCCCTCGTTCCCCTTACCGCCCAGCCCCACCGGCCACTGCACCTCCTTCCCCTTGCCCGGCGCCTTCGCCCAGTCGGGGCTCACGGCCGAGAGGTAGTCGGTGAAGATGTAGCTCGTCCCCGACCCGTCGGAGCGGTGCACGACGAGGATGTCCTTGGCCGGCAGCGCTGCGCCCGGGTTGAGCGCCGCGATGCGGGCGTCGTTCCACTTCGTGATCTTCCCCTTGTAGACGTCCGCGAGCACGTCGCCGGTGAGCTTGAGCGGCTCCTTGAGCTCGGGGACGTTGTACGTCACCGCCACGGCGCCGAGGACGGTCGGGATGTGCAGCACGGGCCCACCCTTGGCCTTCGCCATCTCGTCGTCCTTCATCGGGCTGTCGGAGGCGCCGAAGTCCACGGTGCCCTCGGAGAGCTGGCGGATGCCGCCCCCGGAGCCGATCGACTGGTAGTTGATCTTCACGCCGGTCTTCGCGGCGTAGTCGTTGAACCACTTCGAGTAGATCGGATACGGGAAGGTCGCGCCGGCCCCGGTGAGGTCCACCGAGCTGGAGCTGGTCGCCGCCGCGGCGGCGTTCGAGCCATCGCGCTTCTCGCCGCCGCAGGCGGCGAGCGTGAGGGCGGCCACCGTCGCGGCCAGCGGCCAGAGCTTCGCGGAACTGTTCACGGGAGGTGACTCCGGTGGTTGGGTCGGGTGGGCGGCGCGGCGGATGCCGCGCCTGCTGGAAGTTGGGCGTGGCGCGTCGCCGCGCCGCAGGAACTCGGTAACGAGATCGTCACGACGGCGGCCGCCGTCGGGAGGGCATCGATCAGAAGTTCGCGACGAACTGGGCGAAGTAGATCTTCGAGAGGTTCTGCGCGGTCGGCGCCTGACCGTTCCGCGGCAGCGTCTCCTGGTAGTCGAGCGCCAGCGACACACGCCGCGTCAGGTCCCACGTGAGCCCGGCGACGACGTACTGGATGTACGGGTCGAGCTTCTTGTCCGGCTCGAAGCGGTCGTAGCGGAACACGAGCCCGAGGGGCGCGAGCGTCGCCGAGTCCCCGGCCAGCAGCGCGAACGGTTTCGCCACGGTGTACGCGGAGATCAACTGCCCGGTCTGCCTCCCGGTCACGCGCGCGGGGTTGGTGACGGTGTTGCTGTCGCTCTCGATCTCGTTCCGCCGCTCGGCCCAGTGGCCGGCGAGCACGAGTCGCGGATCGCGGAAGCCCACGAGCACCCCGTAGCGGTCGCGCTCGAGCCCCTGCGTGACCGTCCCGAGCGCGCCCGGCACGTTGTTCAAGCTGCTGCCCGGGCCGAACTTGCTCGCCGAGTCGCCGTTGTAGAGCCAGGGCGAGATGGTGAACGTCCGCACCACTCGGTTGCTCGACCTGGCGAGTGGCGTCAGGGAAAGCCGGACCGAGTAGTCCTTGAAGCGGTCGTCGGGGCCTGCGTTCGCGTAGCCGGGCCCGTTGGTGATCGTGGCGTACACCTCGCCGAACTTGTTCGGGAGGGTGAGCTGCGTCGCGACGCCGAGGTCGGCCGAGGAGAAGAAGCCGTTCCGCTCCGTGCCGACCTGCGAGATCCAGCGCGGCCAGAAGGTCTCCTCGTGGTCGATCTCGGCCGTGTGCAGGATACCGATCCGGCCCAGGGCGGTCCCCTTCGCCCCCCTCGAGAAGTCGTACTGCAGGTAGGCGTACTTCGCCCGGAAATCGTAGCCGCTCGTCCCGTTGGCGAAGATGTCGGCGGTGGCGCGGATGCTCGCCCGGTCGCCGGCCGGCATGCGGAACGTGAGGTAGGCGCGGTCGACGGTGAAGCGGTCCTTGTTGGCGCCGGCGCTCGCCGCGGGCTCGGTGTGGTACTGGAAGTTGCCGAAGATGACGCCCGAGAAGTCGATCGCCGGCTTCGGGGCGGCGGGCTGCTGCTGCGGCGAGTGGGTGTCGGCGGGCGCGGGGCAGCTGCGCCGGTGGCCCGCCGTGGTATCGGCGGTGCAGCCCGAGTCGGGCTTGGCGGGGTAGCCGCCCTGCGCGGCCGCCTGGCGGCCGGCGGCGAGCGTGGCGAGGACGAAGGCGAGCGGTGCGGCGAGCTGCCGGGGGCTGCGGCGTCGACGGAGTCGGGTCATGGCGGGGTCGTGGTCTGGGGCCTCGTTACAAACAGCCGCAGTCTGTGACTTTGGTGTAACGGACCGAGCACCCGTTTGTAACGACGAGGTAACGCGGCCTGGCCGGCGATCCCCGCTAGCGTCGAACACGTCGCTCGCCCGTCACAGGTCGTTGGCGTAGTTGATGAACTTGAAGCGGCCCCCTCGCTCGAGGATCGCGCCGAACAGGCGCGTGGTCACGCTGTCCCCGTGTGCGTTCCGGTACGCGACGGTGCACTCCCCCCACAGCCGGTTCTCCCCCTGGATCCGAGGCTCCAGGGCACACCGGTAGCCGCGGTAGCCGAGGGGACGGCCGGCGAAGCGCTGCACGAGGCGGCGGTAGCCCGAGCCGCCCTTCGCGCGCTGCAGAATCCAGACGATCTCGGGCTGCTCGCGGTAGGGGGGCCTCGTGTAGATCGACGACGGGTAGAACAGGTACGCGAACTCCGCCCTGGAGATCTCCAGCCGGCGCAGCGCGACGCTGTCTCCCCGCTCGACCGCGCGCGCGAAGTCGGCGACCAGCCCGTCGCGGCTGCGCGCGCCGCCGTCGAGCCGCGCGACCGGGGACAGCCCCTCGCGGAAGCGGCGAAGCGCCTCCTCGGGCGGCAGGACGCTGTCCACGACGTAGCCGGGTCGGTGGAGATGCGCGCTCTCCTCGGCGGCGTGCGGCGCGCCGGCGGAGTCGCCGGCGGCCGGGGACGCCTCACCGCGGCTGCACCCGGTGGCGAGCGAGGTGGCGAACCCGATCAAGGCGACTACGAGGAGGGCGCGGCGCCGGCGCGGGATGTCGATCGACGACATGACGTTGGGGCGAGTGGGGAGCGAAGGCTCGAGAGTGGAGAGGTCGGATGCGCGTGCGGCCGGTGCCCCTTCGGCACCGGCCGTACGTCGATCCGCCAGGCTCAGTTCTGCGCGTAGATCGTCCAGCCGCTCCACCACTTCGCGCCGCCCGGCTGCGCGGCGCCGACGTAGGAGGTCGGCGTGACCGCGGCGCCCGCGGCCGTGTGCAGCTTGCCACTGAACGCGGTGAGCCCGCCCGAGGCGGCCGCCGAGCCGGCGGGGGGCGTCCAGTCGAAGGCCGACGCGCTCGTCGACGCGCCCGCCGACGTCGGGAAGGCGGTGAAGAGGCTCGCCGTCGTGGCCGTGCTGTTCACCACGAGCGAGTTGCCCGCGAGGTCGAGCGTGTTCTGGACGCTCGAGCCGCCCGTCTGGAAGATCGTCGGGGTCTCGACTAAGAGGAGGTTCTTGACCGCGAGATCGACCGTCGCCAGGTCCTGCGTGCCGGTGTTGCCGGCGCGGGCGTACGTCTCTGCGTCGCGGAGGCTGACGCCG
>JBJMNL010000090.1:0-2878 GCA_045804285.1 Gemmatimonadaceae bacterium
CGCCCCGGTCGGAGGGATGCGCCGGGTGCTCGGCCGGCCGCCGGGCGTAGCGCGCTTGCTCGAGCGCGTCGAGGGCGCGGCCGGCCCGCACGGCCGCACGGGCGCGCCAGCCGACGATCCGCCGCGAGGACACGTCGATCACGCAGGCCACGTACGCCAGGCCCGCCCACGGGGCGACGTGGCCACGTGGCGACGTCGGTGAAGTCCGCGACCCGGAGCGCGTCCGGCCGCGGCGCCGCGACGCGCCGCGGCACGAGGTCGGCGGGCCGTGCCGTGGCCGCGTCGTACGTGGACGGCGCGACCTGCAGCACGCGACAGATTCGAGGAGAGGGCCGCGCTACCGCAGCGGCTTGAACGCCGCGCGCAGCTCCGACGCGAACAGCTCCGGGTACTCCCACATGGCGAAGTGGCCGCCCCGGTCGACCTCGTGGAAGTAGCTCAGGGTGGGGAAGGCACGCCGGGCCCATGCCTCCTGAGCGCGAACGACCTCGTCGGGGAACAGCGTGATGGCCACCGGCACCTTGACCTCGGCGGACCTCTGCGAGGTCGCGCTGACCAGGTTGGCGGTGCGATTCTCCCAGTAGATCCTTGCCGCCGAGGTGGCGGTGTTCGTCAGCCAGTACAGGGAGAAGTTGTCCAGCACGTCGTCTCGCGTCGGCGACTGCTCGGGGTCCTTGCCGAACGACCACTTCGTGAACCCGCTGTGCACGAGCATCCACCCCGCGAGGCCGGCGGGCGAGTCCGTCAGGCCGTAGCCGACGGCCTGCGGCCGCGCGCCCATCATCGTCAGGTACGTGAGTCCGCCAGCCCCGAGGTACGCGGCGAAATCCTTGATGGCCGCGCGCTCCTTCTCGGGGAAGGTGGACAGCGCGGCCTCGTTGCCGCTCAGCGCGCCGCCCAGCGCTGCCTCGACTTCGGGCGTGAGCGCCGCGGGGAGGTTGGTGTGGATGCCGCGCAGCCCCGCCGGCGCCTGCCGCCCCATCGCCTCGACGATGCCCGCGCCCCAGTCGCCCCCCTGCGCGACGTAGCGCGTGTACCCCAGCCGCTTCATGATGGCGTCGAACGAACTGCCGATGCGCTCCAGCCCCCAGCCGGTCTCGGTGGGCCGCCCGGAGAAGCCGAAGCCGGGCAGCGACGGGATCACGACGTCGAAGGCGTCCTCGGCCCGGCCGCCGTACTTCGTCGGATCGGTGAGCGGCGCGATGAGCTTGATCTGCTCGAACACCGAGCCGGGCCAGCCGTGCGCGATGATCAGCGGCAGCGCGTTCGGGTGGCGCGACCTGACGTGGATGAAGTGGACGTCGAGGCCGTCGACCTTCGTCATGAACTGCGGGAAGGCGTTCAGCTTCGCCTCGCCCTTCCGCCAGTCGTAGTCAGTCGCCCAGTAGCGGACGAGCTCCTGCAGGTTCGCGAGCTGCGCGCCCTGCGACGCATCCGCGACGGTCTCCTTGTCGGGCCAGCGGGTCGCCGCGAGACGCCGGCGGAGGTCGGCGACGTCGGCGTCGGGCACCTGCGCGCGGAAGGGGCGGATCGCCTCCTCGCGGGCCGCCTCGGGCCGTGCCGGCGCCGCGGCGGGCGCGCCCGCGGTGGTGGGCTGCGTCGTGTTGGGTTGCCTCATGGTGGCCCCCTCGTGAGGGTCGGGTGAGCTCGATGGCTCGCCGCGGCGGTCTGGGTCTGCGCCTGTGCCGGCCCCGACACGCTCACGGCGACGACGCCGAGCGCTCAGGTGGGAAAGCAGGACGTACTGTCTCGGGCACGCGTGGCGCGGGCCGCGCCGGGGACCGGCACCGTGGCGATGTGGGTCATGGTGGACTCCTCGCGAGGGGATGGTCCGTGGCGCGCATTCGCTCGGCTCGGATGCACCGTCGTCAAACGCGGACGCAAACTTTCACGGACGTCCAGGCCACGCTATTGGACGATGGTATCGGTCGACCGGCGGCCGACGCGCACGTCAGGCGCGTTGGCCGCCACCTGACGCCGTACTACCGTAGCGGCCGGAAGCCGGCGCGAACCTCTTCTGAGAGGAGTTGCGGCTGTTCCCATGCCGCGAAGTGACCGCCCTTGTCGAGCTGGTTGTAATGGATGAGCCTGGGATACGCCCGCTCCGCCCAGCTCCGCGGCGCAGGGATGACGTCGTCAGGAAAAACGCTTACCGCAACCGGGATAGAGACGTTCTTGGGGCCAAGGTCGGTCTTCGCGAACCCCTCCCAATAAAGACGAGCCGCAGAGATTGTCGTGTTCGTCAACCAGAAGAGCGTGGCGTTGTCGAGCACATCGTCTCGCGTAAGGCCTGTTGGCTCCCCGTCAAAAGCACGTGCGATGAGCTGCAAACTGAGCTGGTCGTGGTCTAGCATCCAGGCCGCCACACCGACGGGTGAATCCGCGATGCCATACAGCGTTTGCGGGTGCCACCCCATGAAGATCTGTGTTCCAAGATTCTTGTATGTAGAGGCCAACGTCTCGTACGCGCGCTTCTCTTCGGCCGAGAGACCCGATGGCGTCGGGCTGCCGGCCGCGGCCGCCTTGTTGATTTCGGGTGGAATCGCGCCGGGGAGGTTCGTGTGCATGCCGATCAATTCCGGATGTCCCTGCGTCGCCATCACGTCGTTGATGATCGCGCCCCAATCCCCGCCTTGCGCCGCATATCGCGTGTACCCGAGGCGCTTCATCAGCACCGCCCAGGCACGCGCGATGCGCGCCTGGTCCCAGCCGGTCGTGGTCGGCTTGCCGGAGAACCCGTAGCCCGGCATCGACGGAATCACCACATGGAACGCGTCCGACGCGCTGCCGCCATGCGCCGTCGGATTGACGAGGGGGTCGACGATCTTCAGCTGCTCGATGATCGAGCCGGGCCATCCGTGCGTGACGATGACCGGCA
>JBJMNL010000091.1:0-15386 GCA_045804285.1 Gemmatimonadaceae bacterium
ACACTCTAAAAATAAACGAAGAACTACCGATCATCACTTCATCGGACAAGGACCCAAGCTGCTTGTCGATCTTGGCCAGCTCCTTTTCCCAGTCGCGATCAGCCATCAGCCCGCCGTCTCCCGAGTGAGAGCATAGCGCTCGATCTTCTTGTACAGGTTCGAGCGTGGCATGTCGAGGGCGCGGGCCGTCTCCGACACGTTCCAGTCGAACTCGCGGAGCTTGGCGAGCAGGAAGGCGCGCTCGGCGGCGTGCTTGAACTCCTCGAAGGTCCGCAGCTCGGTGAGCGAGCCGAGGCTCGTGCCGTCGCCCGCGCGGCGGCCGACGAGGCGCTCAACGTCGCCGGCGGTGATGCGCGGGCCGCTCGCGAGGATGAGGAGCCGCTCCATCGTGTTGCGCAGCTCGCGCACGTTGCCGGGCCAGTCGAGGGCGGAGAGCGCCTGGACCGCCTCCGGCGTCACGGTGCGCGGCGTCACCCCCTCGCGCTCCGACAGCACGTTCACGAAGTGGGCGACGAGGAGCGGGATGTCCTCGCGGCGCTCGCGCAGCGGCGGCACGGCGAGCGGGACGACGTTGAGCCGGTAATACAGGTCCTCGCGGAAGCGGCCGGCGGCGATCTCCTCCTCGAGGGTCTTGTTCGTCGCCGCGAGGACGCGCACGTCGACCTGGATCGGCTTCGAGCCTCCGATGCGCGTGACGACGTTGTCCTGGAGGACGCGCAGCACCTTCGCCTGCGCGGTGAGGCTCATGTCGCCGACCTCGTCGAGGAAGAGCGTGCCGCCGTCGGCCTGCTCGAACTTCCCGGCGCGGTCCTGCACGGCGCCGGTGAAGGAGCCCTTCATGTGGCCGAACAGCTCGCTCTCGATCAGCTCGCTCGGGATGGCCGCGCAGTTCACCTCGACGAACGGCTTCGCGGCGCGCGGCGACTGGCGGTGGATGGCGCGCGCGACGAGCTCCTTCCCGGTACCGTTCTCCCCGGTGACGAGGACGCGCGCCGGCGTCGCCGCGACCCGCTCGATCCTGTCGATCAGCGCGCGGATCGCGTACGACTTGCCGACGATCTCGTAGCGCGACTCGATCGTCTCTTTGAGCCGCGCGTTCTCCTCGGTGAGGTCGAGGTGCTGGAGCGCGTTGCGCAGCAGGACGAGGATGCGGTCGGTGTCGAGCGGCTTCTCGAGGATGTCGTAGGCGCCGAGCTGGGTCGCCTCGACCGCGGTCTGGATCGTCGCGTGGCCGCTGATCATGACGACGGTCGCCGAGGGGTGGAGCTGCTTGAGCCGCTTGAGCGCCTCGAGGCCGTCGATCCCCGCCATCTTCACGTCCATGAATACGAGGTGCGGCCGGAAGCGCTCGTACTCGGCGAGGCCTTCGATGGCGTTGGTCGCGGTGCGGATCTCGTAGCCCTCGAACTCGAGGAGCTGGCCGAGGGCGGCGCGGATGCCCTGTTCGTCGTCGACGACGAGGACTCGGCGAGGGGACATGAAGACTCGATGGTGGGAGAGGTCCGTGGAGAGGGCGTGCCGCTCGAAGGGAGGGTGAGCGTGGAGCGCTGAGCGTGCAGGGGGCCCCTCACGCCGCCGGGACGCCCGCTCCACGCTCAGCGCTCCACGCGCACCCTCCCGCGCGACTCATGGTACGGTCTTGTACAGCACCACCCTGCCCCGCGCCACCCGCACGTCGCCGATGGACCTGGGGACGACGAGCGGGAGGGCGTCGTCGGCGACGCCCTCGGGGTGGCCGCCGCGGCGGATCTGCGCGACGAGGCGCGGGATGAGGCGCCGCGGGACGGAGAGCTCGCGGAGGCGGATCTCGCGGACCCGGAACTGGGCGAGGCCGGGCCGGAGGATCTCGAAGTCGCCGCCGAGCTGCACGGTGTCGCGGTCGCCGAGGAAGCCGGCGAGCGGCCCGAGCACCTTGCCGCCGCCGAAATCGTTCAGGTCGACGAGCGCCTTCACGTACAGGCGGTCGTCGATCGCCGCGGCGCGCACGTCCTCCGCCGACGGCGGGAGCTGGCGCGCGACGCCGGTGAAGACGTAGGCCGAGATGTCCCCCGGGCGCGTGGTCGCGAAGGCGGGGCCGGAGCGCCGGTCGAGCGACGCGACCGCCTGACGCGCGCGCTCGGCCCCCTCGGCCGTCAGCGGCTCCCAGACGATCGCGGTCGACGGCGCGGCCGCGGTGCCGGTCGCGCCGCGCAGGCGCGGATACCAGCGGTCGCGGGTGAACCACGCGACCGCGCAGAGAAGGAGCAGCACGAGGACGATGCAGCCGAGTCGTCGCAGGCAGCCGAGCATGTGAGTGATGGGGTCGGGGACCAGGGACCGCGGGCCTAGCGAGCGCCGAGCGGCACGGCGTCGAGCACGGAATATCGCGAGCTGCCGGCCGCGAGCTCGCTGCGCATCAGGTCGAGCGAGTCGACGGCGGCGGTCCAGCGCTGCCGCATCGCGCGGGCGGCCGAGTCGAGCGCCGATGCCGTCTCGGCGGCGCGCGCCGCGTCGTGGCCGCGCGCGCCGCCGCGCCCGGCGCGAACGCGGCCGAGCGTGAGGTGCGGGCGGAAGGCCCGCCCTTCGATCTCGTACCCCAGATCGGCGCAGGCGACTTCGACCTCGTGGTGGAGGAGCTCCAGCTTCGGGTCCGGGGCGACGCCGAGCCAGACCACGCGCGGCCGGCGCCGCGTGGGGAAGGCGCCGAGTCCGCCCAGCTCCAGGGAGAGCGGCGCGTGGCGCGGGGCGACGGCGCGCAGCGCGGCGGCGAGCGGCTCGCGGGCGTCGTCCGTCTGCTCGCCGAGGAACTTGAGGGTGAGGTGCAGTCGTGCCTCGTCGGTCCAGGCGAGGGAGGGCGCCGCGGCGCGGAGCGAGGCGGTGGCGTCGGCGATCGAGCGGCGGACGTCGCCGGGCAGGTTAATCGCGACGAAGAGGCGCACCGGGCACGGTGGAGGGCGCCGGCGAGGAGGACGCGCCGCTCGGCGCGCCGCCGCCGTCCACCAGCTCCAGCGCGAGGTGCGTGAAGCCGAACGCCGGCAGGAGCTCGGTCGCGCGGCGCCGGAGCGCGGGGTCGCGCAGGTCGAGCCCTCCGGGGCCGGGCACGATCACGGCGAGGCGATCGTGCGCGTCCACGACGCAGGGAATGCCGGCCGCGCGGAGCGCCGTCTCGAGCCCCGCGGGGTCGGTGGGAGTGGGATCGTCAGGCACCCGCGCCCCCCTCCCCCGCTCCGGCGCGCACGCCCGCGAGGACGTTGAGCGAGCCGGATCGGAAGCCGCGCAGGTCGAGCGCGACGCGCGCGAACCCCGCCGAGCGGACGGCGTCGCGCAGGGCGGCGTGCCGCTCCGGCGCGAGCCAGGCGTCGAGCGCCGCCGCGCTCAGCTCGACGCGGGCGAGTACGCCGTGATGGCGTACGCGGAGGTCGCCGGCGACGCCCAGGGCGCGCAGCGCGCGCTCGGCGAGCTCCACCTCACGCAGGCGGTCCACCGTGACCGCGGTGCCGTAGGGGAGGCGCGACGAGAGGCAGGGCGAGGAGGGCTGATCCCAGGTCGGGATGCCGCGCTCGCGCGAGAGGAGGCGGATCTCGTCCTTCGTGAGCCCGAGCTCCGCGAGCGGCGACTCGACGCCCTGCTCCCGCGCCGCCGCGGCGCCGGGCCGCCAGTCGCCGAGGTCGTCGGCGTTCGTGCCGTCCACGACGCAGGCGAGCCCCCGCTCCCGGGCGACGGGAACGAGCAGCGACCAGAGCTCCGTCTTGCAGAAGTAGCAGCGGTTCGCGGGGTTCGCGGCGTAGCGCGGGTCGTGCAGCTCGTCGGTGTCGACCTCGAGGACCGGGATCCCGAAGGCGTCGGCCACGGCGCGCGCACGCTCCCACTGCTCGGCGGGGTACGAGGCGCTCCGCCCGATGACGGCGAGCACGCGCCCGGCGCCGAGCGTCTCGACGGCGACGCAGGCGAGGTACGCCGAGTCGACGCCGCCGCTGAAGCCGACGACGAGCGAGCCGCGCGCGCGGAGCCAGGACGCGAGACGGGCTTCCTTGGCGCGCGCGGTGGCCGGGTCGGTGGTCGCGAGGAGGGCGGGCATGGCCAGAGAAAGCTAGCCCGGCGGTGTGGGGAGTGGGAGGCGGGAGTCCCTCCCCGCCCCCACTCCCGAACCGGCCCGTCAGTCCTCGTTGCGCAGCCCGTGCCGCCCGTGCTGCTGGTTGTCCGCGCGGTGCTCGCGGTGGTCGAGGACGCCGTGCAGGCTGCCGCGGTTGTCGCTCGGGCCGTCGTCCTGGCCGCGCTCGTGCTCGATGAAGAGGCGCGTGCGCTCGCTGTTCTTCTCCGCCTCGTCGTGCTGCTGGCGGTCCTCGACGAGGCGGCGCCCGCCCTCCTCGCCGGCCCTCTGGCGGTCGCGCGCGAGACGCTCCTCGCGGGATGGCTCGGGCGACCCCTCGTGAAGCTGCTCGACGAAGCGGGAGTGCGTCCGGTCGCCCTGCTGCCCCTCGGCGTGCGCCTGCGGACCCTTCTGGTGCTTGGAGCGGTCGTTCTTGGAGTCGCGAACCTCTTCCTGTCCCTGCGCCTCCGGCTCGTTCTCGTGATTGTCCTTGCGATTGCCCATCGGCGTCTCCGTCACTCGTTGGGGCCGGCGCGGGCGCGATCCGCGGAAGGCGATCGGCGAGGCCGGCGTGATGCGTGGGACCGGAAGGGGGCAATCGACGTGCCTGGTCCCCCCTCTGGAGGGGAACCGCACCCCTCAGCGGCCGCGTGCACGTAGCGGACTCAGGATTCCGCCCCATACTGGCCCGTTGGCACCGCGTGACGGATGCCGGTCCACCCCGCCACCGCCGCTCCGAGCGCCAACGCCACGCCGATCGCGGCGAACGCTCCCGCCGTGCCCGGCTTGACCGTCATGTTGAACACGATCCCCAGGGCGAGCGCCGCCCTGAGCGTGGCAGTGGTCCGCAACAGCGGATCGCGGAGACGCTCACGAAGCGCCGTCGGGATCGGACCATCGTCGGCGGGCAGCGCCTGCGCGATCGCGCTGATCCGGCGGCCGGTCAGCGCGGCGCCGAGCACCGCCATCAGCACCAGTCCGAGCAGGCCGAGTCCGATCCAGGCGTGATAGCCCCATCGGGTGGCGACGAGGTAGACGCCGGTCGCGACGATGATGAGCGCGGCGGGACCCTCCACGCGCCGGCGGCCGCGCAACAGCGTCACCCACTCGCGAGCCTGGGCGCTCGTGCTCGCGCGACTGAGATTGCGGAGACTGGCCTGTTCCAGGCCGATGCCGGCGAACAGAGCGAGCGCGCCGACGACGTGCAGGAACACCGAGACTGAATACAGGGACACAACATCCTCCAAGCGAGCGAGTCTGACCACGTGGTGGCCGGCCGTCCTGCCTCACGCGCTCATGACAGGACAGCGCGTCGAGCTGTGACAGCCGGCGTCTGCTACTCCGGCTCGGGGAGGGAACGGAGCTTGTCCGGGTTGCCGATCGCGTAGATGGCGCGGATGCGCTGGTCGCGGATGTGGAGGATCATCGCCGCCAGCGGCTGGCCGCTCACGTACACGATGAAGCCCGGCTCCCCGTTGATCCGCGCCGGGCGCATGACCCGCTCGACCGGCACGAACCGCTGGATGACGCCGGTGACGAAGCGCGCGACCGCGTCCGCCCCATGAATCGGCCGGAGGGCGGCGCCTCGCACCTTGCCGCCGCCGTCCGCCCAGAGCGTGATGTCTTCCGCGAGCACGGCGAGCAGGCCGTCCACGTCCCCGGCGCCCGCCGCCCGGGTGAAGCGGTGCATCAGCCGCTCGGCCTGCGCCGGGTCGGCGTCGAAGCGCGCCTCCGCGCTGCCGAGGCGCTTCTTCGCGCGCGACAGCAGCTGCCGGCAGTTCGCCTCGCTCCGGTCCACGATGCGCGCGATCTCGGCGTAGTCGAAGTCGAACACGTCGTGCAGCAGGAGCACGGCGCGCTCGATCGGCGACAGGCGCTCGAGCATCACCATGAACGCCATCGAGAGCGACTCGGCCAGCTCGACGGGCTCCGAGGGATCGGGGGCGTGGTCGGTCACGAGCGGCTCCGGGAGCCAGGGACCCACGTAGGTTTCGCGCTGGTTGCGCGCCGAGCGCAGGTGGTTGATGGCGAGCCGTGTGACGATGGTCGCGAGGTAGGCGCGCGGCGTGCGCACGTCGGCCTCGGGCGCCTCCTGCCACCGCAGGTATGCGTCCTGGACCACGTCTTCGGCGTCCGCCACGCTGCCCAGCATGCGGTAGGCGATCGAGAAGAGCAGCGGCCGCGCCGAGGTGAAGACGTCTGTGCGGTTTTCCATTGGGCTCACGGAAGGATGACACGCGCGGCGGTCAGTTTGTGACAGGCCTGCCCCCCCACCGTCACAATTCAGCGACTGGGCTCACGGAGCGAGCGTGACCGTGCGCCGCCCTCGCGCCACCACCGCCGCCCCACGGTCGAGCGCCGCCGCCCGGTAACGCAGCGCCTCGGCAACCGCCGCCGGCGCCACGCACGCGTCGCCGTCCAGGTCGGCGATGGTCCGCGCCACCTTGAGAACCCGGTGGTAGCCGCGCGCGGACAGTGCGAGTCGCTCGGCCGCCGCCGCGAGCAGCGCGCGCGCCGCGGGGTCGATGCCGGAGTGCGCGTCGAGCCAGCGGCCGGCAACGTGCGCGTTGCACTCGACCCCCCGCAGCATCCGATACCGCTCCCGCTGTGCCGCCCGCGCCCGCCGTACTCGCTCGGCGATCACCGCCGACCGCTCCGCGGGCGCCGCGCCGGCCAGCGCCGCGATCGGGACGGCGCCGACGGCGACGTGCATGTCGAGACGGTCGGCCAACGGCCCGGAGAGACGGGCGCGGTAACGGGCGACGTCGGCCGCGGCGCAGGTGCAGGGCGCGGCGCCCGCGGGATCACCGGCGCGCCCGCAGGGACAGGGGTTCATCGCGCCGACGAGGGTGAAGCGCGCCGGATAGGCGACCGTCGTCGCGGCACGGGCGATGACGACGCGGCCGTCCTCCATCGGCTGCCGCATGGCGTCGAGCACGTGGCGCGGGAACTCGAGCATCTCATCGAGGAAGAGCACCCCGTGATGCGCGAGACTCACCTCGCCGGGCCGCGGCACGCTCCCACCCCCGATCAGCCCCGCCGACGAGATCGTGTGATGCGGTGCCCGGAAGGGACGGCCCGGGAGGGAGCCGGCGCCCGACGGGAGCACGCCGGCCACCGAATGGATGGCGGTGACCTCGAGCGCCTCCCCCTCGGCGAGCGGCGGCAGGATGCCGGGCAGCCGGCGGGCGAGCATCGTCTTCCCCGCCCCGGGCGGGCCGACGAGCGCGACGTTGTGCCCACCGGCCGCCGCCACCTCGAGCGCCCGCCGCGCCGCCGCCTGCCCGACGACGTCGGCGAAGTCGAGCGGCTCAGCCGCGTGCCCGGAAGCCGGCGCGGCGAGGAGCTCGGCGGACACCGGCGCGAGCGCACCGGCGCGGAGCTGCGCCACGAGCTCCGCGAGGCGCGACGGCGCCGCGAGGGGCGCGGCACGCACGAGCGCCGCCTCGGCGACGTTCGCCGGCGGGACGACGAGCGTCGCGACCGCCCGCGCCGCCGCGTGGCGCGCCACCGGGAGCGCCCCGCGCACCGGGCGCAGCGCGCCGTCGAGCCCGAGCTCGCCGACGAACAGGCGCCCCTCGGTGACGCGCGCGTCGAGCTGCCCCGTGGCGACGAGGAAGGCGAGCGCGATCGGGAGGTCGAAGGCGGTGCCCGTCTTCGGGGTGTCGGCCGGGGCGAGGTTGACGGTCACGCGGCGCGGCGGCACGACGAAGCCGGAGTTCACGAGCGCGGACCCGACGCGCTCGCGGCTCTCCTTCACGGCACCGGCGGGGAGACCGACGATGGTCCACTGGGGCAACCCAGTGTTCGCGTCCACCTCGACGGTGACCTCGTAGGCGTCGATGCCGACGACGGCGGCGGAGCGGACGGCGGCGAGCATGGGGGATTGATACGTCGGGCGCGCCGGCGCGCCCGCATCGATTCGGTGCACGGCGGACCGAACGGCCGAGGATCTGGCCGCCACGATGCGCGCCTCTGTTGGGTTCCTGAATGCTCGGGTAGCTCGACCGCGGCTGGTGTGTCTCTCGTCATCACGAACGAGCCGCTCGCCCAGCCGGTCCGGCTGGACAGGAGCGACCAGGTCCCGACGAGAGAGTCGCCGGCCCACGTCCCGCGCATGAGCACGCCGGGGTGCCGCCCGCCGGGCCCAAGCACGATGACCACCGAGTCGGGGCCCCACGCCCGAGCGACCGCCGTCGGAACCTGTCCATCCTCTCGCGCGTCGAAGCCCGCGGCCGTGAAGTCTGCGTCGAACGTGCCGACGTTGGTGGGTGCGGCGAGCTCCGGGAGGGCGTCGAGCTCGTGGTTGGGCGCGAAGGCCAGCACGGCGCGCACCTCCACGGGACGACCGCTCCGCGGTCGGCCAAGTGGGGTGTCGGCAACGTGGAAGCGGATGTCCCAGGCGCCCACGAGACGGCGCGCTGCCGCGGTGTCGGCGGCCCCGGCGTGCCCGACGCTGCAGCCCGCGGCGATGGCGGCGGCCGACGCTCCCGCCACACACCAGCGTACCACGGGCCCCGTCGCCCGCGTCCGCATGCCGCGTCCGGCGAATGCTGCCCTCACGCTGGCGATGGCCCTCGACGCCGGCGCCATCACGCTGCTGTTCATGCGGCCTCCACGGACCTTCGTGTGGGGCACGGCCGCTCAGCTCCGATCGGCGCCGACCGGCATCGCTACGTCGCGCGGCCCGACCGCCCGGACCTCGTCGAGCCGTTCGTCGTACTCGAGTCGGTCGCGCAGACGGCCGGCGCGACCGAGCCGGTACGGCACGCTGGTCACCACCACGTTCGCCCGGAAGAGGAACGCCGTCCGGATGTAGAGTGCCGTCTTGTTATGCAGCAGGTGTTCCCACCACCGGTGCGGCACCACCTCGGGCACCACGACCGTAATCAGGTCCGTTGCTCCCGAGCACTGGAGCGCATCCACGTAGTCGACCAGGGGGCGGAGCACCGACCGGTACGGCGAGGGGAGCACGACGAGATCGATCCCGACGTCCCACGCGTCCCACTGCGCGCGCATCCGGGCCGTGGCCGCCGGGTCCACCTCGACGTAGACCGCGCGCACGTCGTCCGAGATCGCGGTCGCGTAGACGAGTGCCGACGCCGCCGCCTTGGTGATCGCCCCGACTGGCACCAGCACCGTGTGGTGCAGGAACATGAGCGGGGCCTGGCCGGTGAAGGCCACCTCCCGGGCGAACGTCTCGTAGTGGCGGTGGATCGCGGCGAGCATCCAGATGATGCTCGGGATGATGAGCACCACCACCCACGCGCCGTGCGCGAACTTGGTGACGACCTGGATCACCGCCACGACCGCCGTCGCCGCGGCGCCGAGGCCGTTGAGCGCTGCCTTCCACCGCCAGCCCGCGAGGCGCGCCCCGCCTTCGCGCGCGGCGAGCCAGTGGCGCACCATGCCAGCCTGGGACAGCGAGAAGCAGACGAAGACGCCGATGGCGTAGAGCGGGATGAGTGCGCTCGTATCGCCGCGGAAGAGCCAGACGAGTGCCATCGCGACCAGGGCGAGGACGACGATCCCGTTGGAGAATGCCAGCCGGTCGCCGCGCGCTGCGAACTGGCGCGGCATGTACCGGTCGTTCGCGAGGATGCTCGACAGGCGGGGGAAGTCGGCGAACGCCGTGTTTGCCGCGAGCACCAGCACCGCGAACGTCGCGTACTGGAGGGCGTAGTAGAGCGCTCCGGTGCCGAAGACGTGCCGCCCGAGCTGCGAGAGCACCGTCTCGCCCGCGGTGGGCATCACGCCGTAGTGTCGCGCCAGGACGCTCGTGCCAATGAAGAACGTCGCGAGGATGGCAGCCATCCAGCCGAGGGTGGCGGCCGCGTTCCTCGCGCTCGGCGCCTTGAACGCACCCACCCCATTCGAGATCGCCTCGGTCCCGGTCATCGCGACGCAGCCCTCGGCGAACCCGCGGAGGATGAGGAAGGTGAACGCGAAGCCGACCGGGGTCGCGACGCCGTGCCGGGCAGCGGAGGCGGGGTCCACGCGTACCGGGGCCGCCGTGAGGGCGGTCGCATGCCCGGCCCACGCCCGCACCGCCCCGGTGCCGATGAGCAGCACCATGAGCGCGACGAAGACGTACGTCGGAACGCTGAACGCCGCGCCCGACTCGCGGACGCCCCGCAAGTTGACGAGCATCAGCACGAGGATCGCCAGGTTGCAGAGCAGCACCGCGTGCGGCGCGAGCGCCGGGTAGGCAGAGCTGATTGCGGCGATCCCGCCGGAGATCGAAACGGCGACGGTCAGGATGTAGTCAGTCAGGAGCGCGGCCGCGGCGACGAGGCCCGGGCCGGTGCCGAGGTTGTCCTTGGCGACCGTGTAGGAGCCGCCGCCCTGCGGGTACGCGAAGATCGTCTGCCGGTAGGAGAGCGCGACGAGGAGCAGCAGCGCGACGATGACCGCCGAGATCGGGACGACGTAGGTGAGGGCCGCGGTCCCGAGCACGGCGAGCACGAGCAGGATCTGCTCCGTGGCGTACGCGACCGAGGAGATCGCGTCGGACGAGAGGACCGCGAGCGCGGTCGTCCTGGTCAGGCGTTCGTGGTCGAGGCGGTCGCTCGGGAGCGGCCGGCCGAACAGGACGCGCTTGAGGCTGGTCAGTGCGGTGGGCATGGGCGGCGGGAGACGGTCGCCGACGCACGGCGAGCCGCGTGGGCGACCAAACTGCGCCCTGAAGATGGCGCAGGCCCCGCGAAGGCCGCACAAGCGTCACCGCCCGCGCCGTGAAGATTTGACAAAGATCTCGGTGCACCGGCCCGCGGTGGTCCCGCCACGCTGCGGCCGCGCAATGCCGGGGAGCCGCCGCGGCCGGAGCGTTTACGGCGGGATCGCGAGGCCGCCATCGCCCAGGTCGGCCGCGGGGACGCAAAGGCGGAAGGTGCTGCCGCCTCCAGGGCGCGGTTCGACCGTGAGTGAGCCCCCCTGCGCCTCCGCCAGACGGCGGGCGATGGACAGGCCGAGGCCGGCCCCCGCGACGTCGGGCGGCGTGCCCGGCGGGCGGTAGAAGGGCGCGAAGATGCGGTCGCGCTCCTGGTCCGGCACGCCGGGGCCGCGGTCGCTCACCTCGAGGACGAGGTGCGCCCCCGACCGGGTGATCGTGACGTCCACCGTGCTGTCGGCCGGCGCGTACTTGAGCGCGTTCTCCGTCAGGTTGACGACGATCCGCAGTGTGTGGACGAAGTCGAAACGGCCGACGAGCAGTGGGTAGCGCGTGTCGAGGGCGACGCGGACCCGGTCGGTCCCCGGCACCCCCGAGAGGCGCTGGAGGAGGGCACCCGCGACGTCGTCGGCCGCCACGAGCTCCGGTGAGATGCGCAGTCCGCCGCCCTCCAGCCGCGAGAGGTCGAGCAGGTCGGTAACGAAGCGCGTGAGGCGGTCGGTCTCCTCGGCAATCACGAGGGCGCGCTCGTCGCCGTCGGCGGCGAGCTCGTGGGCGAGCGCCTTGATCGTGGTGAGCGGGGTCCGCAGATCGTGCGAGACGGAGGCGAGGAGCGCGTCCTTCAGCCGGTCCGCCTCCCGAAGCGCCTCGGCGCGGTCGGCCTCCCGTACGAGCCGTTCCCGAGCGGCCTGTGCGCGCGCGAGGAGGTGCGTCGCGACGGCGCTCGCCGCCAGGAAGACGACGAGCGCGAGCCAATCGAGCGGGTCGGCGACGGCGAGCGTGTAGAAGGGGCGAACGAAGAAGTAGTTGAACGCGGCGAACGCGAGGGCCGAGAGCAGGAGGCCGAGCATCCGCCCCCGCTGGGCGCTGCCGCCGAGCACGACCAGGAGGTAGACGAGCGCCACGTGCGCCTTGTCGAGGCGCGCCCGCACGCCGAGCATCCCCAGCGTGACGAGGGCGAGCACGACGACCCACGCGGTCCAGGCGGGATCCACCCGCCACCGCGCGCCGTCGCGCTGTGCGGCCGATGGGGCGCCGGTCAACTCCTGGCCGCGGTCCGTCACCGCGGCAGCTCGAGGCGGTAGCCCACCCCGGGCTCCGTCAGGATGAGCCGCGGCCGCACGGGGTCGGACTCGAGCTTGCGGCGGAGGTTCGCCACGTATACCCGCAGGTACTGCTGGGCGTCACCCTCCGCGACGCCCCAGACCGCGTCGAAGAGCTGCCGGTGCGTCATCGTGCGACCGGCATGCGCGAGCAGGACGCGGAGGAGCTCCCACTCCGTCTTGGTCAGGTGCACCGGCTCGCCGTCGCGCGTCGCCGTGCGGGCCACGAGGTCCACCACCACCCGATCGAGCCGCACCGGCCCGGGGGCGGCCCCGGGCGCCGCGAGCCGGGCGCGCCGGAGCTGGGCCCGCACACGGGCGACGAGCTCCTGCGGGTTGAACGGCTTCGTCACGTAGTCGTCCGCGCCGGCGTTCAGCAGGGCGATCTTCTCCTCGTCCGCGTAGCGGGCCGAAAGGACGATGATCGGGACGGCCGACCAGCGCCGGATCTCACGGCAGACCTCGAGCCCGGAGCGGTCGGGCAAGCCCAGGTCGAGCACGATGAGGCTCGGGCGCTGCGCCGCGGCCGCGTCGATGCCCCCGGTGCCGGTCGCGGCCTCGATCACCCGGGCCCCGTCGGCCACCAGCGCGTTCCGCACGACGCGGCGGATCTGGGGCTCATCGTCGACCACCAGCACGGTGCCCGTCGGCATCCGGTCATCCAGGGGTGAGGGGGTGGAGACGTGCGCTGGCGCCTCGCGCGGCCTCCCAATGTCCACCGGAAACGTACACCACCGGGCCGGGAGTGGGATCCGGTGGGCCCATCGCATTTCCGGCAGTCGCAACCTGTCGGAGCTCGCTAATGCCCGCGCAGCACGCACTGCGGGAGTGGCGCCCACACCTCCGTCACGGTGTGGGCGAAACTGCTGTCGACCGGCCACGATCACGGCAGCTTCGGAAGCCGCTCGGCGGCGTCCACCTCGACGGTGACCTCGTGGGCGCCGACGCCGAGCACGGCGGCGCTCGACGTGGGCGCGCTGGTCTGGAGCTTCGTTCGCCACGGCGAGCGCGAAACGCGGGCGTGAACATTAATGCGGCCTAACGAGACGGCGAGTGCGAAACGCCGGCGCGAGCATTAGCGCGGCCTAACGAGACAGCGCTCCTGCCGGGCCCTGCGCGTCATCTGTCGTGCATGGATCGAAGCTGTTAGCTTGGCGCGCCGTCGAGCTCGCTTCCCTCCTCTCTCCCTCCCCAATGCGCCCCAGCATGATGCGTCGGCGTGCGCCCGTGGCGCGCGTCCGCACTCTCGCGCTCGCCTACCTCGCCACCGTCGCCCTCGGCTGCAGGGACAGCACCGGTCCCACCGGGCCGGTGCCGGCCGACATCATCGTCAACCAGCCCGCGCTGCACCTGCGGCAGCGCGACAGCACGCAGATCACCCCCTCGGTGGTCGACAAGGACGGTCACCTGATCAGCGGCGTGTCGGTGAGGTTCAGGTCGACCGACGCCGAGGTCGCCACCGTCAGCGACGTCGGGGTCGTGACGGCCGTCGGGCGCGCCGGGACCGCCACCATCGTCGTCTCGGCCGGGAAGGTGCACGTCGACGTTCCAGTCACCGTCGTCGCCGTCTCCAACGGCATCGTCGTGACGCCGACGCCCGCGGTCCTGACGCAGAAGGGGACGCTCGCGCTCTCGGCCAGGGTCCTCGACGTCGTCGGCACGCAGATCCCCGGTGCGCCCCTGTCGTTCGCATCGAACAACACGGCCATCGTGACCGTGTCGCCGGACGGCGTGCTGACCTCCGTGGGACCCGCGGGCACCGTCGTCGTCACCGTCACGAGCGACACGTTGAGCGCGACGGTACCGGTCGCCGTGCCGCAGCTTCCGACCTCGCTCGTCGCGCCGACCAGCGTCTCGGTCGGGCGGAATGCGAGCGTCAGGATCACGGGCCAGGTGCTGGACGCGGTCGGCACCCCGATCCGCAACCCGCAGTTCACCTACGCGAGCGACAACAGCGCGCTCGTGTCGGTCGGCGCCGACGGCATCGCGCACGCGGGCGCGTCGCTCGGCTCGGCGAACGTCACGCTGCGCAGCGGCACCCTCACGGCGACCACTCGCGTGAGCGTCGTCGACCCGTCGCACCCGGCGGGCACCGTGGACGGCACGGTCACCGGCAGCTCCTGGTCGGTCGCGGTGTCGAGCGGGGGGACGGTGTACGCGGGCGGGTACAACTCGAGCATCCGGCGCGGCGACCTGCCCAGCTACGCCCTGAGCAGCGTGCTCACGGTGACGAACGGCTCGGCGGTCCTCGACGTGACCTTCAACGCCACGGGGACGACGGCATACGCCGCCGGCCTCGCGTCGGGCCGCCTGACCGCTATCGACGTCGCGCGCGACGCGGTCCTCTGGAGCGTCCAGCTCCAGGGCACGCCGTTCGCCGTCGCCCTCGCGCCAGACGAGCGCACCGTGTACGCGAGCACCGGCGACGGTCTCGTTTTCGTCATCGACGTCGCGACGCGGGCGAGCACCGGGACGCTCACGGTCGGCGGAGCGCCGAATCACCTCGCGGTCAACCGCGCAACCGGCAAGCTCTACGCGAACGACTCCAACGGCGGCCGCGTGACGGAGATCGACATGGCGACGAACACCGTCGTCCGCGTGCTGTCCGTCCCGGGGACGCCGCAGATGATGGTCGCGTCGCCGGACGGCCAGGAGCTGTACGTCGCCAACGAGGCGGGGAGCGTCGACGTCGTCGACCTCGTGAGCGGGACGCGAGTCGCGCAGGTGCCGCTCTCCTCCGGCGGGTCTGGCGGAGCGTTCGGCCTCGCCCTCAGCCCGGACGCCCAGCAGCTCTACGCGACGATGCCGTTCGGCGCGCGAGTCGTCGTCATCGACCGCGCCTCGCGCACCGTCGTGAATAGCATCACCGTCGTCAACGAACCACGCAGGGTCGCGTTCGCCGCGGATGGGCTCACGGCGGTGGTGGCGGGGGGCGGGGGCGTGGCGTTCATCAGGTAGTTCGGCCGTCCGCCCCAGCGGGACGGCGCCACGGGTGCGGCGCCCACACGTCCGTCGGCGTGTGGGCGCATCCCCTGCGCGGCGGGGCGCCCCCGCACCTCGGGGCGCGCGCGGCTCGCTCACGCGGCGCCCTTGCCGTGCCGGCCGGAGGACGTACCATCAGGCAGGATCGGGAGCGCCGCTGCTCACCTCGTCTCTTCGCCTGTCATGAGGAGCGGCCTATGGACCGGCGGCGATTCCTCCGTACTTCCGGGATCTCGCTCGCGACCGGACGGACCCTCGGCGCCGCCGTGCTGGCGGGCGCCGCCTGCACCCCGCCGCCCGCGCCGGGCACGCCCCGCGCGGACGCCTCGCCGCCGCGCGACTG
>JBJMNL010000092.1:0-5243 GCA_045804285.1 Gemmatimonadaceae bacterium
GAGGACCGGGCCGGACTGCCCGCTCGTGTCCCGGCTGTGCCGCCAGGCGCAGCGCCGGGTAGCGACGGCAGGCGGCGATAACCGCTGAAAGCATCTAAGTGGGAAGCGCCCCCCAAGATGAATCCTCCCTGGAGCCTCGAGCTCCCTGAAGGGCCGTGGGAGACCACCACGTCGATAGGCCGCCCGTGGAACGCGCGCAAGCGCCTCCGAGCGCAGCGGTCCTAATCGCCCGTGCGGCTTGACTACTCCTTAGTGGTTCGAGCTGCCGTGAAAAAAGCATAGCAGCACTCGAACCTCACGCAGAGCACTGCACGATCTACTCAGTTTCGATTCGACCACGATCACTACCATCTCCGTTCGTCATTCAGCTTCCGCCCACCGCGGTGCTGTCTGCACGACTCGAACTATCGCTGGCGACCAGAGCGTAGGGGCCACACTCGTTCCCATCCCGAACACGATCGTTAAGCCCTACAGCGCCGATGGTACTCCGCCCGAGAGGGCGCGGGAGAGTAGGCCGTCGCCGGCACCTCTATGGTCACCCCTCGGGTGACCGTCGATCCCGGAGCCCCCGGAGCGCGATCGCGCTCCGGGGGCTCTGTGCGTTTCCGGACGTTTCCCGGCGTGTCCGGACGTCTCCATGCATCCGCGCGCGGGACGGCGGCGTCCCGCGCGCGACGTCACGCACCCCCGCACTCACGCGGTGACCGCCTCGACGGTCCCCGGGTAGCACCCGTGTGCGCGCGCCCGCAGGATGTGGCGTGGGCGGCGCGCCGGCGCGCCGGCGCGCCGGCGTGCGTGGCGTGCGTTCCGTCACACATTCGTTGTCAGACGCGTGGGCGTCTTGTAGCTTGACGCCATGACACGTGCCGGCATCGTGACCGTCGTCGGCCGGCCGAACGCCGGCAAATCAACCCTCCTCAACCGCGTCGTGGGGCAGAAGCTCAGCATCACCAGCGAGAAGCCCCAATCCACGCGCGACCGGGTAGTCGGGATCCACACCACGGACGACGTCCAGATGGTCATCCTCGACACCCCCGGACTCCTCAACCCGCGCTATGCCCTCCAGCGCGCCATGCGCGGGGCGGCGATCCAGGCCCTCACCGACGCCGACGCGATCATCTACCTGGTGGACGCCCGCGATGGCGCGCCCCCCACGCTCGCCGAGGCCGCCGAGCTCGCGGCCCCGCCCACGGCGCCCGTCCTCCTGGCCCTCAACAAGGTCGACGCCTTGAAGACAGCCGAACGGGAGCAGCTCCGGGCCGCCCGCCCCGAGGCGCATTTCGTCTCCGCCCTCACCGGCGAGGGCGTGAACGAGCTCTTCGCGGCCGCGGCCGGAATGCTCCCGGAGAGTCCGTTCCTCTATCCTGAGGACGAGATCAGCACGCAGTCGATGCGCTTCTTCGCGAGCGAGCTCATTCGCGAGACGGCGCTCGAGCAGTTGGAGGACGAGGTACCGTACAGCGTGGCGTGCGAGGTGGAGGAGTTCCGAGAGGATCGCTCCCCCGTATACATTCGCGCGACCATCTTCGTCGAGCGCGAGAGTCAGAAGGGGATCCTGATCGGCGCCGCGGGAAGCCGCATTCGAGAGATCGGTCGCGCCGCGCGCTCGAAGATGGAGGCGCTGGTGGGCGGACCGGTGTACCTCGACCTGCGGGTCAAGGTCCTCCCGAACTGGCGTCGCAACGTGCGCTCGCTCCGGCGCTTCGGGTACCGTCTCGGCGAGGGAACCAAGTCATGAGTCTCTCCCCCCAACTTCTCGCGATCCTGGTCTGCCCGCGTTGCAAGGGAGAGCTCGAGTACCGCGAACAGGAGTCGAGCCTCGTCTGCCACGCCTGCGCGCTGCGCTACCCGGTGCGGGACGACATCCCGGTGATGCTCATCGATGAGGCGACGCCGCTCTAGGACGGTCGCCGCCCTGCTCGGCGCCCTGCTCTCCGTTCACGCCGCGTCCACGGCGGAGGCGCAGGCGGCGGAGGATGGCGCGCTCTTTCTCCTCCTCCCCGTGGGCGCCCGTGCCGTGGGGATGGGGCAGGCGGTTGCCGCCGACCAGGGCGGCAGCGAGGCCGTGTGGTGGAACCCCGCCGGCATCGCCCGCACCGAGAAGCCCGAGGCGGCGATCCACCACTCGCAGAGCGTCATCGGTACGGGGGACGCCGTCACGGTGGTCGTCCCCTCGTCGCTGCTCGGCGTGCTCGCGCTCTCGGTCAACATCCTGAACTTCGGCGAGCAGGACGTCACCGACGTCGACGTCGGGACGGTGGGCACCATCCTGCCGCGCAGCTTCGTCTACGCCGCGACGTACGGGACGCCGATCGGCGATCACATCAGCGCGGGCTTGAGCTACAAGGTGGTGCAGTTCCGGGTCGACTGCAGCGGCGCCTGCCCTCAGGGGAGCAACTTCGCCGCGACCTCGAGCGCGCTCGACTTCGGCGCCCAGTTCAACCTCGGCGACCTGGTGCCGGCGACGATCGGCGTCGCCCTCCGGAACGTCGGGCCGCGGCTGCAGGTGAACGACAACCCGCAGTCCGATCCGCTCCCGACCCGGCTGCAGATCGGGGCGCTCTACCGGGTGGGGCTGCTCGAGCGGTACGCCAAGGGGACGGAGCTGCACCTGACGGGCGACGTGCTGGACCAGGTGCGGCTCTCCGCGCCCTCGACGCGCTTCGGGGCCGACGTGGTGTGGCAGAAGAAGATCCACGCCCGCGTCGGCTACGTCTTCGACTCGTCGGAGTCGGGCGGTCCGTCGGTCGGCCTCGGGCTGACGGCCGGCAGCCTGGTGATCGACATCGCGCGCCTCTTCGAGGGGCTGTCCTCGGCCGCCGGGCAGGCCCCGACCTATCTCTCGCTGCGCTACGTCTTTTGAGCGCCCAGCGCCTGGCCGCTTCGCTGCTCCTCCTCGCCGCGGCGGTCGCGGCGCCACCCCTGGCTCGCGACGCGTGCGCGCAGCGCCGCGAGCCGACCGGCGTCGCGGCTGCGGCGGCCGGCGAGGAGTCGGTGGCGGCGCGGGCGTGGGCCGAAGCACTGGCCGGCGCGGCGAGCGACGGCGGCGCGCGGACGGCGGCCCTGCTCGCGCCCCGGGCACGCATGGCGGCCGGTCGCGCCGGCATGGCGCGGACGGACCGGGCCCGCTGGGCCCCGGCGGCATCGGCGCTGCTGCCGGGAGCCGGTCAGGCGATGCTCGATCAGAGCCGGTTCCTGCCCTACATGGCGGTCGAGGCGTACGCCTGGCTGCGCTACCTCTCGGATTCGCGCGACGGGAGCCGCCAGCGCAGCTCCTACCGAGGGCTGGCGAGAAACGTCGCGCGCGCCCAGTTCTCCTCGTCACCGCCCGTGGGCGACTGGGAGTACTACGAGCGCATGGAGCATTTCATCGAGAGCGGCGTGTTCGACGCCGGGGCATCCGACGGGCTCCAGCCCGAGCCCGACACGATGACCTACAACGGTTCCGTGTGGCTGCTCGCGAGGCGAACCTACTGGGCCGACCCCGAGGTGGCGCCCGACCCCGCGAGCTCCTCCTACGCGAGCGCGCTGAGCTTCTACCGCCAGCGGGCCGTGACCCCGCCGTACCGCTGGTCGTGGCGCGACGCGCGGCTCGAGCAGGACCTCTTCCGGCAGACGATCGCGCGGAGCAACGACGCCTACCGACGCGCCGCGCAGGACCTCGCCGTGGTCATCGCCAACCACGTCCTCAGCACCGTGGACGCCTACGTGAGCGTCCGGCTGGCCGCCCGCCGCTCCGGCGGCGGGCGCGCGGATAGCGATCGCGGGGGCTACGGGGTGAGCGTCGGCGTTCCGTTGCCGGCGTTCGCGGCCGGCCGCGGCGCGCCCGGTGCCGGGGCCCGTGCGGCCATTCCTCGTTAGGCAGGGCGGGTGGCCGCCTCGAGGGAAGCGCGTGCCGGTGCGCGAGGCGTGGCGTTGGGCGCCGCTCGATCGTCATTGCCCGGAAGCGCGGCCACGACGAGCCGCCGGTCGAGTTAACTTCCGAGCTCCATGAGATCGGCGAGCTCCTGCATGCGCCCAGCGTAACGTGGCCCTGACGCCAGCTATCGTCTTCGCACCGGACGGCTCGCCGCCGCCCGCGCCGGTGCGCGCCTGGCTCGCCGGGCTGGGCGTGCCGGCCGTCGAGACGCGCTCGGCCGACGAGGTGCTCGGCATGGCGCTGCGGGGGCGCCCGCGGCTGATCGTCATCGACGCCCGCCACGACGCCGCGGCGGCGCTCGCCGCCAACGAGCGGGTGAAGAGCGACTCGTTCACCGCCGTCGTCCCCTGCGTGGTGCTCGTCGACGAGTGCCCGGGGGCGGTCGCCGCCGCCTTCGCGGCGGGGGCGGACGAGGTCGTGAGCGCGGCGCTCCCGGCGGACGAGGTCGCGCCGCGGCTCGATGCGCTGCTGCGGCGCTCGGACCGCGATACGCTCGTGCACCCCTCCACCCGGCTCCCGGGGACGGTCGAGATCGAGCGCGAGCTCGCGCGGCGCATCGCCGCCGGAGAGCTGTTCGCCGCCTGCTACGCGGACCTCGACAACTTCAAGGAATTCAACGACCGCTATAGCTACTACGACGGGGACCGGGTCATCCGCATCCTGGCCAAGGTCCTGCACGACGTGGTGAAGGGCACCTGCGGCGCTTCCGGCTTCGTGGGCCATATCGGCGGTGACGACTTCATCTACGTCGTGCCCGTCGCCGCGGTGAACGACGTGTGCGGCGAGGTCATCGCGATCTTCGACGCTCTGGCGCCGTTCCAGTACTCGGAACAGGACCGGCGCGCCGGTTACTTTTTCGGGAAGGACCGGCGCGGGCAGCTGCACCGCGTCCCGCTCATGACCGTCTCAATCGGCGTCGTCACCAACGAGCGCCGCCATTTCACGCACGCCGCCCAGGTGAGTGAGCTCGCCACCGAGATGAAGAGCTACGCCAAGACCCTCGAAGGCTCCGTCTACACGATCGACCGTCGCCACGACGGACCGGCGGACCCGGCCGCCGTGCCGGCCGCGGTGCGCGGTGGCGCGTACGGGCTCGGAGAGCTGCCATGAACGTCAGCTGCCCGGAATGCCGCTCCGTCTTCCGCGTCGACCCGGCGCGGGTGCCGGCGTCGGGCGTCCGCGCGCGCTGTTCGGTGTGCGGGGGCGTGATCACGGTCAGCGGCGCGATCTCCGCCACGCCGGCGGCGGCGCAGACGGTGGCCGCGGCGCCTCGCCGCGAGCCGCCTGCCCCGGCCCCGGCGCCGGCCCCGGCACCCGCTGCCGC
>JBJMNL010000093.1:0-4704 GCA_045804285.1 Gemmatimonadaceae bacterium
GAAGATCAGCGCGTGACTCCGCACCTGGGCGAGCGCCTGGTCGAGCGTGCGGTGCGTGGCCGGCGGGAGGATGACGTCCGCGAACGTGCGCTCGGGGACGATGGTGTCCACGGCGCGCCGCGCGGCGCGGCCGGTGAACAGCGTCAGCAGGGGACTCGGCATCGGCAGGGATCGGCGGTGAGGGACGCGCGGCCGCCGGACGGCGCGCGGCGTCTTCCCCTACGCCGGAACGGGGCCACGCCGCGCCGGACGCGACCGCTGCCGGTCCTACCCCGGCCCCCTAGTCGCCGCGCGACGCCCTGAGACCCGGCCCGTCGCCCTCCGCCGCGCCCTCCGCCCGGTCGAGCGCCGCCAGCGCCGCCACGTCGGCCCCGGTGAGTCGCACCTCGGCGCCCTGGGCCGGGGCGCCCTGAGCCGGGGCGCCCTGGGCGATGGTGGCGAGGCGCAGCCGCTCGAATTCCGCCCGCCCGAGGCCGTACTTGAGCTTGACGTTCGCGATCGCCGCCACGAGCTCCTCGAACCGCTCCGGCGGGAGATGGCGGCAGACGCCGCCGAGTCGGCGGGCGACGTCGGCCCGGATCGCGGCCGCGATCAGCTGCTGGGCCTCCGGCGACACGCGCAGCGGATCCGTCCCCGGGCTCGCCACGTCCACGTACGCCACGCCCCGCCCGCCACCGCCGTGAACGCGCAGATGGCGCAACAGGTTGTTCAGCAGCCTGCCGTGCGGCCGCTCCCGGCGCTCGGGCCCCGTTTCGTGCTCGCGACGCTCACTCACGCGCCACCGTGGAAAGGGCCGGGACCGGCGGCGTCCGGCGGGGACCGTTGCGGGAGGGAGGGAGGTGCGACGCGGGGCGCCGGTGGGACGAACCGGGTGCCGCGGCCCGAGGCGGCGTCGGTCATGAGGAACCTCACATGACGCGGGTGAGGCGGGACGCCCGACATCGGCCGACCCCGCTCTCCTCCGCGAATATGTTGGGCTCCCACACACCGTCAAGTCCTTTTTCGTGACTGTGACGAACGCCGGGGCCTCGTCCGCGTCGCCGCGACCGGTGAACAGCGCGGCCGACGCCGGTGAATGCCGGGCCCCGGCGCGCCTACGCGCGGGGCAACGTCAGCGTGAACGCCGACCCGGCGCCGACCTCGCTAGTGGCGGGGACGGACCACTCCCGCCGACCAGGGAGCGCGACTCAGCCCGGCGCCTGGACCGCGGCGCTCTCGGGCACGGCGTCCTCGAGACGCGGCGGCGCGGCACCCCCGGCGTCGAGCCCCGCGACGAACTCCACGACGGCCCGGATGCTCTCCGCGTCGGCGAGGATGCGCCGGTGACCGAGCCCCTGACGAGCGACGAGGCGGCTGCCGGTCCACGCGTCGGCGATGGCGCGCGCATGCTCCCACGGCACCTCGCGGTCGAGCGGATCGTGAAGCACGAGCGCGGGAAGGGCGATCGCGCGCGCCGCGCGGCGCACGTCGAGCGAGGCGATGTCGCGGCCGACGCGCGCGCCGAGCCGGCGCACCATCCCGGCGGTACGGTCGGCCGGGAGCCCGATCGTCCGGGCAAAACGCTCGACGAACTCCGCCGGCCCGACGGCGGGTGCAATGAGCACGGCGCCGCGGGCCTCCACGTCCCCCTCGGCGAGCGCGAGGGCGACCGCCGCACCGCCGAACGAGTGGCCGACGGCGGCGTGGATGGGGCCGACGACGCCGGCGACGGCGCGCAGCGCCCGCAGCCACTCGACGAGCGAGGTGCGACGGCCGCCCGACCGCCCATGTGCCGGAAGATCGACGAGCGCGGCGCGATATCCCGCCTCGACGAGCGACTCGGCGACTGGCACGAGGTCGGCGCCGGAGCCCTCCCAGCCGTGGACGAGCAGCACCGACGGCCCCTCCCCCCACACCGAGCCCCGGAGCCGGAGCTCTCCGGCGCTGACGTCGATCGCTCGGCGACTGGACGCTTCTGCGCTCGTACCGGCGAGCGTTGCTGATCCGTTTAAACCGCGTTTGTGCCGTCTTGGTGTCAGGAACATTCGCGCGGCATGGCGTTCGGCGAGCGCCGGTGACAGGCGCGCGGCCGTCGCGAACCAGAGCCGCAGGAGGCGGAGAGACAGTGGAAGTGCACGACCGGTCGTGCGGATTCCGCGGCGTGAGTCGGCGGCGGGCATGGCGGCGCGGGTAGGGGTGGAGGTGGGGTGGGGATGGGACGAGCGCGAGTGGCTAGCGGGGGTGTGGGGGGCGCGCCGCGTCCAGGATCGAGTCGAAAGAGCGCCGAGCGTGGCTTTCCGCCGCGGGGTCGCGGAAGAGACGGGCCGCGTGGTAGTAGCTGAGGATCGTGCCGTAGATCTGGAAGGCGACCAGCTCCGGCTCCACCTCGCGCCGGAGGTGGCCCTGGTCGATCGCGATGCGGACCGCGCCGGCGAGGAAGGCGAGCCATTCCTTCTGGGAGGCGGCGAGCGCGTCGCGGGCCGGACCCGGCCGGTCGTCCAGCTCGGCGATGGCATGCGTGAAGACGCACCCGCCCGGCAGCGTCTCGTGCCGTCCCCAGGCGAGCCAGCGGTCGAAGAGGGCGCGCAGGCGCGGCTCGCCGCGCGGCGCCGTGAGGGCCGGGGCGATCACCAGCTCGCGGAACTTCTCGACCGCGGCGGCGAGGACGTCGAGCTGCAGCGCTTCCTTGCAGTCGAAGTGGGCGAAGAGTCCGCTCTTCGACATCCCGACGTCGGTGGCCAGCCGACCGAGGCTGATCCCTTCCAGCCCTTCGACGCTGGCGACCCTGAGGGCAGTCTCGACGATCCGGCCGCGCGTTGCCGATCCCTTGGACATGGCGCCATCATACGACCGGTCGTGCTATTTGACAAGAGCGGCGGCGGCGACGTATTCCTGGGCGTCCGCGAATTGCAGCGTGGTCGGCCGTAGAAGCCGAGCGCGCCCGCCGCCGGCGGGCACGCGTCACACAACCCGTGAGGAGAGCCGATGTCGAGCGCCTGGCGCCGGACCGTGGGGATCGCACTCGTCGCTCTGGCCGCGGTCGGCGGCCCCGTGGCCTGCGTCCGGAGGGGGGCGTCGGCCGGCGAGGGTCCCTCCCCTTCGAAGGGCGCCGCGACGGTGCTCGTGCAGAACCGGAACTCGTCGGACGTCGACGTCTACGTCGTGCAGGCCGGGGGCGTGCCCTTCCGGCTCGGCGCCGTCACGGTCGCGGGGACGGCGACGTTCACGGTCGATCCGTCGTACTTCCCCAGCGGTCAGATCGGCCTTCTCGCTCGGCCACGCACCGGCCCCGGGGTGGCGCGCACCGCGCCCATCTCGATCTTCGGGGCCCGCGTGATCGTCTTCTCGATCGAGCCCGAGATCAGCGCGAGCTACGCGACGGTGCGCTGACGGTGCGTTGACGCGGGGCTGACGGGACGGTGACGGACGCGCCGGCGGGGCGTCGCCGGCGCGCTGGAATTCGGGGCGTTAGAACTCGAGCCCGACCGTCACGGGGATGAAGGTGGTCCTGTCGGGCGTGGTGCTCACCGAGTGGTAGCGCGCCTCGGCGAATGCGGTCAGGCCCGCGAGGGAGAGGCGAAGCCCCAGCCCGCCGTTCCAGCCGAAGTCGGTGTCCGAGTCCCTCAGGCTGCGGAACTCCGCGATCGTCCCCGAGACGTCCTGCGACACGCGGCGCCGGTAGACGCCCACGCCGCCGATCGCGTACGGCTGCAGGATGGAGCGCCCGAAGGTCCAGACGCCGTTCGCCTCGCCGCCGATGAGATCGACGTTCCCCGAGACCTTGTCGTAGCCGCCCGGCGGGAGCACCGTGCCGCCGACGTTCTGGACGACCGGGTTGTCGATGTCGCTCCGGCTCCAGAACAGCTCGCCGCGCACGCCGAGCGCAGTGGTCAGACGCGCGACGGCGAAGCCCGTGACGACGAGCCCCGTCTTCACGCCGTCGTTGTAGCTGCCGTTCGGCACGTTCGCGCCGACCGCGACGCCCAGCCCCACCCCGGGCGCCTGTGGCCCACCCTGCGCGGCGAGCGGCGCGACCGCCCCGGGAACGAGCAGCGACAGCGCCGCGACCGCGGCGGGAACGAGGACGAACCGTGACGTGCGCATCTACACCTCCACGAATCACGAGCAAGCCGGGCATCCAGCGACCGGTCCGTTCGAAGCATGGTGCGTTCCAGAGGCGAAGGGCGAGGAGCCTGAAGGGCGGAATGAGGCGTAAAGCAGAAGGGCGGAATGAGGCATGAGGAATGGGGCCGGGACGCCACCGGTGGCCAGCCAAGCCACGCATGGGGTCCCGGCCTCATCCCTCATGCCTCATTCCGCCCTTTAGTGTTTCATGCCTCGTTCCGCCCTTTCAGGCCTTCTCGTTCCGCCCTTGCCCGCCCCTGCCCCGCGCCTAGCTTTGCGGCCATGACGCGCCACCGATGGCCCGCCGCCGGGCCGGGAGCAGCGGAGTGAAGGTCGCCGTGATCGGCGGCGGGCCGGCCGGGCTCTACTTCGCGCTGCTGCTCAAGAAGGCCGACCCCGCGCACCAGGTCACGGTCGTCGAGCGCAACGCCCCCAACGCCACCTTCGGCTGGGGGGTCGTCTTCTCCGACCAGACGCTCGAGAACTTCCGCGCCGCCGACTCCCTCACGCACGACCGGATCGCCGACCACTTCGCGCACTGGGACGACATCGACGTCCACGTGAAGGGGGCGACGATCACCTCCGGCGGACACGGCTTCA
>JBJMNL010000094.1:0-7877 GCA_045804285.1 Gemmatimonadaceae bacterium
CCTCGGCGTGGCCGCCACGATCGCCGCCGCCTGTACGCATGGTGACTCGGTCACCGACCCATCGGCGCCGATGGGGCTCGCGCTCAGGCTCTCGCCAGGCAACGACTCCATCTTCGTCGCCGACACGCTCACGGCCGCGGACGCGCTGCAGCTCGTGCTCACCGCGACCGCGTCCGGGCACGCTGTGAGCACGCCCAAGGGGGTGGAGTGGAGCACGTCCGACCCGAGCGTCGTCACCCTGACGGGCGTCGGCGAGGACGGCAGTGGCGCCGTGCGCGCGACCGGCGTGGGCACGGCGCAGGTCACCGCGCGCGTGAACGACGAGCGCGCGAAGGCGACGATCGTCGTGCTGCGCCGCGCGACGCACGTGAACGTCTCGCCGAGCGCGGTCAGCGCCCTCGCCGGCGACACTGTCGTCGTGACGGCGAGGGCGCTGGACGACGCGGGGAGGCTGGTGCCGGGCACCGCGTACGGATTCGGTGTCTCGGATCCCGCGGTGGCGAGGATCGAGCGCACGGGGAACCAGACGGCGCGCGTCATCCTGCTGAAGGCGGGGAGCACGCAGATCAACGTGTCGGCGGCGGGGCAGGTGGTGACGGTGGTCGGGACGGCGCAGGTTCGTGATTTCGTGGGTGGCACGCCGGGCGCCCTGCCCGGCCCCGCAGGCGCGCTCACCCTCGCCGCGGGCGAGGACGCGACCTGTGGGCTGCTCCCGCTCAACCGCGGTTACTGCTTTGGGCGGGGCGATCTGCTCGGCGTGGCGAAGGACACGAGCTGCTTCAACGACACACCGGACAGCCCCCTGATCCCCTGCACGCTCGTACCGTTGCGAATCGCGGGGGATCTCGACCTCGTGAGCGTGAGCGTCGGCGGTTCGGTCGCGTGCGCGGCCGCGGCCGACAACAAGGCGTACTGCTGGGGGAGCAATACGTACGGCCAACTGGGGAACGGCACCGAGAGGACGGGGACGTCACTCAAGCCGAACCTGGTGATCGGGGCGGTGTCTCGAAGCGCCTTCCTGCTCACCCGCATCAGCGCGGGCGGGAATCACGCATGCGCTCTGACGCCGAGTGGGCAAGCGTTCTGCTGGGGGCAGGACTCCGTCTTCCAGCTCGGAAACGGCGACACATTCCCTGTGAACTCGACGACACCGATTCCGGTCGCAGGAGGGCAGATCTTCACCACGATCAGCGCCGGCCGGACGCACACGTGCGCGGTGCAGACCGACAACGCGGCGTTCTGCTGGGGCGACAATGCGCAGGGGCAGCTCGGCGCCGGCTCTGCTGTCGCCGTCGGCGGGACGAGCGACCGCCCCGTCGCCGTCGCAGGCGGCATAAGCTTCACAGCGATCTCGGCGGGTGGGTTCCACTCCTGCGGCCTCACGGCCGCTGGCATCGCGTACTGCTGGGGGAGCGACAGCTTGGGCCAGCTCGGGCGTGGGGGGAGCGGGGGTGTGTCTGCGGCACCGGCGTTGGTCGCCGGCGGGCTCGCATTCCGTTCGATCAGTGCGGGGCGCTACTCGACCTGCGGTATCACAACTGGTGGTGCGGCGTACTGTTGGGGGCTCAACGACTACGGACAACTGGGGAATGGGACCGGGCGGGGCGGCATCGCGAACGTGCCCCAGGCGGTGGCGGGCGGTCGCAGCGATTTCACGGCGGTAACGGTCGGCCGGCGCCACGCGTGCGGCGTCACGCCCGGGGGAGCCTACTGCTGGGGGTCGAACGTTCTCGGCGCGCTCGGCAACGAGCTGCAGGCACTCGTCCAGCCTGCGCCGGAAAAGACGGCGACGCCGCAGTAGACGCGCGTCGCCGTCCCTCAGCGACGCCGTGGATCGACGATGATCGAGAGCGCCCCGCCAGACCAGGCGGGGCGCTCTCTCGTGTGCGGCTCAGCCGGCCTGGACGCACCGAGCGCCGTCCGCGGCGATAGATTGCCGCTGTCGGCCCGATCGACTCTCCGCCGCTTCCGAGGGATGTCACGCGATGTCCGCCTCTCATCACCTCCGCATCCAGGTCTGCCGCGCCTCGGTCCTCGCCGAGGCTCCGCTCGCGGCCAACGCCGGCGCCGGGGTGCCGGGGAGGCGGGGTGACGACGTCGACGAACGGAGGGACGATGCCTAACGAGACCGCGCCCGACGCTTCGCCTCCCGCAGCGCCGGCTCCCCCGCCGGAGCGCGCCGGGTGGCCGCGCGTCGTGGTCGTCGCGGCGCTCGTGGCCGTGGCCGCGGTGGTGGGGCTCCGCCTCGACCGTGGCGCGGCGGCGAACGAGCGTGGCGTCTCCGACGCGGCAGGGGTGCCGGGCGGCGCCGGAGAGGCGCCGGGCGAGGACCTGGCGCTCGGCCGCGCGGTGGCCGAGCTCGAGGTTCGGGGGGTGGACGGGCGGAGCGTCCCCGCCGCGCCGGCGGGGGAGCCGGCGGTGATCATGGTGAGCTCGGTGACGTGCGGCTACTGCAAGGCCGCGTTGAGCGACATCGCCGACATGGCCGACGGCCGGCCGGTGCCGCGGCTCCGCGTCGTCACCCTGGAAGGGGCGCGGGAGGGGGCGGCGATGCTCGAGCGCCACGGCGTCGTCGGCGCGTTCGCGGCGGGACCGGCGGGGAGCGCGGAGCAGGTGCTGCTCACCTTCCGCATTCCCGGCACGCCGGTGTTCGCCGCGGTCGACTCGGCGGGACGCGTGACGCGGGTGGTGCCCGGCTATCCCGGGCGCGAGGGGCTGGCCGCGCTCTACCGCGTGATGGCGGGGGAGCGCCCAGCTACCGGATCGCCGGTGGCTGGCAGCTGATCAGTCGCGGTCGGTACGCGGGCGGCGCGGACGCGGGCGGCGGCGGCGATTCGCTGGTGCTCCATCGGCCGCGGGGGCGGCAGGGTCCGCGGCGGACGACGGGTCGAGCGCCTCGTCGGGCGTCGAGAATTCGCCGGGGGCGGTGAGCGACATCGCGTAGGGGTCTGCCGCCGCCGGATCGCCGTCCTCGCCCGGGGCGGCCGGCGCTGCGTCGGCGGCCGGGACCCGCGTGGACCCCGGGTGGCGCTGGTGCTGGCGCGCGTTGCGGCGCTCGACCGACTCGCGCGAGATCCGCAGGATCTCCTCGAGCGCCTCGATCCCGTCGTCGGTGGCCTCGAGGAAGAGGTCTTTGACGACCGATTCGGCGCGCTCGAGCTGGCGCACGAGGGCGAGGGCGGAAGCGCGCGACGACATGGTGCCGCACAGCTTCGGCTCGATGCGGTTCCCGCACGGGCGCCGGAAGACGGAGACGGCGCCCTGCTTGGCGGGCTTCATGAAGTATTCGGAGCTCTTCGTCCGCTTCTCGGCGCGCTGGCCACGGCCGCCGCCGCGCGGGCCCTTGCCGCCCTTCGCGCTGGCGTGCCCCTTCGGGCCGGCGTGCCCCTTCGGGCCGCGGGCGCTGCTCTTCGCGGGTGCGCCGGCCTTCGCCGCGCCCTTCTTGCTCCGCGCGCGCCGCCGGCCCGTCCGCCCCGCGCTGTCCTGGTTGGAATCCATAGGTCGTCGTCGAACCGAAGGTAGACGGAACGTAGCTCAAACGTAAATCCCGGCGCCCACGTCTCCGCAAGCACCGGCTGCGCTCGGCGGGTGGCGCGCACCGAGCGCGGCGGGGTGTGCTGAGGAAGAATGGGGCCACCGGGGGCGAGTGGCGAGCCGGCCCTCGGCGCGTTCCAGAGAGCGCACCTTCCGTTTGTGGACGCGCCACGGCTGACCGCGCCACGTCCGACCGCGCCACGGCTCTCATCCGTACCCCCGAGGCGCCGCGATGTTGGGCGGACGACTGGACGGCGTGGCCGAAAGGGGCCAACTTGGGGCGCGCGCGGCGAGGTGCCGAGCGGCAGCGCAGCACATTCCTTGCGCCACCTGGCGTGACGCCAGCAGGCGGCCACGCCGTGGCGCACATCGCGGCACCGGCGCCCGCGCGGCGGCACCCTGACACCACGACGTCACCACTCACCGCAATGGCGGCACGACGCGAGGACGGGAGATGAAGCGGAAGACACCGGAAGCCACCTACCGCGCTGAGAAGGAGAAGCGCGCGCGCCCCGCCTCGCACGAGGAGTTGATGGCGGAGGCCAAGGCCGCGTTCGACCAGTTCCTCGCCGACGGGAAGGCGGCGAGGAAGGGCGGTCGCCCCAAGCGTACTCCGGCCAAGCCGGCGGCGAGCGCCGAGCCCGAGGCGGAGGGCGAGGCCGAGACCGACGACGAGCTCTGAAGGGTCCGCGCCGGGCGGCCGGCCGGCGGGGCAGCAGGCCGGCAGGCGGGCGGTTGATGCGGGGTGCGCGGCGAGCGTAGCTCGTGGGACCGGGTGGCGCGCGGCGTGCCCGGCGGGCAATTTTGCAGGGCCGGGGCGGGCGGGTGCCCGCCCCGCTCGCGTCGCGCCGCAGCGGCGGAAGCCGTCGGCGCGCGCCTCGTTTCCGGCGCTCGGATGAGCCGCCCGCGTCGGGCGGTGTCGGCGCCGCCAGTTGGACGCCCGTCGGAGAGCTTTCCGTTGTCACCGTTCCAGACCCGCTCGCACCGCGGCGCCGTCGGCGCCGCCCTTCTCCTCGCGGCCGCCGCCCTCGCGCCGGCCGCCGCCATGCCGCGCGCCGCGCTCGCCCAGCAGCCGGCGTCGCCCAAGCCCGCGCCCAAGCCCGCGCCGAAGCGGCCCTCGCCGACGGCGGCCGCAGCGCCGAAGAAGGGCGCGACGGCGCAGGGCGGCGGCGATTCGGCGGTCAGGCCGAAGGGGGCGGCGAAGAAGAAGGGTGCGGCGCCGCGCCTCACCGCGCGGCAGCGCCTCGAAGCGGAGATCAAGTCCGCCGCCCGGAAGGTGCGCGCCGCGATGGTCATCCAGGACACGACGACGCTCGCCGGCCTCTGGTCGGACGACTACATGTTCACGTCGCTCTCCGGCGAGACGTACAGCAAGTCGGAGCGGCTCGACGCCGTGATGAGCCCCGCCTTCGTCGTGGACGAGGCGGCGGAGGTGCTGCCGAGCGAGCTCGACATCATCCGCATCTACGGCGACGTCGCGGTCGTGAACTCCCGGCTCGGCCCGCCGAACGCGGCGCGCAGCGGCGCCCGTGGCGGCCGCGCGAGGCTGCTCACGGTCTGGGTGCGGGAGAAGGGGCGGTGGCGAACCGTCGCCAGCCAGGCGACCGGGGTGACGGCGGGAATGCCGGTCGCGGGGAAGCGATAGTGACACTGATTCAGCGGTGTCGCCGGGAAACCAGGTGCCATCCCTCGAGGGTTTCTACGACGTCCCCGTGACTCCTGGCCGCTCTCTCTCCGTGCCGCCCGCCCGATGACGACGTTGCCGATCCAGAACCTGTGGGAGAAGCACCTCGCCGAGCCCTTTCCGGCCTCGCTCGCGGCCGAGGAGGTGGACGGGATCAATCTCGCGCTGCTCGACGGTATCGCGGCCGGGTGCATCTCGCACTTCCTGACGCACGAGGGCCGGCTGGGCCTGCGGCGCACGGCGACGCTTGGACTCGCGTACCGGCATGTCGCGGTCGTCGCCCGGGTGCTCGAGGGGGCGGCGCAGGACTATTTCCTCCGGCTCGAGGACCTCGCGCACGAGGTGCTGCAGTCGGTGCGCGACGCGGCGCCGGAGGAGTAGGGACCAGGGAGGCGGTCGGGTCCCCAACGCTACACGCTCCACGCGCGCTCTCCGGCTTCGGTGGCCCGGACCCCGAGCGTGGAGCAGCGTGTATCGGGGAGGAAGCCAGCACAACGCGGGGAGGGGGCGACTACCGCCGAGCGGAGAGCATCGCGGACCCCTACATCACGTCGGATCGCCCGTGATTTCCCGTTCGCGGTCGCGCGCCCACTCATTCGCAACTACCGGAGATCCAATGTCCTCGATCACGCGTCCCGGCGCCGACGAGCACGCGCCGTACTACAGCCGCTACATCTCCCGCGTCGCTGACGGGGACGTGCTCGACCTGCTCGAGCGGCAGGGGCGGGAGGCGGCCGCTCTGCTTCGTGCGCTCCCGGAGGAGCGCGGCGTGTTCCGCTACGCGCCCGACAAGTGGAGCGTGAAGGAGGTCGTCGGTCACGTCGCCGATTCCGAGCGCATCTTCGCCTACCGGGCGCTGCGGATCGGGCGCGCCGACCGGACGCCGATGCCCGGCTTCGAGCAGGACGACTACGTGCGGGCGGCGGGCTTCGACGCGCGTCCGCTGCGCGAGCTGACGGACGAGCTGGCGGCGGTGCGGGGGGCGACGATCGCGCTCTTCCGTGGCCTCGAGGGCGAGGCGCTGGCGCGTCGTGGGACGGCGAACGGACAGGAGGTCACGCCACGGGCGCTCCTCTACATCATCGTCGGACACGAGCGGCATCATCTCGACATCCTGCGCGAGCGTTACCTCGTCGATGGCGGTCCGCCGCGTGACGCGGCCGTCACGGGGGCGGGGCGGGAGGGGGGGCGTGACGGCTGACCGGCGCGCCGTGGGGGCGCCGGCTCGGGAGCCGGCGGCGCTCACCGATGCGTCGCCGGCGAATGGAGAGGGGTCGTCCGGCGGGGCGCCGAGCTGGGTGTCGCGGGGGGCCCCCCCCGAGAACCACGTTGGGGCCGGCGAGGGGGAGGTGCATAACCCGATCGCCGCACGCGCCACCGCCGCCCCGCACCTCGGCGAGGAGGAGACGCGCGACCTCGGCTTCGGCGCCGTCGTCGCGCGCGAGAGCCGGCGGCGACTGCTGAACCGCGACGGCAGCTTCAACGTCCGCCGCGACGGGCTCGGCGTGCTGTCGACGATCAGCCCGTACCACTCGCTGTTGACGATGCGCTGGCCCCAGTTCCTGGGGCTCGTCGCCGTCATCTACCTGGTGGTCAACATGCTGTTCGCCGGCGTCTACCTCCTCTGCGGGGCGGGCGCGCTCCAGGGGGCCGGGGGGGACACGGCAATCGGGCGCGCGATGCGCGCCTTCAACTTCAGCGTCGAGACCTTCGGGACGATCGGCTACGGCAACATCATCCCCGCGACGCTCGCGGCGAACGCCGTCGTGACGGTGGAGTCGCTCACCGGGCTCGTCGCCATCGCGCTCGTGACGGGGCTCGTCTTCGCCCGCTTCTCGCGCCCGACGGCGAGCATCGCCTACAGCCGCGTCGCGCTGTTCGCGCCGTACCGCGGGGCCACGGCGTTCGAGTTCCGCGTCGCCAACAAGCGGAACACGCAGATCATCGGCCTCGAGGCGCGCGTGCTCTACAGCCGCATGGAGAGCGTGGAGGGGTCGCGGGTGCGCCGCTTCCACGAGCTTCCGCTCGAGCGGCAGCGGGTCGCGTTCTTCCCGCTCGCCTGGACGGTGGTCCACCCGATCGATGAGCGGAGCCCGCTGCGCGGGGTGACCGCCGAGTCGCTGAAGGAGTCGGAAGCCGAGTTCCTGGTGCTGTTCACTGGGATGGACGAGACGTTCAATCAGACCGTCCACTCGCGCTCGTCGTACAAGCACGACGAGATCGTCTGGGGGGCGCGGTTCAGCGACCTGTTCAACCCGTCGGACGAGGATGGAGTGCTGAGCGTCGACGTGGCGAGGTTGGACGAGTACGAGCGGGTGGGGTGAGGAGAGAAGGGCGAGGGGGTAGAGGGCAGTTGCGGGTGGGCAGTTGCCGGTGGGCAGTTGTCAGTGGGCAGTGTCTCGCTGGAGACTGACGACTGCGAACTGCCCACCGACAACTGCCCACTCGCCGTTCCCCTCTCCACATCACTTCTTCTTCGCTAGTATCGTCCCCCGGCAGCTCGCGGCCCCGCAGCGGCACGGGTAGCGGCGCTTGGCGGCCGGCGTGTGGCGCTCCTCGAGGACGAAGGCGTAGTCGTAGGCGAGCTCCTCGCCCGGTTCGATCGTGCGGAGCGCTTCGATGAAGATTTTCTTTCCGACCACGACCGCTTCGCAGTTCG
>JBJMNL010000095.1:0-28638 GCA_045804285.1 Gemmatimonadaceae bacterium
CGTCGAGCGCCGCCGCTACCGCGCGCTGCGCCACACCACCGACGAGGTGCTGGCGCGGATCCGCTACCTGAACCGCGTGGCGCTTCTCGTGCGCGACGGCCTCCTCGACCGCGCGGGCGGCGAGCAGGAGCTCGACATCACCGAGAAGCAGCTCCACGAGCTCGTCTCCGAGCTGCGCGCGCACGCGGGGCTCGAGGCGTAGGGCGCAGCCAGGAACGACGCCTTCCGCGCGCGCCCCGGCCGGTTAGCGAAGCCGGTAGGCCGCCGCGAAGCGCCAGGTCGTCGCGTCGGCGGGGACGGAATAGAGCTGCGCCGAGAGGTCGACGCCGCCCCCCAGGCGGTACGTCGCGCCGCCGAACAGCGAGCCGCGCGTGAGGGAGACGCGGATGCGCGTCTGGTCGAGCGCGCCGTTGCCGTCGCGGAAGCCGACCTGGAAGCGCGGCTCGAGGCGCGTCACCCCGCCGCCGGCGTAGACGCCGAGCCGCCCCCCGCCGCGCCGCGCACCGGCGATCCCCTCCAGCCCCGCCATGTCGGGGTGGAAGGTGTCGTGCGACGGCGCGGTCCCGTAGCAGCGGCCGACGGGGTCGGTCTGCTGCAGTCCGTCGCGCGGGCAGGTGATCGGGCCCTTCACCGTGCCGAACGTCCCGTGCGCGCGCAGGGCGAGCGTGACCACCGTCCCGCCGTCGGCGCTTCGCGCGGCCGCGTCGCTCGCCCCGCCGCGCACCACGCGGGCGACGGAGAGCGCGAGGCTCGCCAGGTTCGGCGTCGCGTTGGCGACGGTGACCGGCGGGAGGTAGCTCGCCTCGACGGCGATCCCCGCGGGGAGCGCGAGGGTGACGCGCGGGCGTGGGAGCGCGGCCGCCAGGCGCGACTGCGCCACGTCGCCGGTGTAGCAGTAGGAGGTCTCCTCGAGGCTGCGCGGCGGCACGGGCACCGGCGCCACCTCGACAACGACGCGCACCGCGCCGGCGCGAGCCCGCTCGGGCGCCTCGGCCGGCGAGAAGGCGACGGGGGCGCTGTAGAACGCGAGGAGCCTCGCCTCGTTGCTCCCCGTCGGCGGCCGGCACTCCTGCCCCGCGGCCCCCCGCGCACCGACGACCCAGGCCGCCGCCGCGGCGAGCAGCGCCGCGCGATTCACTGGACCACCACCGATCCGCTCATCGACAGGCCGTGGATGGTGCAGTGGTAGTCGTACCTGCCGGCCGCCGAGAAGGTGCGCTGATAGCTGCCCTGCGTGCGGTCCCCCGACGTCTGCCCGTCGTTGAACGTCACGTTGTGCGCGACGCCCTGGGAGCTCCACTGCCAGGTCACGGCCGTCCCCGAGGGCACGGTCAGGCTGCTCGGCGAGAAGGCGTTGTTGACGACGGTGACGGCGCTCCCCGTCCCGCCGGTGTCGCCCCCCGAGTTGCCGCCGTTGTTCCCGCCCGTCGACGGGCCCATCCCGTAGCCCCCGCCCCCGCCGCAGGCGACGAGCAGCGCGACGATGGCCGCGACGGCGGCGGCGCGGACGGCAGCGACGGAGCTCGCGTCGCGCGAAACGGCGGCCTGACGACTCCGTCCGGCATGAGTCTGACGCATTCGATGCTCTCCAGTGGACGTGGTGCTGCGCCGCCAGTCTAGGCGCCGAAGCGCGGCGGGGACACGGAAGTGGGGCGTGCGGCCGGTGCGGCGGGGTGAAGGGCGAATGGAGCGTGGTGAACGAGGAGGGACGGGCGCGGGGCGACACTGAGCACTGACGACTGCCAACTGACAACTACCAACTGCCGTTCTCTTCCGCCCGCCGCCTCATCCGCAACACTCCCCGCACGCTTCCCTCCCCCTCACTCCCTGCACCCCCTCTCGCGCCATGATCGGCACCATCGCGAGCGCCGCGACCGGATCGGCCCACCACCAGCCGAGGGTCGCGTTGAGTGCGAGGCCGGCGAGCAGGATCGCGCTCAGCCATGCGCAGAGCGACGTCTGGGTCGCCTCGGCGGAGAGGGCGTCGCTGTTCATGCCGCGGGCGACGCGGCGCTTGGCGCGCGCGAGGAGGGGCATCACGACCGCCGAGAGCGCGGCGAGGGCGATGCCGACGTCGCTCTCGTGCGGCGCCTCGTGGCGCGCGAGGGCGAGCGCCGCGTCGGCGGCAACGTAGACGGCGAGCGCGAGGAAGCAGGCGCCGACGACGCGCAGCGACGCGCGCTCGGCGCCGGCACGACGCGCCGGGTCGTGGTCGGCGCGCAGGCGCCAGAGGGCGGCCGCGCCGGCGGTGAGCTCGATCAGGCTGTCGGCGCCGAAGCCGACGAGGGCCACGCTGCCGGCCGCCACGCCCGCGGCGATCGCCACCCCGGCCTCGACCGCGTTGTAGGCGAGCGTCGTGTACGCGAGGCGGAAGCCGCGGGCGACGAGCGCCCGGCGCACCGCGGGTGTGGTCGAGGGGGCGGGGGCGGACATGCGAGGGAATCTAGCGCCGCGCGGGGATGAGTCGCGGCTTCCGCCACCGCGTGGGGCGCGCCGTGCGTGGTGGGGCGGCCCGCCCTTGTGCGCGGCCGGCGCGCGGCGGCATGGTGAGGTGGCCCGCGCGCCGCCGGCGCCACCGCCGCGCCGCGCGTCCCATCATCGCAGGAGCACCCCATCCATGGCCGACCCGCGCAGCCCCGCCGCCTCGCATCCCGAGGCCCCGTTCCCATACGACACGCGCCTCGACGTCCTCCACGCCCCGCTCGAGGTCGTGGACGTGCAGGCCGTCGTGGACTCCGTCACCCACCCGTGGTTCAACCAGACGCTCTGCCAGGTGAACGACTCCGTCGTGCGGCTGGGCGTGGTGCGGGGCGAGTACCACTGGCACAAGCACGACGACCTCGACGAGTTCTTCTACGTGGTGGAGGGGAAGCTCCTCATCGACCTCGAGGGGCGCACCGTGGAGCTCGCGCCGCGCCAGGGCTTCGTGGTGCCCAGGGGCGTCGTGCACCGCACCCGCGCGCCCGAGCGCACCGTGATGCTGATGGTCGAGGGGACGGAGATCGTTCCCACCGGCGACTGACGGGCGGCGTCTCGCGGGGCGCCTCCGGCTCGCCGGGCGTCCCGCGAGCTAGATCGGCAGCAATCCCTCCGTGAGCCGCGCGAGCTCGGCGGGCGCCGGGTATCGGGCGAGGCCGGGGAAGCCGCCCCAGCGGAAGCTCTCGCGCAGATACTCGACGAACGTGACGCCGGCGCCCTCGAGCGTGGCGTCGGCCGCGGGGTCGGGGAAGAAGACGAGGTACGGGTCGCCGCCGCTGTAGCCGGCCTTGTGGTCGGCGTCGGGCGCGACGACGACGGCGTAGCGGGTGGGACGCACCGCGTCGCCGTCGGGCTCCTCGCCTTCGGGGTCGCCGTGCACGTCGTCCTCGTCGTCCTCGTCGTCGGTGAAGTCGCGGTAGTCGTCGGGGTCGTCGGAGTCGAGCGCCTCGACGACGAGCGGGTCGCTGGCGACGTCCTGGCCCGCCGTCCGCTCCGCCGACGCGAGCCGCATCCGCGCCTCGAGGTCCTCGGCGAAGTCGTGCGTGCGCGCCAGTCGCTCCGAGGGTGCGCCCCCCTCGGTCGTCATGCGCGCCGCCTCCTCGCGCGCCTCGGCGGCCTTCCCCATCAGCGCCCGCGCGAGCTGCGACATCTGCCGCATCATGTCCGCGATCGCGGGATCTCCGGCGAGCCGGGGGTCGGCGAGCGGGTCGGCCGCGGGGTCGGCCGCGGGGTCGGGCTTCGGGACCTCTCCGAAGTGCCGCGCGAACGTGTCGCGTATCATGTCCATCATCCCCCGCGGGTCGGCCGGGGCGACGTAGGCGCTGAGCCCCGGGTACGCGCCCATCCAGTTCACCGAGCCGACGGTCTCGTAGAAGGCGCGGAGCGACAGGGGGAGTGTCCCGCCGTCGCGCTCCAACCGGTCGAGGCGCGCGCGCATCCGCTCGTCCGGGGGGACGAGCGCCTGGTCGGGGTAGGCGAAGGCGTAGCCGATCTCGCGCAGACGCGCGGTGACCAGCTCGGCGTTGCGGCGTACGCGCTCCATCGTCTCGCGTGCGACGGCGGCCGCGTCGTCGCGATGCGACGCCTGGCGCACCGCGGCGCCGAGCGCGACGAGCTCGCGCCACACCTGCTCGCGCTCGCCGCTCCGGTATCGCTCGAGGAAGCTGGTCATGACGTCCTCCGCGTCTCCAGAGTGGACTCGATTATCGAGGGCGCCGGCCGCGGCGGCAAGGGCGCCGCGGCCGGGGGCGATCGTCGAGTCCGCTGCCGCCCGACTGGCGGAGCGCCCCGCGGAGCGCCTGACGAGCGGGTGCCGGCGAGAGGCGCCGGTGGCCTCCTGCCGCGCTGCGGGGTAAGCTTTCGTGCCGGCCGCCGAGCGCCGGCGTCCCCACCCTCACCCCCTCATCAGCATGCGACTCCTCCCCACGGCGCCCCTCGCGCGCGCGGCCTCCGCCTGCGCGCTCGTCGCGCTCCTCTCCGCCCCCGCGGCCGCGCAGCGGAAGGCGCCGGCGACGGCGCCCGGGAAGTCGTCGAGCGGGCGCTGGCGGATGATCGGGAAGACGTCCTCGGGCAACCCGGTGTTCGTCGACCCGAAGAGCGTCTCCACGGCGAACGGCATCACGACGGCGACCGTGCGCGTGCAGTTCCTGGAGCCGGTGGACACGCCGAAGGGGAAGTACACGAGCGCGCGCACCGTCGCGATGTTCGACTGCGCCAGGCGCGTCGTCGCGGTCAAGGAGAACACGTACTACCTCGACGAGCAGCGGAACAGGATCGCCGAGCACAAGGTGGTCGGGCTGCCCGGCTACGGGACGGTGATCAAGGGGGCGCTGCCGGACGTGGCGATGCAGCACCTGTGCGCGAGGTAGGGCGCGGCCACGCTCACCTCCCGCCGACGCCCCCGACTCCCTCGACTCCGTTCCCCCCGTGGCCGACCTCGCCGACGCCCTCGCGTACTTCGCCGTCTTCCTGTTCTCGACCACCCTGCACGAGGCGTCGCACGCGTGGGCCGCGCTCCGCGGCGGCGACCCGACGGCGTACCGGGGCGGGCAGCTCTCGCTCGACCCGGTCCCGCACATCCGGCGCGAGCCGATCGGGATGCTCGTCCTCCCGCTCCTCACGGCGATCGCGACGGGGTGGCCGTTCGGCTACGCGAGCGCGCCCTACGACCCGCGCTGGGCGCAGCGCCACCCGAACCGTGCCGCGCTCATGGCGCTCGCCGGCCCGGCGGCGAACCTCTCCCTCGTGCTCGCGGCGGCGGTGCTGCTCCGCCTCGGCGTGGGGGCGGGCGTCTTCCACGCCCCGGACAGCGTGAGCTTCGGGCACCTCGCGGCGGTGGACGAGGGCGGGCTCTGGGAGGGCGTCGCGCGGATGCTCGGCGCGTTCTTCTCGGTCAACCTGCTGCTCGCCATCCTCAACCTGCTCCCCCTGCCGCCGCTCGACGGGAGCGGCGCGCTCCCGCTCCTCATGAGCCCCGGCACGGCGCGCCGCTACCAGGAGCTCGTCTGGCGCACGCCCGCGCTCGGCCTGCTCGGCCTCATGCTCGCCTGGCGCCTCTGCGACGCGATCTTCGATCCGATCTTCGTCGGCGCCGTCAACCTGCTCTATCCGGGCGCCCGCTATGGCTGAGCGGCCCCGCCGACCCACGTCACCCCGCGTACCGATGCGCCCCTCCCGCACCCGCCCGACGTCGCTCGCGCTCCTCGCGATCGCCGCGCCTGTCCTCGCCGCCTGCGCCCGCTCGCGGCCCGCGCCGCCGCCCCCCGCCGCCACAACTCCCGCCGCGGCGCTCGGCGCGGCGCTCAGCGCCGAGCGCGCCGCGTGGCGGGCGCGGCGACTCGACGCCTACACCTTCCACTACCGCCAGGACTGCTTCTGCGCGGGCGGCGGGCGCTGGTACCGGGTCGCGGTGCGCGACGGCAAGGTCGTGGAGGCGGTGCCGCGCGACGCGGCGGCCGGCGGCAAGGGGCCCCCGCTCGCCGCGGACGCCGTACCCACAGTGGACCTCCTGTTCGCGCGCGCCGTGCGCGCCCTGGCCGAGGGGGCGGACAGCGTCGCCGTGGAGTACGACGCGCGCGGGCACTACCCGTCGCGCCTCTACGTGGACTGGGACCGCTCGGCCACGGACGACGAGATCGTCTACGCCGTGGACTCGCTGACGCCGCGCTGAGCCGGCGCGGCGCCTCCAGACGCGGCGCCTCCAGACGCGGCGCCTCCAGACGCGGCGGCGATCATGGCGCGTGCCCGTGCCTCGAACGCGCCGACGTCCTCGAAGTAGCGCCGCGCCACCTCGCTGCTCGCGGGGTTCGTGTACAGCTCCGCCGCGGGATGGTCGACGAGCGCGGCGATCGTCGCCGTCGCCTCCTCCACGCTCTGCGGCCGCATCACGCCGCCCGCCGGCGCCGGCGCCGGCGGAGCCTGGTCGCCGAGCGCGTTGCGCGCGAAGTCGGTGGTCACCACGCCGGGCATGACGAGCGAGACATGGATCTCCGGGTACCGCGCGGCGAGGTCCATGCGCAGGTTCGCGGTGAGCGCGTTGAGCGCCGCCTTGGCCGCGTTGTACGCCGAGCGGTGCGCGGCGAGCGGAACACGGCCGAGGAACGACGACACGTTGATCAGGTGGCCCGCGCCGCGCTCGACGAAGTGCGGGATGATCGCCTGCATGCCGTAGAGCGCCGACTTCACGTTCACCGTCATCATCTCGTCGACGTCGGCGTCGGTGAGCTCGAGCACGGAGCGCGTGATGCCGCGCCCGGCGTTGTTGACCCACACGTCCACGCGGCCGAACTCGCGGAGCGCCGCGTCGCGGAGCGCCTCCATCGAGGCGCGCTGGGTGACGTCGGTGACGACGGCGAGCGCGCGCGCGCCGGCGTCGGCCGCGGCGCGACGCAGCTCGGCCTCGCGCCGCGCCGCGAGGACGATCGTGTGTCCCGCCCGCCCGAGCTGCCGCGCGAGCTCGGCGCCGATCCCGCCGCTCGCCCCGGTGATCACGATGACCCTGCCCCGCGTCTCCGCCACGTTGCCCTCCATGTGAATGCCGCCGCGAGTGTCGCGACGGTCGTGCCGCGACCGCCGCCCGCCGCGGCCTACTCGCCCAACCGGCGCGCGGCTACGTTGCGATACGCCACGGGGCGCCCCGTGGCGCGCGGTGGTGCCCCTGGCGCTCCGCCGCGCCGAGCACGCCAGCCCCTCCCCCGTGACCCCAGCCGTCCGCCGCCTCCTCCTGCTCAGCAACTCGACCGACCCCGAGGGGGGCTACCTCGAGTGGCCGCGCGCCGAGCTGCGCGACTTCCTCGGCGCGCTCGACGGTGAGGTGCTCTTCGTACCCTACGCCGGCGTCACGATGTCGTGGGACGCCTACGCCGCGCGCGTGCGCGAGGCGCTCGGCGCCGCCGGCTACCGCGTTGCGTCCGTGCACGAGGCGGCGGACCCAGCGGCGGCGGTGCGCCGCGCGCGCGCGATCGTGGTCGGCGGCGGGAACACCTTTCACCTGCTCCACCACCTCTACGCGCACGGGCTCCTCGACGTCATCCGCGATCGCGTCGCGAGCGGGGTGCCGTACGTCGGGTGGAGCGCCGGATCGGTGGTCGCATGTCCGACGATCCGGACGACGAACGACATGCCGATCGTCGAGCCGCCGTCGCTGCGCGCGCTCGGCCTCCTGCCCTTCCAGATCAACGCCCACTACACCGACTTCCACCAGCCCGGATTCCGCGGCGAGACGCGCGCCCAGCGGCTCGCCGAGTTCGCCGCCGCGAACCCGGGAGTGCCGGTGCTCGGGCTCCCCGAAGGCACGCTCCTCCGCGTCGAGGGAGACGACGCGCGCGTGCTCGGCGCGCCGACGAGCGCGGCGTGCGTGCCGGTGTTCGGCGGCACGGTGGCGGAGGTGGGGATCGACGAGCCGCTGGGGGTCCTTCTCCGCTGACGGCGGACGCGACGAGCGGGCGCGACTAACGGGCGGCGGACAGCGCCGCGTCGATCGCCTGCCGCGCCTCGGGGGCGCCGTGACTCAGCGCGCCCGCCTTGCGCCAGAGGAGCGTGCCGGCTGGCGAGACGAGGTACGTCTCCGGCACCCCCACCGTCTGGTAGAGCCGCTGCACGCGCCCGGCCGCGTCGTGCCCGACGGCGAACGTCACCCGCTCCCCCTTCGCGAAGCGCTCGACCTTGGCGTCGCTCCCCTCGTCCACGCTCACCGCCACGACGCGGACGCCGCGCGGCGCGTACTCGCGGTGCAGCCGCTCGAGGTCGGCGAACTCCTCGCGGCACGAGGTGCACCAGGTGGCCCAGACGTTGACCAGCGTCAGCGGCTGTGCGCCGGCGGCGACGCGCACGCTGTCCCCCGCCGCTCCACCCACCACCGCCGCCGCGTACGCCGGCACCGAGTCGCCCACCGCCAGCGGCCGGAACGCCTCGTCGTCCGCCCCCGCCTTCCGCGTCGCCGCCGCGTCGTTAGGCGCGCAGGCGGCGGCAAGCGCGGCCAGCGCCGTGATGAGGCCGTAGCGCCACGCGCGCGCGGCGGGCGACGGGCGACGGTCCGCGGCGAATTTCCGCTCGATCTTCCTCATTCCATCTCTCCCCTTCGCACCAGCACCTCGCTCTCCCCCACCACGGGCAGTCCCATGGCGGCCTTCGGGTCCTTCATGTTCGGCTCCGCGTGGTGCGAGTGCTCGGCCGCGTCCGCGCTCTGCTCCGTCCACGCCACCGTGACCCGGCGGCCGGCGACGGCGAGCACGGGATAGCCGGCGGCGCGGCCCGGCGCGCTCGCCGTCACCGGATCGCCGAACGTCGCGCCGCCGTCGGACGAGACGCGGACGACGACCTGCGGCGTCTTCCTCGTCCCGTCGTCCCACGCGGCGACGACGCGGCCCTCCTCGCCGAGCGCGAGCTGGACGTGCGCCGGCCGCGAGAAGCGGGCGACGCCGAGCGCGACCGGGGCGCCGAAGCTGCGCGCGCCGTCGTCCGACCGCGCGTAGAAGACGCCGGCCGCCCCCTCCTTCCCCGTCCACCACGCGACGTGCAGCCGCCCCGCCCCGTCCACCTGGAGCGACGGGCCGGCGTGCGGGCAGCCGTCGAACACCCAGCCGTCGGCGTGCACGCGCACCGGCTCGTTCCAGGTCGCGCCGCCGTCCGCCGAGCGGGCGACGACCACGTCGCGCACGTTGCCCGGGTAGACCTGCCGCCACGCGACGTAGACGGTGTCCCCCTTCCCCGTGGCCACCGACGTGCGGCAGCAGGGGCAGGCCTCGCCACCGGCGACGCGCACGTTCGGCGACCACGTCCTGCCGCCGTCGGCGGAGCGCGTCATGTACGCCGCCGACTTCCCGGCGCGCCCGTCGAGCCAGGCGACGTAGAGTGCGCCGCCGGGCGCGGCGTGCAGGGCGTGGAAGTTGTGCGAGCCGAAGTCGCCGTCGTCGGTCACCGTCACCGGCGCGCTCCAGGTCGCGCCGCCGTCGGCGGAGCGCACGAGGCGCAGGGCGCCGAGCGGGAAGCGCTTCCCCGGCACCACCTTGCCGACGACGTACAATGCGTCGAGCGAGCCGTCGGCGCCGTAGGCGATCTTCGGCGGCGCCTCGGCGTGCGCCTCGATCGGCCCGAGCGGGTCGCGCAGCTCCACCGGCGCAGCGCCGTTCACGGACACGTAGAGCCGCCCGTCGCTCCCGCCGCCCGGCGCCGAGACCCACGCCGCGGCCTCCGCACCGGCGGGCGAGACGGCGAACATCGGCGCCGCGCCGACGACCGTCGTCGCGCTCACGGCGCGGGCGCTGTCGAGGGTGAGCGTCGTCGAGGCGGGCCTGGCGGGAGCGGCGCGGCAGGCGGAGAGCGCGAGCGAGGAGGCGAGCAGCACTCGGTGACTTTTCATTGAGCGGCCTGGAGTGCGGAAGTGAGGAATCGGGAATGGACGGGGGGCGGAGGGCGGAGGCATCGCGACCGGGATGCGTAGGTACAGGTACGCGGAGGCGTCTCGACCGGGATGCCGGTGCCGTCCCGGTGTCTTACAGACCATACTTCACCCCCGCATAGACGGTGCGCGGTGCCCCGGGGTTGTACTGGAACCGGTCCGCCGCCACGCGCTCGAACTGGTTGTACGTCGCCAGCTCCGCGTAGTTGCGGTCGAACAGGTTCACCGCGCGGCCGAACAGCTCGGCGCGGCCGGAGAGGAGTACGTAGCTCGCGTGCAGGGTCGCGACCTCGTGGCCGCCGTACGTCTGCGCGTTGCGGTCGTCCATCGCGTAGCGGCCGGTGTGCGTCCACTCGGCGGCGAGGCGTCCGCCGCCGAGGGCGCGCGGCGACCAGGTGAGGAGCACGGAGCCGAGGTCGCGCGGCGCCTGCGGGACGTCCTTCCCCGCGAAGCTCACCGCCGGCGACGGGTTCCACTCCACGTAGCGGTGCGACGCCACGCTCCAGCTCGCGTCGAGCCGGAGCCGCGGCAGGAGCGCCGCGCCGAGGCTCGCCTCGACCCCGCGGTGGCGCGTCTGGCCGGCGTTCGTCGCCACGCGCTCGTTGTCGGGCGTGGTGAACGTCACGATGTCGTCCCGGATCCGCATGTCGTAGGCGGCGAGCTGGTAGGCGAGGCGCTTGCCGACCTCGCCCCGCGTCCCCACCTCGTAGCTCTCGACGCGCACGGGCTCGAGGTCGACGGTGTGCGCGGCCGGGCCCTGCTGGAAGAGCTGGCTCTGCGACGGCGCGCGGAAGCCCTGGCGGTACGAGCCGTAGACGTTCACGCCGTGGCCGGCGTCGATCGTCACTCCGGCCTTCGGGCTGAGGCGGCGGTAGCTGACGTCCATGTCCGCGGGGCGGCGGTGGCGCCCGGTGTCGAGCGGCGCGAGGCGCGTGTCGTACGAGTAGCCGGCCGCGTCGTAGCGCGCGCCGAGGTCCACGCGCACGCGCGGGAGCGGCGAGAGCTCGGTGTGCACGTACGGGGAGATCGCGCGGTAGGTGACGTCGTAGTCGTACTGCCGTCCCGCGGTCCGGTAGCTCCCCCACACGAGGTCGGGCCCGGTGCGCGGCGCGGCGATCGAGTCGGCGGTGAAGCGCCCGGGGCTGACGTCGGCGTCGGCGCCGACGATCACGCGCGCGCGCATCGGCGCGAAGTCGCGGCGGTACTTCGCGAGGAAGCCGAGCGACGAGTTGCGCGTGTCCCAGAGCTGCGGGTCGAAGGTGAGCTGCCAGTTCGGGAGCAGCCCGAGGTCGTCGTAGCGGGCGTAGGGCGTGAAGCTCCAGAGCGCCGCGCCGCGCTCGCGCTCGATCGCCGACGAGACGCGCAGCGCCCTGACCTCGCGGAAGGCGATCGGCGCGCGGTTGATCGGGCTCCGCGCCGCGAGCTGCGCCGCGTTCACGGCCGGCAGGTCCTGCTGGTCGATGTGCGACCCGGTGGCGACGGTGCGCGCCGACCACCCCTGGCCCCAGAACTGGTCCCAGCGCACGGTGCCGCTCTGGCGCGAGAAGCCGGCGTCGTCGCGCCAGCCGTCGCCGCGCGTGAGGTTGAGGTCGGCGCGGAGGCCGGTCGCGCCGTGCGTGAAGCCGCCGGTGGCGAGGAGCCGGCCGTAGCGGTCCGCGCCCCCCTCGAGCGTCGCCTCGACGCTGGGTGTCGCCGGCGCGGGACGCGTCAGCACGTTGACGACGCCGCCGATCGCGTCGCTCCCGTAGAGCGCGGTGCCGGGTCCCTTGAGCACCTCGATCCCGCCCGACTGCGGGATGTTCACCTCGTACAGCGCGTTGTGGTTGAAGAAGCCGGTGGCGCGCGTCGGCACGCCGTCCTCGAGGTAGAGGTACATCGGCTTCGTCGTGATCGGCTGGCGGATCGCCATGCTGTGCCCCTCGCCCGAGAGCTCGGAGACGTGCACGCCGGGCAGCCGGTTCATGAGCTGCGCCGGGTGCGCGGCGCGCGTGCGGCGCACCTCGGCGCCGTCGAGGACGTCGATCGTCGCCGACGCCTCGCTGCGCCGCTGCGCCTCGCGCGTCGCGCTCACCACCACCGGCGCGAGCACGGTCGCCGCCTCGGCGAGGGAGAAGTCGGCCCGCGTCGCGCCGGCGCCGACGGTCACCTGCTGCCGCCCGACCGCGAGGCCGAGCCGCTGGGCGACCACGGCGTGGGGGCCGGCGGGGACGCCGCTCACGACGAAGCGCCCGTCGGCGTCGGTGACGGCGCCGCGCGTCGTCCCCTCGACGCGAACCATCACGTCGGCGAGCGGCCGCCCGCGGTCGGCGCTGACGACGCGACCTTCCACGGTGCCGGCGCCGGCGGGAGCGGCGGGTGCGGCGGACTGCTGCTGGGCGCCGAGCGGCGCGGCACCGGCGGCGGCGAGAGTGAGCGCGGCGAGCGCCGCGAGTGGCATGCGCCCGGCGGCGCGGGAGATCGAGAACGGGTGGAGCGAAGCCCCGCTGGGCAGAGCTGGGTGGCTGGTTGACATGGCCGTGGGCCCGAGCGTCGATGGTCGCGTGATGGCGCCGTCCGTCCGCGCGATGAGTCACGCCGGAGCGGGTTGGGCGGCCGTGAGCGTTGGGCTCGTGAGCGTCCCGATCGAGCTGCTCCCTGCTCGCGCCGGCCGGCTGCTGCGGCTCGGCCCCGGCCACTCCAAGGTCGGGGAGGGCCGGCGAGGGCGCGGGGGTTCGGATCGGGGGGAGCGCGGCGGGGGCGCGAAGTCGCGCCGCCGGCGCCGCATGCTCAGGCGACGACGGTCGGAGGGCCGTTCGCGAAGGGGAGGACGTGCGCCGCCGCGACGGGCACGTACTCGAAGTCCGGGAGCCCGGCGTCGCGCGTGGCGTGCGTCTCGACCACCGGCGCGAGAGCGACGACGGCGGCGGGCGCAGCGGCGCCGACACCCATGGCGCACTGGCCGAGGCAGGTGCACTGGTGCCCCCCCGCCCCGTGATCCACGGGCGCGGGCGCGCCGTGCTGCGGCTGCGCCGCATGCTCGCTCGGCGCCGCGAGCGCGGCCGGCACCGAGCCGCCGTGGTGGTGCCCCCCGGCCGCGGCGGCGGTGACCGCCAGGCCGCCATGCATCGGGCAGGAATGCAGCGCCGCCGGCTCCGCCATCATGATGGCGAACCAGATCGCCACGAGGGCGGCGACGGCGCGACTCCAGAGAGGGCGGCGCATGATGCGGTAATATAGGGCGATTCGGCGGGGCGGAATGGGTCGCTCGACCCCCTCTACCTGATACGCGAACGATCGCCGGAAGCCGCCAGGAGCGCCGTCGGGGGATGCGAGCTGGGGAGTCGGGGTATTCCTGACGGGGCCGCTGGCGTGGTGACGGCAGACTCCTTCGGCCCCCTTCCGCCTCCGGTCCCGCTCGCCGGCGACGTCGCCCGCGCGGCCGGCGCGCGGCGGGGCGGCACAGGCGCGCCGCCGCCCCATCAGTTCATCCCGAGGGCGGCGAGGGACACCGGCGGCTACGCGCCGGTGCCGCTCCCGCTCTGGCCCCCGGGTCTGAGCTTGCGCACGTAGTACTGCCGGTATCCCGGCGGGAACCCCTCGAGCGTCCCGAACAGCTCGTAGCCGTGCCGCTGGTAGAACGGAAGCGCCTGGTACTCGAACGTGTCGAGGTAGACGCCGAGGCAGCCGCGCGCCCACGCCTCCGACTCGGCGGCCGCGAGCAGCGCGCTGCCGAGCCCCTGCCCGCGCAGCGACTCGGGGAGCCAGAGCTTCGACACGTAGCACCAGCGCCACTTCGTGTGCCCGATCAACCCGCCGACCACCGCGCCCGAGTCGTCGCGCACGAAGACGGCGAGCGGGCGCTCATGGGGCGGGCCGATGAACGTCTCGTTGAAGGCGCGCAGCCCGTCGAGCACCACCTGCGCGTCGGCGGGGACGGGGGAAGAATCGACGGTGATGCGCATGCGGAGAGGTCGATCGGGGGGGCAGGGGCGACCGCGGTTGGCAGTCGGCAGTCACCGGTTGGCGGTGAGCAGTCTCCGCCTGACACTGCCTCCCGAGCAGTGACGGCGAAACGCTACCGCGTGAAGACTACCACCTGCGGTCGCCCCCGACACCCAGTGCTCACCCCCCCGTTCCCCACCCCAGCTCCCACTCGCAGAACGCGTCCCCTTCCAGCGCGCACCGAACGTGCCGCGTGCGGGGGTCGAGGCCGCCGGCGAGGGTGAGCGCGCAGCGCAGCCCTCCGGTCTGCCGCTGGCAGAAGAGCGGCGTCACCGGGTCGAAGCCGACGAGGCGCAGCACCGCGGCGCCGGGCGCCTCGTACACCACCTGCATGTCGCCGGGATTGTAGTAGAGGCGGAAGAGCGAGATGCTCTGCGTCAGGAACTCGATCGGGCTGCTCTTGCGCAGGATGCCGCCGTAGAGGCGCACGCCGGCGGACTCGATCGCGAAGGCGCCCGCGCGCTCCATCCACGTCGGGTCACCCGCGCCGGCGACGCGCTCCGCCACCCGCCACACCTCACGCACGAGCGCGTACGGCAGTTCGGCGGTCGGGTCCACCCCCTCGCACAGCGCGCGCGTCTCCGGCGGCAGAGCGGCGAGCACCCGCCGCAGCGTCCCCTCACCGCGCTCCTCGGCGAGGAACGCCAGCGTCGAGAGCACGACGGAGCCCTTCGTCGTCGCCGGCGCGGCGGGCGACTTCGCGGCCGCCGCGGCCACCTTCGCCCGGCTCGGGCGCGCCTTCGCGAACATCATCGTCCCTCCCGTCATCCGCGTCGGGCGTGCGCCGTCCGCGCGTCATTCGCATCCGCCGCGCCGGGCACCGTCCACGCGGCGAGCGCGCGGCGGTCCGGCTTTCCCGAGCCCAGCCGCGGCAGCTCGTCGAGCACGATCACCGACTTCGGCACCTTGTAGCCGGCCAGCCGCCGCCGCGCGTGCGCGACCACCAGCCCCGCCAGCTCCTCCGACCCCGCCGCGCGTCCGGCGGCGCGAGGAACCACGAACGCCCGCCCCACCTCCCCCCACTTCGCGTCCGGCACGCCGACCACGATCACCTCCGCCACCCCGTCGCACTCGGCGAGCGCCGCCTCCACCTCGCCGGGAAAGACGTTCTCGCCGCCGGAGATGAACATCTCCTTCCGACGCCCGCAGATCCGGTACGCCCCGTCGGCGTCGCGCGAGGCGAGGTCGCCGGTGTGCAGCCACCCCTCGGCGTCCACCGCCTCGGCGGTGCGCGCGGGGGCGTTCCAGTAGCCGGCGAAGAGCTGCGGGCCGCGTAGCAGCAGCTCGCCCGGCTCGCCGGGCTCCGCCTCGCGCCCGCCGCCCGCGTCGAGCCGCATCTCGAGAAAGAGCGCCGGCCAGCCGACGCTCCCCGGTCTCGCGCGCGCCGCCGCCCCGCCGATCGCGAAGCAGTTCGGCCCGCACTCGGTGAGCCCGAACCCCTCACGGAAGTCGATCCCCGCCCCGCGCACCCGCTCGGCGAGCGCGGGCGGGCAGGGCGCCCCCCCCGAGATGAGCCAGCGCAGGTCAGGGAGCGGACGCCCCCACGACGGCCCGTCCGCCAGCATCGCGATCTGCGTCGGTACGCAGAACGCCACGGTGCACCGCTCCTCGGCGAGGTCGTCGAGGAAGGTCGCGGCGTCGAACTGCTCGAAGAGGACGACCGTGCCCCCGACGTGCAGGATCGGCGTCGTGAAGACGTGCCACCCCCCGGTGTGGAAGAACGGCGTCGTCACCGGCGCGACGTCGCTCGCGCCGAGCTCCCAGCCGACCGCCGTCGCGACGGCGTTGTGCAGGAGCTGCCGGTGCGGGAGCACGGCCCCCTTGGGCGCCCCCGTGCTCCCCGAGGTGTAGAGCAGCATCGTCGGCGCGTCGGGCGCGGCGCGCACCTCGGGCACCTCGGGGGCCGAGGCGGCGCGCCGGAGGAGGGCGGGCGCGTCGTCGTCGAGGTCCACCCAGCGCGGCGCGCCCCCCGCCCCACGTCCGACCGCCTGCTCGGCGACGGCGCGGAAGCGAGACTCTCCGATCAGCACCGCCGGCGCCGCGTCGGCGACGATCGGCGCCAGCTCCGGCGCCGCGAGGCGCCAGTTGAGCGGCAGGATGACGGCGCCGACGCGCAGGCAGGCGCCGAAGAGCGCCGGCAGCTCGCCGCGATTCCCGGCGAGGACGGCGACACGGTCGCCGCGCCCGACGCCGAGGGCGTGGAGCGCGCGCGCCCACGTCGCCGACGCCGCGTCCAGCTCGGCGTAGGTGAGGCGCGCGTCGCGCCGTCGGTCCACGAGCGCGACGCGCCCGGGTTGGACGCGCGCCCACCACCCCACGACGTCGGGCCGCGACGGGAAGGCCGGGAAGTGCGACACGGCGCGGCGCCTAACGAGAGGAGGGCATCGGGTGCTCGCGGAAGAAGCGCACCAGCTCCCGCGTCGCGTCGGGCCCGCGCTCGTCGGTGAACGTCCCGTCGCGCGACCCGCCCGACCAGGCGTGACCGAGCCCGTGCACCACCAGCTCCTCCACCGCGCAGGCTCCGGCGGCGTCGCGGTGGCAGGTGCGCGTCCACGTGTAGCCCCCCTCCTCCCCCGCGCTCTCCGTGGTCGCGAGCGAGTCGACGCCGAGGGCGTGCGCGTCGGTCACCGCCCACTGGCGCGCCCCCTGGCGGCCGTTGGCCGGGTTGACGACGGCGTCGGCGTCGCCGTGGATGACGATGGTCGGCACGGCGCGGGCGCGCGGCCCCATCGCCGCGAGCGCCGCGGCGCCGAGCGCGTCGGGGTCGGCGACGCCCCTGGTCATCGCGCCGAGCGCGCCCATCACGTCCGTCGCCGGCCGCCAGGCGAGCCCCGAGTGGAGCCCCAGCGACGCGTAGCGCTCCGGGTAGGCGACGGCGACGAGCGACGCCATCGCCGCGCCCGCCGAGATCCCGGCGAGATGCACGCGCGCCGGGTCCACCGCGTACTCCTTCATCACCCGCTCCGTCATCCCCGCGATCAGCGCCGGCTCGCCGGCGTCGCGCCGCTGGTGCGCGGGGTCGTACCAGTTCCAGCACTTCTTCGGATTGGCGCTCGCCGGCTGCTCCGGCAGCAGCGCCAGGAACCCCTCGCGCTCGGCGTGCGCGGCGACGCGCGTGCCGCGCGCGAGGTCGTCCGGGTCCTGCGTGCAGCCGTGCAGGAGCACGACGAGCATCTGCCGGCGCGACGGGTCGTACGAGCCGGGCACGTACAGCTTGTAGCGCCGGCTCCCGTCGGCGCCGGCGAAGGTCCCCTCCACCCAGCGGCCGGCGGCGGGGGGGACCGGGTGCTCCGCCGCCCGCGCGGGCGCGGCGGAGCTTCCGGCGGCGCTCCCGGCGATCGAAGCGGCCACGATCAGCGCCTCGACCACGGGCCTAACGCGTGCTCCAGCGCGCGCCCACGAAGACCATCGTGCCGATGTACGGCATGTTGATCATCTCCATGTGCTTGCGGTTGAAGCCGCAGCCGCGGTCCTCGCTCTTGAGGATGCTGTTCGGTTGCGCGATCGTGGGCGGGGTGACCGTCGGCGTCGCGTACGTCACGTTCTCGCCGGTGCAGGAGAACAGGTTGTTGACGCCGAGCGTGAGCATGGTGCTCGTCGCGGCCGGCAGCTTGTAGGAGACGTTGGCGTCGAGCGTGCCGAAGGTCGGGATGATGCCCGAGTTGCTGCCCGAGCGGAAGTAGTAGCCGACGTAGTTCCGCCACGTCAGCCCGCCCGAGGCCGGGCCGATGTCCTTCGCCGTCGTGCCGAGCGTCCACTTCGTGCCGGGGCTGTTGAGCGAGGTGGCCTCCAGCCCGCCCGTGCCCGCGGCGGCGGGGACGGTGAGGTTGTCGATCTTCACCGTCGACAGCGTGCCGCGCACCTCGACCCTCTGCGTCGCGAGGAAGTTCGCGCCGATGTCCGTGCCCGAGACCTTGGCGTTGCCGAGGTTGTAGTAGATCAGCACGATCGGGTACGAGTTGACCGTGTTCGCCGGGTTGATGATGCGGTTCTGCCCGTCGACCGGGATGCCGTTCGGGTTCGAGAGCGGCACCGCGTACGTCCGCGCCCCCGCCGGCAGCAGCGCGCTCGAGTTGTTGACGAGCGTCAGCGGGCTCATGAAGTTCTGGTAGTCCGACCGGTAATACGTTCCGTCGAGGAAGAGCCGGTTCCCGATGATGCCCTTGTAGCCGAACTCCCACGTCTTGTTCGACTCCGGCTGGATCGGCCCGAACGTCCTCACCGTCGCCCCGCTCGCGTTCACCGTCTTGAAGCCCGTCGTGTTGCCGTAGATCGAGATGCCCGAGGCCCCCGCCGTCCAGTCGGGGATGAAGAAGTCCGTCTGCAGGATCGTCGGCGACTTGAAGGCGCGGTTGAAGGTGACGCGGAGCGCCTGGTCGGGGATCGGCTTGATGACGACGCCGGCCTTCGGGCTCCACTGCGCATCGTACTGCTTGGGCTTGTCGTAGCGGCCGGCGAGCACGATGTCGAGCTGCGGGATCACCGAGGTCGTCGTCTGCGCGTAGACGCCCGTCTGGTCGTTGGCGATGTCCTTTCTCGTGATGCGGTCGGTGAGCCACTGCCGGTCGCTGCTCACGACGTCGTTGCGGTACTGCGCGCCGAAGACGGTCGCCGTGTTGCGCAGCATCGGGATGGCGTAGTTCCCCTGCACCTCGGCCGCGTACATCCGCCCGTCGCTCGGCCAGTCGGAGAGCATGCGCAGCGAGTCGGGGCCGACGCTCGCGTTGGACGGCGTGAGCTGCGCGCCCGCGTAGCGGTTCAGGGCGTACGAGTCACCCGACTTCGACTGCGCGCGGTAGGCGTTCACGTACCAGTGCGGCATCGTGTAGCGCCCCTGGAGGACATTGTACTGCCAGCCGCTGAGCTGGTTGCGCCCGACGTTCGTCTGGCCGACGCCGTCGGTCTGGCTCATGCCGCCGTTCAGCTCGACGCGCTTGTCGCCCGCGTAGTAGACGAGGGCGCCGGTGCCCCGGGCGACCCTGGCGTCCCAGTCGATCCGCTGCTTGAGGTTGTCCTCGCGCACCTGCCCCGCCGCGCACGTGGGCTTCGCGCCCGGCGTCGCCACGACGCTGCCCGACGCGTTGTAGCAGAGAAAGTTCTCCCAGTCCTTCGCCGTCTGGTACTCGCCCGCCACCTTGTAGCCGAGGTTCCCGCGAACGCCGGCATAGCGCCCCTGCACGTCGGCGTAGCTGCGGCTCCCGCCCGTCACCTCGAGCGTCGCGCCCGGGAACTGGCGCGGATCCTTAGTGGTCAGCGACAGCACGCCGCTCGACGCGTCCGGGCCGTAGAGCGCCGAGCCGGGGCCGACGAGCACCTCCATCCCGGCCAGGTCCACCTTCGGCGTCGGCGTGAACGAGCCGACCGGCAGCCCGTTCTCCGGCAGCACCGAGATGCGGCCGTCCTCCACCATCAGGAAGCGGTTGTTGAACGACGAGTTGAAGCCGCGCGCGTTGATCGCGACGCTCGTCATCCCGACCTGGATGAAGTCGACCCCCTTCGCCTCCTTGAGCGCGCCGGCGAAGGTGTTCCCCACCGACTGGTCGAGGACGTCGGTGCCGATGACGGTGACGGTCGCCGGCGCGTCGGTGACCTTCTCGGTCCGGCGGGAGGCGGAGACGACGACGCCCGCCAGCTCGACCGCGGCCCGCTCGAGCGTGACGTCGATGGTCGTCTCCTCGCCGGCGCGCACGGCGACGCCGGGCACCATCATCGGCTTCTGCCCGATGCGCTGCACGCGCAGCTCGTACGTGCCGGGCGCCACGTTGTAGATGGCGAAACGCCCTTGCGCGTCGGTGACGGCGCCCTGGCGCGTGCCGGAGATGCTCACCTGCGCCGAGGCGAGGGGGGCGTGCGCGGGATCGGTGACGGTGCCGGCGATGCGGCCGACGGCGGCCTGCGCCGGGAGTGCCGCCGGAAGCAGCGCCAGCGCGGCGACGAGGAGAGTCCGGATCTTCGTTGACATGGGACGAGCTCCGAAGTGAGTACTGCGCTGAGGTGGGAACGACGTGGGGGGAAGTCCTCCGATTGCCGGCCGCGGGCGGCTAGCCGTCGGGCACCATCACCAGCGCCTCGCCGTCGAGCACCGTCTCGCCGCGCTGGTTGCGACAGGTGGTGAGCAGGCGTACCCGCCGCTTCGCCGCGATCACCTCGGCGACCTCGACGCGCGCCGTCACGGTGTCGCCGATCTTCACGGGGCGCGTGAAGCGGAGCGACTGGCTGAGGTAGATCGTGCCCGGCCCGGGGAGCTTCATGGCGATCGCCGCCGAGATCAGGCCGGCGCTCAGCATCCCGTGCGCGATCCGCTCCCCGAAGGTGGACCTCGCCGCCGCCTCGGCGTCCACGTGCACCGGGTTGAAGTCGCCCGTCACACCGGCGAAGAGGACGACGTCGGCCTCGGTGACCGTCTTCGCGTGCTCGGCGAACGCGCCGGCCGCCAGCTCGTCGATGCGCACGTCAGACCTCCATCACGAGGCGGACGTCGGGGTCGATCGACGCCGCCGCCGTGCGGCGCGTCAGCCAGGAGACGGCGAAGAAGACGAGGATCGAGAGCACGAGGGAGAGTCCGGACACGGTCACGCCGGTGGGAAAGGAGTAGGCCTTGTAGAAGGCGAGCGTCTCGAAGACGAGCGTCACGAGGAGCCCCGTGGCCATCGACGCGATCGCCCCCGCCTTCGTCGCCCCCTCCCAGTTCAGCCCGAGGGCGAGCGCCGGGACGAGCGTCGAGCCGAAGAGCCCCCACCCGAACACCCCCAGGAACGCGACCATGGCGCCCGAGTGCTGCGCGACGAGCGCCGAGGCGACGGCGATGACGAGCGTCGCCACGCGCCCCCATCGCAGCTCGTTGCCGAGCGTCCGCCCGAGGGCGACCGGGATGTCGTGCGTCACGACCGCGGCGCCGATGTTGATGAAGGAGTTGACGGCGCTCATCGTCGCCGCGGCCACCCCGGAGAAGACGAGCGCCGCGAGCACCACCGGGGTGAAGCCGAGGAGGAAGCTCGGCGTCGCCTGGTCGGGGGTCGCGAGCGGCGCCATGCGCCCCGAGGCGACGAGCGCCTTCACCCCGACGCCGACCCCGAAGTAGAGGAGCAGCACGAGCACGAGGCCGAGCGTCTTCAGCAACGGGTACCACTTGAGCTGCCGCGGGTCCTTCAGCATGTAGTACTTGTGGACGCCCTGCGGCTGGCCGAGCGATCCCATGCCGAAGACGAAGAAGAACGACAGCGCGGCGATCGGCGACAGCTTCCCCCACGGTCCGAGGAAGAGCGCGTCGGTGGGCGCGATCGCGCGCGAGACGCCGCCCAGCCCGCCGTTCACCGAGAGGACGAACGCGAAGACGAGCGCCGAGGCGAGCGCCATCAGCGTGCCCTGGAAGACGTCGTTGTAGATCCCGGCGAGGATCCCGCCGGCCACCGAGTAGGCGAGCGTGATCCCCATCCCGATCCAGATGCCCCACGTGATCCCGACGCCGAAGATCGCGTCGAGGACGTAGCCCATGGCGAGGCAGTTGGTCGCCATGTAGCCGACGATGGCGACGAGGATCGACACCCCGGCGAGTCCCTGCGCGGCCGGCGAGCGGTAGCGCGCGCCGATCGCGTCGGGCACGGTCATCAGCCCGCGCACCTCGCCGAGGAGGCGCATCCGCTTGGCGAGCACCCACGCCCCCATGACGTTCGTCACCGACGCCGGGAGCACGATGTAGAGCGCGCCGAGGCCGACGCTGTAGAGCAGCCCGGGCCCGCCGATGAAGGCGAACCCCGACACCGACGTCGACACCGACGCCACCGTGAGCGCGACGAGCCCGATCCCGTGGCCGGCGACGAAGAAGTCGCGCGCGGTGCGCGTCCGCCGCGTCGCCCAGACGCTGATCGCCACCACGCCCACGAAGTAGAGGAGCGCCACGGTGACGATGATCGGGCTGCCGACGTGCTGCATCGGGGCGACGCCGCCGGCGCTCTTCTGCAGCAGCGCGAGAAGTGCTGGCACGCCCGTCACGCCGCCTCCTCCGCGCTCGGCCCCGCCGACTCCCGACTCCCCGCGCCAGATTCCCGCGCCGCTCTCGCCGCCGCGAGCACGCGCTCGAGGTCCTCCGGCCGCAGCGTCTGATCGGCGAAGGTGAGCGCGTACGCGACCGGCAGGACGAGGATCGGGAGGAGGCCGATGACGTACAGCACCACCGCCGCGCGCCGCGGCAGCCCGAGGAGCAGTGGCTCGGCGGCGCCGAGGTCGCCCGGGAGGAAGAAGACGGCCGCGAACCCGCCCCCGAGCAGCAGCGTCACGAGGGCGAACGGCCCGGCGAGGCGGCCGAGTCCGCGGTCGCGCCGCGCGGCGCCGAGGGCGATCGTGGCGATGAGCGCGCCAGTCGTGCCGGCGGCGAACAGCCACCCCCCCCAGCGCGGCGCGCCCCCCTGCGCGAACGCCGACGCGTACGCCGCGCCGATCGCCCCCGTCGAGAGGACGAGCGCCGCCAGGGCGATGCGCTTCGCGCGCGGGGTCTCGATCGCGTGCGTGAGGGGCGCGTCGGCCATCGGCGTCACCGGTAGAGAGGGAGGAGGCGGTCTCGGTAGCGCTCGGCCACCGCGGCGCGCCGGATCTTGAGCGTCGGCGTGAGCTCCCCGCGCTCGAGCGCCAGCTCGTGCTCGAGCGCCACCCAGCGCCGCACCTGCTCGGGGCGCGAGAGGCGCGCGTTCACGCGGTCGACCGCCTGCTGCAGGCGGTCGCGCACCTCGACGTGGGCCAGCGCCTCCGCGTAGCCGAGCGCGAGGCCGCGCTCGCGCAGCCACCCCTCGACCATGGCGCGGCTCGGGACGAGGAGCGCGGAGATGAAGCGCTCCCCCTCCCCGTAGAGCATCGCGTGCGCGATCCACGGGTCCTCGGTGAGCGCGGCCTCGATCGGGAGCGGCGCCACCTTCTTGCCGTTCGAGAGCGCGATGACCTCCTTCTTGCGCCCCGTGATGCGGAGCCGCCCGTCCGCCGTCAGCTCGGCGAGGTCGCCCGTGCGCAGCCAGCCGCCGTCCGGCGTGAACGCCTCGCGCGTCTCCGCCGGGCGGCCGTGGTAGCCGTCGAAGGTCAGCGCGTTGCGGCGGACGAGCAGCTCGCCGTCGCCGGCGATCCGCACCTCGGTGCCCGGCATCGGCGGCCCCACCGTCTCGATGTCGTAGCGGTCGGGGCGGTGGAAGGCGACGCAGAGGTGCTCGGTCTGCCCGTAGGCGCCGAGCACCGTGAGGCCGGCGGCGTCGAGGTAGTCCGCGACCTCCGCCGGCAGCGCCGCGCCCCCCGACGTCGCGAGGCGCACGCGCCCGCCGAGCATCCGCGCCAGCTCGCGGCGGCACGGCTCCGCGGCGTCGCGCCACGCGCTCTCGAGCGCCGCCGGCACCGGGGCGCCGCGGCGGCGGAGCGCCGAGCGCTCGCGGCCGAGCCGGATCGCGCCCGCCCAGCGCGCCCGCGCCTCGCCGTGCAGCGCGCGCTCGTGGAGCACGAGCGCCTCGTACAGCTTCTCGAACCAGCGCGGCAGCCCCCCGAACAGCGTCGGCTCGAAGGCGCGCGCCGCCTCGGCGAGCCGCTCCTGCCGCTCGACGTGTCCCGTGCGCATGCCGCAGAGAATCCGCGTGTAGAGGCCGAAGACGCGCTCGCCGGCGTGGCAGTACGGGAGGAAGCTGAGCGCGGAGTCGCTGTCGGTCAGCCCGAGCGTCTCGCGCACCGACTCCGCCGACGCGAGGAGGTAGCGGTGCGGGATGCGCGCCCCCTTCGGCTCGCCGGTCGACCCCGAGGTGTAGATGAGGAGGGCGACGTCGTCCGGCGCGGCCGCGGCGGCGCGCCGCTCCACCTCCATCTCGTCGGGCGCGGAGCGGAGCGCGGCGGCGCCGGCCGCCAGCCAGTCGGCCCAGGACGCGACGCGGCCCCCGCCCTCCACCGCCGGCGCCGCGTCCTCGCAGACGACCGTGCGGAGCCGCGGCAGCGCGGCGCGCACCGACTCGAGCTTGGCGAGCTGCTCTCGGGTGTCGCAGATCGCCGCCACCGCGCCGCAGTCGGCGAGGATCTGCGCCACCTGCGCCGGCGCGCTCGTCGGGTAGACGCCGACGCTCACCGCGCCCGCCATCAGGATGCCGAGGTCGGCGACCGGCCAGAGCACGCGGTTGCCGGCGAGGACGGCGACCGCGTCGCCCGGCGCGACGTCCGCCGCGACGAGCGCCGCCGCGACCTGCCGCGACGCCCGCCACCACTCGCGCCAGCCGATCCGGCGGTCGGCGCGGGCGCCGGACGGGGCGAGCTCGGCCAGCGCCTCGCGGTCGCCGAGGCGCTCCGCCTGCGCGCGGAACACGTCGAGCATCGTGACGCCCGTCGTGCTCACGCCGTTCGCGATCACGCCGTTGGTGGCGGCACCCTGCGCGCTCATCGGATCGCCGCGCCCGGCCGCCACTCGAGCGCCACCGTCCCCATCGCCAGGCCGGCGCCGGAGCCGGTGAGCAGCACGAGGTCCCCCTCGCGCAGCCGTCCGGCGCGCGACGCGTCGTCGAGCGCCATCGGGAGGCAGGCGGCACCGGTGTAGCCCCACTTGCCCATCACCGTGTGCGCCCGGTCCATGGAGACACCGAGCTTCTCCATGACGACGCGGATGGTGGAGAGGTTGACCTGCGTCCAGAGCCAGAGGTCGACGTCCGGCACCGCCCGCCCGATGCGCGAGAGGACGGAGCGCGCGATCCGCGGCCACCCGTCCTCGTTCACCTCCTTCGGGTACTTCTCGACGAAGCGCAGGTGGTTGCGCGTGCCGTCGCGAAGCACCGCCTCGGTGATCGGCTCGGCGGTGCCGCCGGCGAAGACGCCCATCCCGCAGGCGAGGCGGCCGTCGGCGTAGAGCTCGGAGGCGAGCACGCCCGGCTCCCGCGCCAGCTCGACGACCGTCGCGCCGGCGCCGTCGGCGAAGATCGTCGCCGTCTTCTTGTCGGAGTAGTCGAGGAACTTCGACATCGCGTACGCGCCGACGACGAGCACACGGCGGTAGCGCTCGTCGGCGCGCAGGTACTTCCAGGCGACGTCGAGCGCGGTGACGTAGCCGGCGCAGCCGCAGTTGATGTCGAACGTCCCCGCGTTGACGGCGCCGAGCCGCCCGTGTAGCACGGACGACGTGGCCGGCGACACGAATTCGGGGGTGTCGGTGGCGACGATGAGCAGGTCGACGTCCTTCGCCCCGAGCCCCGCGTCCGCGAGCGCGCGCCGGGCGGCATGCTCCGCGAGGTCGGCGGTGGATTCGTCGGGCGCGCAGACGCGCCGCTCGCGGATGCCCAGCGTCTCCGACACGAACGGCTCGATCTCGGCGCCGAGCATCCGCGCGAGGTCGGCGTTGGTGAGCACGCGCTCGGGGACGTACGACCCGGTGCCGGTGATCACGGCGTGACGGAGGGCGCTCATCGCCCCCCCTCCGCCATTTCCGGCGCGGCGCCCGTCGTGCCGCGGACGACGAGCCGCACGGGGAGCGGCCTCGCCTGCTGCCGCGCCCCTCCCTGCCCCGCGATCTCGCGCACGAGCAGGCGCGCGGCGCGGGCGCCGAGCTCGCGCGCCGGCACGGCAACCGTCGTCAGCTCGGGCGTCACGAGGCGCGCGAAGGGGATGTCGTCGCAGCCCACGAGCGACATCGCGCCGGGCATGGCGACGCCGAGCTGGGTGCACGCCTTGTGGGCGCCGAGGGCGAGGAGGTCGTTGGCGCAGAAGCAGGCGGTGGGGCGCTGGCCGGCGGGGAGCGCGAGGAGCGCGCGCATCGCCGCCTGCCCGCCGTCGAGCGTCGCCGGCACGCGGCGCAGCAGCTCGCTCGGCAGCGCCACGCCGGCCGCGGCGAGGGCGCGCACGAAGCCGCGCTCGCGCATGCGGAAGCCGTGGACGTCGGCCGAGGGCCCCGCGAAGGCGACGCGCCGGTGGCCGAGCGCGAGCAGGTGCTCGGCGGCCATCCGCCCCGCCCCCTCGGCGTCGCTGGCGACGCCCGGCCAGCGGTCCGCCGGCGCGTCCACGAGGACGACGTTGAGCCCCTCGAAGACGGCCGGCGCCACCGCGCTCGCGCCGGCGGCGTCGACGATCACGCCGTCGATCTGGCGCGCGCGCAGCGCCTCGAGCTGCCGGTCGAGGGGGACGTCGCGCTGGGCGAAGAGGAAGACGGCGTACCCCTCCTCGGTCGCCACCCGCTCGGCCCCGCTGACGACGTCGGCGAAGAACTGGTTCGACAGGTCGGGGACGATGACGCCGAGCGCGTAGGAGCGGCGGCGGACGAGGCTGCGGGCGACGACGTTGGGCCGGTAGCCGAGCTCGGCCGCCGCGCGGAGGACGCGCTCGCGGGTGGCGCTGGCGACGCGCGCCTTCGGGTTGCTCGAGAGGACGAGCGAGACCGTGGGCTGCGAGACACCGGCGCGAGCGGCGACGTCGTGGCTGGTGGCGCGGGAGGGGCGGGGCATCGCGTGCTAATACGTATTAGCAACCGGAATCTGTCAAGGGCGGATCGCGAACGGGCCGCCCGGCTCCAGGCCACGGGCGAACGGTGACGGGCCGCATGGGGCGCTCCCGATCCGCCGCTCACGGCCGCGCCGTGGGGGGCGCCGACGGCCCGCGCGGGCCGCCTCGACGCGGCCGTGCCCGCCGCGCCGTCACCGCGTGTCGAAGACGTAGCTGCTCAGGTGCGTGATCGTCGTCTGCTGCTCGGCGACGCGGAACGCCATCACGTCGCCGCTCGACACGACGCCCGCGAGCGCGCCGTCGTGCATGACCGGGAGGTGGCGGATGCGCCGCGCCGTCATCACGGCCGCGCACTCGTCGAGCGCCGTCTCCGGCGTGCAGGTGATCACGGGGCTCGTCATGACGTCGCGCAGCACCACCGTCGCCGGGTCGCCACGCTCGGCGACGACGCGGCGCAGCACGTCCCGCTCGGTGAAGACGCCCACCGGGACGCCCGCGTCGGCGATCAGCACGCAGCCGATCCCGCGCTCGGTCATCAGTCGTGCCGCCTCGACGACGGTCGCGTCGCCGGGCAGCGTCACGACGTCACGCCCCTTCGTGGCCAGCACGTCCCGCACTTTCGTCGTGTCCGTCGACATGCGCGCTCCTCCGTAAGGGCTGTGCGCCGATCTTATCTCCCGTCCCTGCGCCGCGCCAGAACGACACCCCGTCGGCGAGCCGAGCCAGCTCACGGTCGTGCACGCCGGCGAGCAGGAGCTGTGCGGCGAGCGCGCCGACGAGCGCCATGCACATGTCCCACTGGGTGTCCCACGGATCCCCCTGCGTGCCGAGGAAGGCGTCCGCCGCCGAGCCGCCGGCGACGGCGGCCCACCACTCGACGAGCTCGTAGCACGCGCTCACCGCCAGACAGACGGCCGTGACGAGGTAGAAGAGCCACTTTCCCGGCCGGAGCGGCGAGCGGCGCAGCAGGATCTCGCGCGCGACGATCGCCGGCACGAAGCCCTGCGCGAGGTGGCCGATCCGGTCGTAGGGGTTGCGGGCGAGGTGCAGGGCGTCCTGCAGCCAGAAGCCGAGCGGCACGCGCGCGTACGTGTAGTGCCCGCCGAGCATCAGGATGCAGGCGTGCAGGAAGACGAGCCGGTAGGCGAGCGGCGTGAGCGGGAAGCGCCGCGCCGTGAGCGCGAGGATCGGCGCGGCGATGAGGATCGGGAAGACCTCGAGGAGCCACGTCGTGCGATCGTAGGGCGACAGCCCGGAGACGACGAGCAGGACGAGGGCGACGCCGAGGAGGAGGGCGGGCTCGGCGCGGCGGAATTGGCGGAGTGGGAGCACGGAGGGAAGGTGAGGGGTGTCGGCCGTCGGCCGCAACGTCACCCGGCGGCCGACGCCCGCCCCTTGCCTCCTGCCAGCGCCACGAGCCGCGGTCGCCGCCGGGGCCGAAGCGCGCGCGACGCCGGGCGAGAGCTGCTCGTCTTGACCGTGGCGGCATGTTTCCGGGCCGCTCCCCACACACCGGACGTCACCAGGTGCGACAATCCACCCCGCCCCGTCACGCCCCGCGCGGCTCGACGCTCCCAGCGTGGATTACTTCGGCTATTACATGGGCGACGGCGCCTGGAGCACTCGGCTTCCGAACACCGAGGTCGCCTTCGTCCTCCACCGCGACGGCAGCGCGTCCGGCGTGCGCATCACCACCACGGACGGCCTGCCGCAGATCGACAGCGCGGCCGTGCGCGCCGTCCGCGCGGCCGACTCGGCGCGCGCCTTCGCCCCCTTCCCCGAGGAGCTCCTGGACACGACCATCGCGGTCGACGTCCGCATCGGCCTCGGGCGCCGGAAGCGCGGAGTCGCTCTCCCGCTCTTTCCCGTGGCGCTGCCGTGGGTGAAGCCGACCCGGCCGGTGGTCCCGCGTCCCCGCCAGCCGGCCCCGGTCTATCCGCGGGCGGCGATCCAGGGACTGGTCGAGAGCGACGTGCTCGTGCAGTTCATCGTCGACGAGTCGGGGCGCGTGGCACCGGGAACCGTCCACGTGGAGCGCGCCGAGTACCGCGAGTTCGTGCAGGCGGTGCTCGACGTACTCCCCCAATACCGGTTCACCCCGGCGGAGCTGAACGGCTGTCCGGTGAAGTCCCTCGTGCAGCTGCCATTCGAGTTCAGGATGCGGCGCTAACGCTGCACGGCTAACGCTGCACGGCTAACGCTGCACGGCTAACGCCGGGCGCCGGGGAGGGGCGGGAGCACGCCGCCGCGCCTCACGAGGCCCCTTCTCCCCCGTGCCGCCGCTCGCCATGGCGGCGCTCCCCGTGCCGGCGCTCCGCGTGCCGGTGGTCGTCCGCCGGCGGCTC
>JBJMNL010000096.1:0-3523 GCA_045804285.1 Gemmatimonadaceae bacterium
GGAATCCCTCTCGAGGGCCTGGTGGCCGCCGGGTGGCGGCGGTGGGGCGATGGGCTCCCGACTCACCTTCGCGGCGAGTTCGTGCTCGTCGTGTGGGACGGGCGCACCCACCGCGGGCGCGTCGCGCGCGTCGCGCGCGGCCGCGGGGCGGACGGTGCGCACGGCGGCGGGTCGCTACCTGGTGCGCTGCTGCCTCGTCGCCCCCGGAGAGGACGCGACCGACGCCGCGCCCGCCACGCTCGCGGTGACCCTCGAGCGCCAGGGGAGCGCGGTGCGCGAGTCGCTGGCCCGCGCCGTCGCCGCGCTCGGCGCGCGCTACGGGCTCACGGAGCGCGAGGCGGACGTGACGCAGCTCCTCTCCGCGGGCAGGTCCACCGCCGACATCGCGCAGGCGCTCGGCATCAGCCCGTTCACCGCGCGCCGCCACACCGAGCGCGTGATCGACAAGCTGGGCGTCCGGTCACGCGCCGACGTGCCGCGTCTCGTCTTCGACCGCCGCAGCGGCGAGTGGCGCGTGGAGGCGCTGCTCGAAGGCTGAGCCGTCCGGGACTCCCCTGGCGCTACGGCCCGCCCGGCGCGGCGGCGCAACGGCCGCCGGCGAGCGTCGCCACGGGCGGCTCGCGGAACTCGCAGGTGGACGCCATCCCCGCCTTCGCCTGGTACTCCTCCTCCGCGCGCGCCAGCTCGTCGAGCTTGCGGAAGAGCGCGGCCGAGTCGGTGCTCGACGCGCAGTAGGGCAGGTAGGTGCGCGGACCGCCGCACGCGCGGTGGCCGACCGGCGCCATGCGGCACTGCGCCGCCGCCGCGCAGCCGTCGGTGCGCGCGAGCGCCCGCGCCTCCCGCTCGAGCCGCGCGATGCGCGCGCTGTCGCCCTCGCCGGCGGCGGCGCCGGGCGCGGGCGTGGTGGTCCCGGTCGGCGCCGCGGAGTCCGCCCCCGCCGGCGGCACCGCGCCCGAGCGCGGGGAGCAGGCGGCCAGGATCGTCGCGGCGGTGAGTGTCAGCAGCTGTTTCACGATGGCCCTCCCTCCCCTGTGTTCAACGCTCGAATGCCACTCGCCCGCCCACCACGGTCAGCATCACCCGCGCATCGCGGATCGTCTCCGGCGGCACGCGCGTGATGTCGCGGTCGATGAGCACGAAGTCGGCCAGCTTGCCGCGCTCGAGCGTCCCCTTCTCGCGCTCCTCGAACGACGCGTACGCTCCCCCCTCCGTGTAGGCGCGGAGCGCGTCCTCGACGGTGATCTTCTGCTCCGGCACCCACCCCCCGGGGTGGGCGCCGTCGAGCGTGCGGCGCGTGACGGCGGCGTAGATCCCCTCGAGCGGCGTGGGCGGGGCCACGGACCAGTCGCTCCCGAAGGCGAGCCGCGCGCCGGCGTCGCGCAGCGAGCGGAAGGCGTACGTCGTGCGCGCGCGCTCGGCGCCGATCACCGCGTCGGCCCACCGCCCGTCGTCGATCGCGTGGTACGGCTGCATGCTGGCGATCACGCCGAGCCGCGCGAAGCGCGGGATGTCGGCGGGGGCGAGGTGCTGGGCGTGCTCGATGCGGAAGCGGCGGTCGCGCGGGCCATCGTCCCGCGCCACCCGCTCGAAGACGTCGAGCTGGGTGCGGATCGCGCGGTCGCCGATCGCGTGCACCATCACGTGGAGCCCCGCCCGGTCGGCGGCGCTCGTCCACGCGTACAGCTCCTCCGGCGTGGAGACGTAGAGCCCCGTGTCGCCCGGCGCGTCGGTGAACGCGGCGAGCATCGCGGCGGTGTGGGAGCCGAGCGAGCCGTCCACGAAACCCTTGAGCGCGCCGATGCGGAGCCAGGCGTCGCCGCGCCCGCGCGCGGCCACCGTGTCGCGCAGCCGCGCCCAGGTCGACAGCGGCACGGCGGCGTAGATGCGCGTGCGGAGCCGGCCGGCGCGGTGCGCGCGCTCGAACGTCGCCAGGTCGTCCCACGACCCCATGTTGTGCACCGACGTCACGCCCCGCTCCGCCACGTACCGCATCGCGGCGTCGAGGGCGCGGTCGCTCAGCTCCGGCGTCGGGGGCGGGACCTTCTCGTCCACGAGCGCCATCGCGTTGTCCTTGAGCACCCCCGTCGGCTCCCCGGCCGCGTCTCGCACGATCGTCCCCCCCTCGACGTCCTTCGTGGCGGCGGTGACGCCGGCGGCGCGCAGGGCGGCGGAGTTCGCGAGCGCCATGTGCCCATCGAGCCGGCTGACCCACACCGGGTTGTCGGGCGTCACCGAGTCGATCCAGCCGCGCGCCGGCAGCGTCCCCCCCCACGCCGTGTGGTCCCAGTCGCCCCCGGTGATCCACGTCCCCTTCGGTACCGTCGCCGCGAAGGCCCTGATCCGCGCGGTGAGCTCGGCGGGCGTCCTCGCGTCGCGGAGCTGCACCGACGCGAGACGAAAGCCGCCGTCCACGAAGTGGACGTGCGAGTCCACGAAGCCTGGCACCAGCATCCCGCCGCGCGCGTCCACGACGCGAGCGCCGGCGGGCACGAGCTTCTTCACGGCGGCACTCGACCCGACCGCCACGATCCGGTCCCCCGCCGCCGCGACCGCGTCCGCCCACGGCCGCCGCGGGTCACCGGTCCACACGCGGGCGTTCACGACGGCGAGCGTCACCCCGCCGCGGGGATCGGCGGGACGTCCGGGCTGGGCGAGGCCGGTCGTGGGCATGGCGCAGAGGAGGGTGGCGGCGACGGCGACGAGCGGTCGCGGGTCGAGCGTTCGCATGTCGGGCTCGGCGGGAGATGGGGTGAGCGAGGGCCGGACGCGCCGCGCGCCGGATGCCAGCTGCAGCGCCGAGGGCAGCCTCCCCCGCACCGGATGCCGGCCGCCCGATCGCTCGCGCTACACGCTACACGCTACAGACTACACGCTACACGCATCCGGCGCGCTTCAACTCCCGCGCCGGGTCTCGTCCTCGCGATCGGCGCCGTCGGGCCCGGGCCGCGCGGCGGGCATGCGCCAGTCATCGTCGTCGCTCGCCCGGAAGTACCACCGCAGCACCCAGATCACGGCGGCGAGGGGGACGATCCAGTACCAGAGCGATTTCCGGGGGAGGCCGAAGTAGCCGACCCCGCCCTGGAACACGACGAAGATGGCGGCGAGGACGAGGATGCCGACGACTGACTCGCGGAGCTTTTTCACGGCGGCGATCGGAGGGGGTGGTGTTGCCTGACGATGAATGGCCGAGGGCCCGCTCACGGGTTCCCGAGCACGAAGGCGACCGGGTCGCGCACGTCGGGCGGCATCGGCCGCCACGGCCCGAGCCCCGCGCCGTAGTCGCGCAGCGCGCACGCCTGCGCCTCCTCGGCGGTGAGGTACCACGTCTCACCGCTCACGGCGCCGCTCGCCGCGTAGCGGAACAGCGTCGCGCCCGCGGGCACGGTGGGCTCGACGACGAGCACCTCCGGCGGCGACGCCGCGTCCGCGTCCGGCTTGACGGCGCGGGCGGCGAGGCGAGGCGAGTCGGGCTCGGAGGTGGTCATGGACGTGGGCGTCGGAAGCTACGCTGTAAGATCGCACA
>JBJMNL010000097.1:0-4458 GCA_045804285.1 Gemmatimonadaceae bacterium
ACGCGTCGATCTCCAGGGTTGTGGCCGCTCTGCGCGCCTGCACCACGAGGGTGACCACCACGAACTGCAGCCCCGTCAGGGCCGCCGCGGACGAGCCGATGATGACGTAGAAGCTCTCCCACGCGGCGAGCGACGGCGCAACGCTCTCTTGCACGGTGGATCCTCGGTGAAGCGTGATGAGCATGCTCGACGAGCATGCTCGTCGGGGCGCTTGGCGCGGGTCGGATCGGCGCGCCCCCGCGGGCGTCCGCCGGTCGCGCTCCAGGGCACGGTTCGGACGACATGAAAGGCGAAGCCCCGTGACGGGATATAACCCGGCACGGGGCAATCGGTTGTCGGAATGGGCCTGGGTAGAGTTGAACTACCGACCTCACGCTTTTCAGGCCCCTGCCTGCTAAAGAAGAGTCCGACGTGCTGCCGGAAATATAGTGACGGTCACGGACGAAATACCACGCTCTCGGTGCGGCGGCCGAGGGAGTCGCGCGCGATGCGGTAGACGGCCTCGTGCGTGCCGCCCGACACCGCCTCGATCACCACCTCGCACTGGCGCGCCTGGGCCCCGCCCACGACCTGGCGACTCCAGAGCCAGGCCCCACGAAGATCGCGGCCGAAATGTCGGCCCCTCGACCGCACGCGCCAGTCGCAGCCGGTCGCCGCCGCGTCGTAGCTGGCGCCGGGGTGCGCCGACTCGATCCGCCGCACCACCGCCGGAGTCGCGCACCCGGCCGCGAGCGCCACGGCCAGTCCCGCGGCCACCGCCGAGGCCACGCCGGCGCGGCCTGTGCTGTCCCTGCTCGAGCGCATCACGCCCTCCCTCTCTTCCGCAGGGCCCGAGCGGGTCGACGTCGGGTCAGAAGAGCACCTTGTAGACGACGCTCAGGTTCCGCCCCGGGTTCGCCGTGAAGCCCTTGATGCGGCTCGAGGCGTCGTAATAACGCTCGTCGCCGACGTTGTCGGCGCGGAGCGTGAGCGTGTGGACGTAGCCGCCGACGATCAGGTTCAGCCCGGCGCTCAGGTTGACCACCGTGTACGCGGGCGTCGGCACGTCCACGCACGGCGTGCCGCTCGACGCCTCGGCGGGGAGCTCGCCGTCCGCGCCGAGCACCGCTCGATCGGCGCGCGCGCACGCCGGCTGCGAGACGCGCGTCTGCGCGAAGCCGTGGCGCACGTCGCCTCCGAGAGAGAAGCGGCCGTCGTCCCACCTGAGCGACCCGCCGAGGCGCGCCGCCGGCAGGAATGGAAGAACACCGCCCGACGTGAAGCTGCCGCGCACGACGTCGCCCAGGGCGCCGGCGATGACGTGCCGCACCACCTCGGTCTCCACCTGTCCCTCGAGGCCGCGCAGCGTCGCGTCGCTCTGGCTGAAGACGTTGAGCGGGACCGAGTTTGGCGGCCCGCCTCCCTCGCCCGCGAGCGTCGTGTCGCGGACGATGTTCGGCGAGATGAAGTCGTTGATGCGGCTGTAGTACGCCGAGAGCTGCGCCGACGCCCGGCCCGACTGCGCGCGCAGGACGCCGTCCACCCCGGTGTTCGTCTCAGCCTTGAGATCCGGGTTGCCGACGTCGAAGGTGCCGACCGCCGCGTGGAAGGCGTTGGAGTAGAGCTCCTCGACCGTCGGGGCGCGGAAGGCGCGTGCGATGCTGCCGCTGAGCGTCAACGCCGACCCGACCGGCACGCTCGCGCCGAGGGACCCGGACACGTTGTTGAAGTCGACGGTGCGGGCCGGCCCGAACTTCTCCTCGCCCGCCTTCGACGCGATGTGGTACACGTCGTAGCGCCCGCCGACCTGGAGGTGGGAGCGGCGCGCCTCCGCCAGGTCGAGACTCGCGCCGCCGAGAGGGATTTCCTGGTAAACGAAGACGCCGCCGCTGGTGCTGTTCGCCGCCGGCGTGAGCGCCTCCTCCCCCGTCGACGCGTACTGCTTGAACAGCCCGGACAGGCCGACCGCGCCGCTGTAGCCGGGGCCGAACTGCGTCCGCGCCGTCGCGTTCACCGTCTGCGTCTTGAGGTCGAAGCTCGTGCCGACGACGCCGGTGTTCTCCACCTCGTCGTGGCGGTACCACTGCGCGCTGCCGTTAAGGCGTAGCGTCTGGATGCCGAGCTTGTTGACGGCGAGGTCGAAGCGGCCCACACCCTCATTGCGCTGCCCTTCGATGTGGCCGCCGGCTTCGGGGTCGCCCGCCGGTGTCGGCAGGCCGTAGTTGAAGCGCGTGCCGCGGTAGACGACCCCGCCGCTCGCCGCGTCGCCGACATATCCGAGGCCGGCGACCGCGCCCTGGTTCCGCGAGTAGCTGTCGAACTGCGTCTCGCCGCCGCCGATCCGGTAGTCGGCGAGCGAGCGGGCGCTCACCCGCCCCGTGGCCGCGAGCGACGATCCGAGCGGCACCGTGATCCCGGCCGAGCCCGCGCCGCCCGGGTTCACTGACTCCCCCTGTCCGGCGACGTAGCCGGCCACGTGCGTCGGCACGGACGTCGGGATGTCGCTCGAGATGACGTTGACGACGCCGCCGAGCGCGTTGTTGCCGTAGAGTAACGAGGCGGGGCCACGCACGACCTCGATCCGCTGCGCGGTGAGCGGGTCCACGGAGAGGGCGTGGTCGGTGGAAGCCGACGAGAGGTCGCCCGTGCGGTCGCCGTCCTGGAGGACGAGGATGCGCTCGCCAGTGAGGCCGCGGATCACGGGGACGTTGGCCGCAGGCCCGTTGTAGCGCATTGCCATCCCCGGCTCGTTGGCGAGCGTCTGGGCGACGCTCGCGCCGAGGTTGCGGCTCAGCTCCTTGCCCGACAGCTCGACCGTGGACTGCGTGATCGCGCGCGGGTCGGTGCCGGTGGGCGTCGCCGTCACCTGGACGCCCTGGAGGCGGACGGTCGCCGCCCTGAGCGTCACCGCGACCGAGACCGGCGCCCCCGAGTCGGGCACGGCGACGACGACGTGCGCCGGGGAGTAGCCGATGAGGAGAAAGTTGAAGTGGTACGTCCCCGCGGCGAGGGCGCGCAACTCGAAGCGACCCTCGGCGTTGGTGGTGGTCGTGCGTCCCGCCTCGCTGATGACGACGTCCACGTTCGGGAGGGGGCGGCCGGCGTCGTCCTGCACGCGGCCGGTGACGGGCGGCGCGAACAGCGCGGGAGACGTGGCGCGCGCCACGGCGGGGCTGAGCGCGAACAACGGCGTGAACAGCAGCGCGAGCGCGCCGAGGGCGGGCCGCGCCAGGATGCGTGACATGGGAGTGGTGCCTCCGAGAGAGAGCGCGCGCGACGCCTGGCGTGCGGGCGCAGCGCGGGCTGGATGACCGCGTGAGCGAGACGGGGGGCGCGTCGGCGATGTTGGTGACTCGGCCGGACGCGCGGTGCGGTCAGGAGGCCGGGGGCGCCCTGGGGAGGGCGAGGGCGAAGCGGCTGCCCGTGCGGGCTCCGAGCCGCGCCTCGGGGCAGACGGCGAGCGCCGCTGCGCTCGCCGGGACGGAGGCCGCCGCTCGACCGGGCGTGGCGAGCGCCGTCAGGAACTGACACAGCCCGCAGTCCGCGGGGTGCACGCGTGGGCACTGGGGCGAGCTGTGCGACTCGACGTGCGCCGCCGCCCGCGGCGACCGCTCGCTCTCCCGCTCCAGCCGCGCGTCGGCGATCGACGCCAGCGGCGGCGCGCCGATCTGCAGCAGCGCGACGAGCAGCGTGAGGAGGCGGGCGAGCCGTGTGCGGTGCATGTTCCAATGTCGGGGGTACGTCGAGCAACGCACAATGCGGACCGCGCGCCCGCCCGCCGGGAACCCCGCTGGCGAGTACAGGCTCGGACGGGTGCCGGACGCGCTGGTGCGGACGAATCCCGGTCGCTAGCGCGGCCCGAATCTCGACGACGGCGGCCCTGTAGCCGTCACGCGAGCTGTCAGGACGAGCCGCGCCGGGCCATTCGAGCGGCTTCCGGTGGGGCAAACGGGACGGCGGCCGTGAACGCCGCGACGCTCGACCGCATCATCGACCTCGCGCGGGGCACGGACGACGGCCGCCAGCTGACCTTCGACGCGGCGCCCGGCGATGTGGAGCGGCGGCCCTGATGCGTGCCCGTGTCCCCGACGCCGTACCCATTCCGTACCCAAACGAAAACCCCGCGTACCTCTCGGGTACGCGGGGTCTCGAAGACCTCGTGCGTAGCAACACTTTACCGCGACGCGGTGTAATGGGCCTGGGTAGAGTTGAACTACCGACCTCACGCTTATCAGGCGTGCGCTCTAACCACCTGAGCTACAGGCCCTTCGGAGCAGCGGAAACTAACCGTGACCGCCAGGCAAGTCAATCGCGCGACGAGCGATCCCGACTCCCGGCCGGCGTCGCTGTGCTTGAATCTTGCTCTAAGTCCGACAAGCTCGGGCGGAGGGTTGAGAGCGCTGCCTTCGCGCTGCGCGCCGCCCGTTCCGGCTCACTCTCGAAAGGACCCAATGTGATCGCTTCGCTCGTCGTCGCTGC
>JBJMNL010000098.1:0-3206 GCA_045804285.1 Gemmatimonadaceae bacterium
AGAATTCCCCCTCGAGAAACTCGAGCGTGAGCGCGAAGTTGAGCACGTCGACCACCGCCTGCGGGAGGCCTCCCTGGGCGAACGCGGCGCGCGCGGCGGCCGCGAGCGCCACGGGGAGCGACGCGACCCGCACGCCCATCGCCATGGCGGCCGACATGCTCGCGCCGTGGCCGATCGCGCCGCGGCGGGCAATGAGCTCCGGAGCGATCCGGTCGGCGATGTCTGGATCGAGCGCCTGAAGAATCGGTTCGCGGTCCATTAGCGGTGCCCTCCGGGATGGTGTCCGCCGGGGTGGAGTCCTCCGGGGAAGTTGACGAGTACGATCTTGGTCTTGATGAACGGGGCAGCGGCCGCGAGCACGTCGGGCGGCTCGAAGGCATCGTCGAACGCCTTCGGCGCGAACGCCCCGGTCTTCGGTGCCAAGATGTCGCGAATCGCCGACGCGTGCCGCGCCTCGACCGACACGATGCTCCCGGCGATCATGAGGAAGGTCGTGTTCTCGAGATACTTGCCGGCGCCGTTGTACGCCGCGACGCCGAGGTCTTCGAACGCGCGCGCCGTCTGGAGCACGCTCGTGCGGCTTGCGAAATCCACGGCGCTGAAATCCGGCACGACGCCTTTGATCGCCCGCTCGCCGAGTGCCGCTCGGAAGAAGTCGCGGTGTGCGATCTCGTGGTCGCGCACGTCGGTCAGCACCCGCATCTCCTGCGTGGTGATGCCGGCGTACGCGTGGGCGAGCACCGCGATGTAGAACGCCGCCTCGAGCTGCTCGAGCGCGTACGCGTAGTTCAGCACGCCAAAGTCGTTCTTGAAATTGAGGACGATGGCGCCGTGGCTCTCGTCACTCTGGCCTTGCGGGTCGTGATTCTCGTTCAGATTTGGGCTCGTTTGGGTCGGCGCCAGCGCATTCTTGCCGCACGCCGCGAGCGCGAGCGCCGCCCCGCCCAGCCCCGCGGCGCGAAGAAACTCGCGCCTTCCCCGCGCCATCGTCTCGCTCCGTGTCGCGTCGCCCTCAACGCCACGAGCCGCATCATCGGTACGCACGCTGCCACCTCCGGATCACGCTCGCCAGCGAACACTCCCGCAGCGCCGACTGGCATCGTCGCTGCAGTTGCCCCACAGGGCTCTCCGTTCCAGTGGGTCCGCCATCGCGCGGCCAGCGTCACGGCCTCACGGATTGCGGCACCGCCGAACGCTTCAGCACCACCCTCAGCTGGTCGGCCGCCCACTACTGCGCCTCCTTCGCATCGTCGATCAGGCTCGACGAGCCTAATCCTGCCGCCGCGGCCGCTCATGTCCTCGCGCGTGTCGCCTCCGCACGCGGCGAGCGTGGCCCAACCGCCAAGCGGTTGCAGGCCGGTGAACTCTCCGCGGTGACCTGGCTCCGTCAAATGCCCGAGGCCGAATGTCACTGCACTCTCGGGATTGGCCATCGACCATCCTTGGCCGTGAATGTATCGATGCGCCATGAGGTGTACTGCGCGGCATTTCGAATGCCGGCAGTCGGTGGTCTGATCGAAAGGGATCAATGGCAGGCCCAAACGACGTTCACGATCAGCCAACGTTTGGGTATCTGTGGCATCGCCATGCATCATGGCGTCCGGCGTCGCTCCAGTCGACTGGAGCGGTCGAAAAAACTGTTCGCGCAGGGACGCGTCGTGCAATGCACGCACTCTGGGTCCGCGCATCTGGACCACAGCGGGGCCGCGATGCCGAGCCCGCCATGAGTGAGCCGATCTCGCGAAGCGATGCGACCGAGCAGCTGAAGGTTGGCGGGGTAGCGCAGAAGACAGGTAGGCTCGACCTGAGTCTCTGCTCTGCCGCTGGCTCGCCGGGTTCGGCATAGACGCCGTGGGACATCCAGCAGTAGCTCACATTCCAATCCTTGTTCAGCCGTCGGCTAGAGCAACGACCGGGACGCCTCCCCGATGGTTTCGACAACCGATGTTGACGCCGATATTCGCCCGCGACTGGTGCGCGATCCAGCGCCGCAGCTTAGAGCCGATCCCGAGACCTGATGTGCTGCGCGCGCGGGGGATGGCGTGAGCGATGCAGTGCCACTGGGACATGGATTCCAAGTTCCGAACGGTGCCCGGCGACCTCTCGCGCACCGGCGTGCCGCTCCTGCCGCCGGAGCGGCCCAAGCCCCGAGGCGGCCGTCCGCGCGTGCCCGACCGCGTGGTGCTCGCCGGGATCTTGTACCGACTCCGGACCGGGTGCCAGTGGAAGGCGCTGCCGAGCGAGTTCGGCTCGAGCTCGACCTGCCACCCCGGCTGCAGCAGTGGTCCCGGGCGGGCGTCTTCACCGACGCCTTCGTCGCGCTCCTCACGCGGTACGACCGGCGGCGCGGCATCCAGTGGCGGTGGGCCGCCCTCGATGCGCTGATCGTGGAGGCGCCAAAGGGGGGGGACCGTACCGGGCCGAACACGACGGACCGGGCGAAGTCGGGCACGAAGCGCCACCTCCTGACGGACGGGCGGGGCGTCCCGCTGGCGGCGGTCCTCGGGCCGGCGAACGTGCACGACAAGTGGACGCTAGCCGAGACGCTCGAGAGCGTGGTGCTCCGCGCGCCGCGCGGGCCGCGACGACCCGAGCACCTGTGCCTGGACAAGGGGTGGATCGGCTGCCGTGCAGGCGCGGACTCGACACAGGGCTGCGGACGATGAAGGCGATCGTGGTGACGGACCAGGCCGCGGGGGCGGCCGGGATGACGCTGGCGGATCGGCCCGAGCCGCAGGCGGCGATCAACGACGTCGTCGTTCAGGTCCATGCGTCGGGCTTCGTCGGGACGGAGTTGGCGTGGCCCTCGACCTGGACCGATCGCCGCGGCCGTGACCGGACGCCGTCGATCCCCGGGCACGAGCTGGCCGGCGTGGTCACCGCCCTCGGCTACGGCACGACGGGGCTGTCGGTGGGACAGCGGGTGTTCGGCCTCGCGGACTGGCATCGCGACGGCTCCCTGGCGGAGCACGTGGCCGTCGAGGCCCGCAACCTCGCGCCGCTGCCGGGCGACGTCGACTTCACGGTGGGCGCGAGCCTGCCGATCTCGGGCCTGACCGCGTGGCAGGGACTGATCGTGCACGGTCGGCTTGGGGCGGGACAGCGCGTGATCGCGCACGGCGCAGCCGGGGCGGTCGGCTCGATGGTGACGCAGCTCGCCCGTGAGTTCGGGGCCTACGTCATCGGCACCGGGCGCGCCGCCGACC
>JBJMNL010000099.1:0-28835 GCA_045804285.1 Gemmatimonadaceae bacterium
CACCCACCCGTGCGGCATGTCGCCCACGAACTTCGGCGTCAGCGGGTCGCGCCAGACGACCTCCGCCCACTGGTGCCACGCCGCCGGCCGGCGGTCCCTCATGAAGAAGTCCGCCGCCTCGAGCGCCCGCTCCTTCTCGCCGAGCCGCACGAGCGTGCCGACCACGCGCCACTCGTAAGGCGTGTAGCCGTCCCCCTTCGCCGAGTCGCGCCGCGCGACGAGCTCCGCCCAGTAGCGGTCGAAGGTGTTGCGGAGCGCTGTCTGCGGGAGGTTCGCCGTCTCCCCGCCCGGCGCGATCGCCGTGGTCGTCGACGTCGCGTCGAAGTCACCGAGGTCCGCCGAGCCGGGCAGGAAGTCGATCTCGTGTTGCGCCATCGCCAGGCGGTACGACGCGAGGACGCTCGCGCGCAGGCTGTCCGCCAGCGCCCCGAAGCGCGCCCGCTCGTCCGCTCGCCCGAGCACGGCGGCGAGCGCCGCCGCGTCCTCGAGCCCCCGCACCGCGAACCAGTCGTCCCAGTACGAGTGCATCGGCTTCGCCGAGTACCCCTCGTGGCTGATGGACGGCGGCAGGATCCCGTAGAACACGCGCTTCGCGCCGCTCGCGTACTCCGCCGTCGTCCGCTCGCGCCGCAGCGTGTCGATGTACGCGGCGGCCTTCGCCACGCGCGGCCACATCCGCCGCACGAGCGCGCTGTCTCCGGTGTAGCGCCAGTACTCGGCGATCAGGTAGATGAGCTCCCCGTGGCTGTCGTGCTCCGGCACGGGGTCCGCGCCGCGGTGGTCCACGCAGCACGGCACCTTGCCGTTCGGGTACTGGTAGGGCGCGTACCACTCGATGAAGCGCCGCACCTCCTCGTCGTGGCCGAGCCGCAGGAGCGCCGCCGAGGTGAGCGCGCCGTCGCGGATCCACGACCGCTCGTAGGAGCGCGAGCCCGGCTGGATCGCCGGCCCGTCACGGTTGACCAGGACGTGGGCGAGCGCGGTGCGCATCGTCGCCGCGAGCTCCGCCCCGCCGGCCGTATCGGGCAGGGTGATCCAGACGCGGGAGAGCGCGCCGCGCCACGAGCGGGTGGCGCGGACGAGGGCCGCCTCTCCCACCGTCGATCGCATCCGCTCGGGCTCCGGCTCCGGGATCACGGACTTCTCGTAGAGCGGGATCGCGACGTAGATCGCGCGCGAGCCCTTCGGCGGGAGGTCCAGCGCGAACGACATCGCGGCTGACGCGCGGCCGCCCGGATCGGCCGCCCGCGCGGCCGGCGGCACGCGCCCGCGCCGCAGGATCTCGACGACGTCCCCCTGCGCGAACGACGCCGCGCCGATGCCGCCCGCCGGCCAGAGTGCCTCGACGCGCTGCCTCCCGTTCACCGTCACGACGCCTACGCCGTCCGAGCGGACGCTGTCGATCGGCGCCACGCCCCCTGGCGTGTTGAGGAACTGCCAGGGCGGGTTCACCTGGAACGGGCGCAGCGCGACGAACAGCGTGACGTGCCGTGCGGTCGCGCCTCGGTTCTCCACGCGGTAGCGCACGTACCCCACCGACCGTCCGCTGTCGCCGTCGGCGTAGGTGGTGACGGTGAGCGCGAGCGCCGAGTCGCCGCGCGGCTCCCACCGCACCGACGGGATCGGCAGGTATCCGTCGGCGAGCGACGGCGTCGTGCGCACGTCGGCCCACGTCGTCAGGCGGCCGTTCTCGTACAGGAAGGGCTCGAGCGAGAACTGCCCCTTCCCCGTCTCGACCATCCCCTCCTCGTTGATCAGCAGCTCGGCGGCGTCGCCGTTCACGCCGGCGACGGTCCAGTACGACTGCTCGCCGAGCATGACGCGCGGGTAGCTGCCGCGCGGCGCCGCCCGGGCGAGCGCCGCGGCGAAGTCGTTCGGCGTCGCCGTCCACGCCAGCGGCTCGACCCTCACATCGCGAAGCGCGTAGCCCCTGGCGCCCGCTGCGGGCCGGAGGAGGCGGAGGCGCACCGCGCGCGCGTCGGTCTCCGGGAGCGGGATCGGGTCGCGCCCGCCGTTGCCGCCGCGGACGCGGTACGCCGTCCCCCACGCGCGCCCGTCGCTCGTCGTGTCCACGTCGTAGTCCACGGCGTGCGCGCCCGGCGCCCAGTCGAGCGTCACCCCGCCGAGCTCGCGCCGCGCGCCGAAGTCGAGCGCCAGCCACTGCGCGCCGGCGCCCGCGCTCCGCCACGCGGTCGTCGTGTCGCCGTCCGCCGCCCGGCCCGCGCCATCGGGCACGGACGACGCGGTCGCGCGCGGCGCCGGCCACGACGCCGGCCGCGGCGGGCGCTCGGCGAGCGCGAGGTCGTCGAACCAGACCGACCCCTTCCCCCCCGACCCAGCCGTGACCACCAGCTCGATCGCCGCAGCGCGCCGCAGCTCCCCGCCCCCCGCCGGCCCCCAGGCGAAGGAGACGTGGCGCTTCTTGATCGTGACCTTGCGCCACGCGCGACCGAAGACGAAGTCGCGCCGGTTCACCCACCACACGTTGTCGCCCGTGGAGTCCACGAGCTTGAACTCGAGGTTGTTCGGCGGCACGTCGCCGCGGACCCAGACGGTGAACTCGTAGTCGTCCGGCAGCTCCACCGGGAGCTCGCGCCGCGCGATCGCGTAGCCGGCCCCGCCATGGAAGTCCACGTCGAGCCGCATCGCGCGCCCGCCGCGCCCCGCCGGGTCGGCGTGGATGGCGAGGGAGACGCCGTCGGAGGGCTGGGCCTTCCAGGCGCGGACGTCGTCGAAGGCGTCGACGAGCCGCGGCGTCGGGCGTCGGGCGTCGGCCGTGGCGTGTCGCGCCATGGACTGACCGCGTGCGACCGCCGGCCGCGACGCCAGCGCCGCGAGCGCACAGAGTGAGGCCGACCCGGCGTGGCGTGCGAGACGCAGCCTGATTCCCACACGCCCGCCTCCGGCGGGCACCCGCCGAGTCCCGGCTCCCGCGCTCACTTCACGCTCCCCGCCATGATGCCCCGGATGTAGTACCGCTGCAGGAAGAGGAAGACCAGCAGCACCGGGAGCACGGTCAGCACCGAGCCGGCCATCATCAGCTCCGTGTCCTGCACGTGCTCCCCGACCAGGTTGGCGAGGGCGACGGGGAGCGTGTAGCGCTGGTCGTCGCTGAGGACGATGAGCGGCCACATGAAGTCGTTCCAGGTCGCGAGGAAGGTCCAGATGGCGAGCGTGGCGAGGATGGGGGCGATGACGGGGAGCACGACGCGGCGGTAGAGCTGCAGCTCGCTCGCCCCGTCCACGCGCGCCGCGTCGAGCAGGTCGTCGGGGATGGCGACCGCGTACTGGTGGGTGAGGAGGATGGCGAAGATGCTCGCCAGCCCGGGGATGATCGCCCCCCAGTAGCTGTTGACGAGGCCGAGCGACTTCATGAGGAGGAAGAGCGGCAGCATCGCGACCTGCGCCGGCAGGATGAGGCCGACCGAAAGCGCGCGCTGCACCGCGCCACGCCCGCGGAAGCGCAGCTTGGCGAGTGCGTACCCCGCCATCGAGTTGACGAGCACCGACGCCGCGGTGACGACGCTGGCGATGAGCGCGCTGTTGAGGAGGGCGCGGCCGAGGGCGAGGCGCGTGAAGAGGGCGCGGTAGTGCTCGAGCGTCACCACGCGGGGGAAGAGGCGCGGCGGGTAGCTGCTCGCCTCCCCCGTCGGCATGAGCGACGCCGAGACCATCCAGACCAGCGGGAGGAGCGCGAGCGCGGCGCCGGCGAGGAGTGGGACGTAGATCGCCGCGCGCCGCAGGGCGGGCGGGAGGCGGCGCGGTGCGGCGTGGCTGCCCGCGGTCATCTATGCCTCCCGGCGGCCGCCCAGCCGCCGCTGGAGCGCCGTCGCGCCGGCGACGACGACGAAGAGGACGAAGGCGATCGCGGCGGCGAAGCCCATCCGCCACCACCGGAACCCCTCCTCGTACATGTAGAGCACGACGCTCGTCGTGGCGCGCAGTGGGCCGCCGAGCGTCATCACGTACGGCTCGGCGAAGAGCTGGAAGTAGCCGATCATCGTCACGACGCCCACGAAGGCGAGCGCCGGGCCGAGCATCGGGAGGGTGATGTGCCGGAAGCGGCGCACCGGCCCCGCGCCGTCGAGCTCCGCCGCCTCGTACAGCTCCTGCGGCACGCTCTGCAGCGCGGCCACGAAGATCAGCATGTTGTAGCCGAAGTTCTTCCAGACCGACATCAGGATGATCGCCGGCATCGCCCAGCGCGGATCGCCTAGCCAGTCGATCGGGGCGATGCCCACCGCGCCGAGCAGGTAGTTGAGCAGCCCGTACTGGGGGTGGTAGAGGTAGCGCCAGACGACCGCCACGGCGACGAGCGTGGTCACGAAGGGCGCGAAGTACACCGTGCGGAAGAACGTCTGGGCGCGCACGAGCTTCGCGCTCACGAGGAGCGCCGCGCCGAGCGCGACGGCCATCGTGAGCGGCCCGCCGACGAGGGCGAAGTAGAAGGTGTTGCCGAGCGCGCGCCAGAACACCGGGTCGTGCGCGAGCCGCGCGTAGTTCGCGAGCCCGACGAAGCGCGCGTTGCCCGGCGCGGCGACGGCGTAGATGTCGTAGTCTGTGAGACTGAGGACGAGCGACGCCGCGACCGGCAGCACGAAGAAGACGCCGATGAGAAGGAGCGCCGGGGCGAGGAAGAGCCACCCCGCGCGCGCCTGGGCGCGCTCGCCGCTCGGCGCGAGGCGCCGCGGCGAGGAAGCGCCACCGCGCGCGAGCCCCGCGTGCTCCGCGGTCGTCTCCGCCGAGTGCTCGGTCCCTACCGTCGTGCCAGCAGCCATCGCCGCTTCTCCAGGATCCGGTCCACGTCGGCGTCGAGCGCGGTGAGCGCCTCGGCCTCCGTCTGGCGCCCGCGGACGACGCGTTCCGACGTCTCGTAGATGCGCGTCGCGATCAGCTCCCACTCCGGCACCGTGGGCGTCGGCGCGACGTGGCGGAGCTGCTCGAGGAAGGCGCGCTGCGGCGGGTCGTCGGCCAGGCGGGCGAGGCGCCACGCGCTCTCGCGCGCCGGCAGGTCGCCGGTGAGGGCGGCGAACTTCGCCTGCTGCGCCGGCTCGCTCAGGAACTCGAGCAGCTTCCACGCCTCCGCCTTGTGCGGGGAGTCGCGGAACAGGACGAGGCTCGACCCGCCCGCCAGCGAGAGCCCCGGGTACTCGCGCCCCTCGGGCGAGGGGAGGGGCGCAGTGGCCCACTTCCCCTGCAGCGAGTCCGGGAGACGGGCGCGGAGCTCCCCCACCTGCCACGGCCCGGTGACGAACATGGCGAAGGTGCCGCGCGCGAAGTCCTGGTAGAGGTTCGAGATCTGCGCGTTGCTCACCGTCGGCGCCAGCCGGTCGCGGAAGAGGCCGACGTAGAAGTCGAGCGCGCGGGCGAAGCTCGAGTCGCGGAAGGCGCCGTAGCGCCCGCCGTCGCGCAGCAGCGGCGATCCCTGCTGGAGGGCGAGCGCGGTGAGCTGGTTCCACTCGTTCGTCGGCAGGAGGACGCCGTAGCGCGCGTGCCCCCCCTCCACCACGCGGCGCATCGCGTCCCTCCACTCCGCCCACGACCGCGGCGGGGCCGTCACCCCGGCCGCGGCGAGGAGGTCGCTCCGGTAGAAGAGGACGCGCGTGTCCACGTACCACGGCACGCCGAACAGCGTGTCGGCGAGGACGTTCGTGTTCCAGACGCCGCGGAAGTAGTCGGCCGAGTCCAGCGTCGCCGAGCCGCGCACGCGCGCCCCCAGCGGCTCGAGGGCGCCGAGCGCCTGGAACTCGGGCACCCAGGTGTTGCCGAGCTGCGCGATGTCCGGCGTCGCGTCGCCGACGAACGCCGTGAGGAGCTTCTCGTGCGCCGCCGTCCACGGGATCTGCTGGACGCGCACCCGCACCCCCGGATTGCGCCGCTCGAACTCGGGGATGAGCTCCCGCACCACCTCCCCTTCCCGCCCGAGCGCCCAGAAGCGGACCGTCACCGGCTCGCGCGCGGACGTGGGGGCGCAACTGCCGGCCGCGACGCCGAGCGCGAGGCAGGCGGCGACGAGGGCGGCGCGGGGCGTCGGGCGGGGGGCGCGCTGATGGGGGGCGCGGTGATTCGGTGCCGCGCCCGTCCGGAGGCATGCTACCTTCCCGGTGGGGGGGCCCCCCCGCGCCCCGCCGCCATCCGTCGCGGGCGGGTGCCCCCCCGCGCCCCGCGCCGCCCGCCCCTTCGTCACGGCTGCGTCAACCACCCGCCCGTGAACCCGGCCCGCTCCAACCCGCGCCGGATGTAGGGACTGTTCCGCATGTGGCGCCAGACGAGTCCCGTGCGGTAGTTCTCCACCATCGCCAGGATCGGCCCCTGGTCGATCCCTAGGTAGTCGTCGTCGAACCAGCCGAGCCCCGGGACGACGCGCCCCATCCTCACCGCGCCGGCGTCGGTGAACGACGGGTTGAACGCGTCGCGGAACCCGTACTCGCCGAACAGCGCGTCGCCGTACAGGCGGCGCATGGTCCTGAGCGCCGGCACCACCGCCTCGGGCGCGAACGGGATCGAGCCCGCCGACGCCGTCGGCGCGAGGGTGCCGTCGTCGCGCACCTCGGTCGCGGCGGCGCCGCGCGCGGCGTACGTGTAGAACTGGCGCCGCGCGCCACCGGCGGCCGGCACGGCGAGCGTCGTGTCCGAGGGCCCGTCGGAGGCGGAGAGCCCCCACACGCTGTCCGAGTACGCCGCCCACCGCTGCGGGTTCGCGCTCGCGTATCCGCGCTGGGCGAGCGTCGCCCGGCGCGAGTTCTCGAAGTAGTCGATCCCCCGCTCGCGCATGTACGCGTCCTGGATGCCGCGGAAGTCGATCCAGACGTGCGAGTAGTGGTGGCCGAAGAGCGGGGCGAAGTTGACGTGCGGCTGCCCGTAGTAGGTGGCCCACGTGTACGTGCTCGTGTACGCGCCCCACGCGGTGGAGTCCACGGGGTGCGTCGGCGAGCCGAGGGCGAGGACGTAGAGCAGCATCGCCTCGTTGTACCCCTTGTAGCCCCACGTGCTCATCCCGTCCTTCGGCGTCCACCCCATCGAGATCGTGGGCGGCGACTGCTGGAACCAGCGCCAGTCCACGCGCCGGTAGAGCGAGTCGGCGGTGGCGCGGATCGCCGCCTCGGTCGCCGTCGGCCGGTCGAAGTACTGCTGGGAGAAGAGCACGCCGGCGAGCAGCAGCGCGGTGTCGATCGAGGAGAGCTCGACGTCCTTGAAGCGGCGCCCGCGCTCCATGTCGAGGAAGTGATAGAAGAAGCCGCGGTGTCCGGCGACGTTCGCCGAGTCCGGCCCCTGCGGGGCGAGCCAGAACCAGCGCAGCGTCGTCAGCGTCCGCGCCGCCGCCGAGTCGCGCGAGACGTAGCCACGCTCGGCGCCGATCGGGTAGGCCGTGAGCGCGAAGCCGACGGCGGCGATGCTCGAGAAGCTCTTCGTCGGCCAGCGGTCCGGCGTCAGTCCGGTGCGCGGGTCGCTGCGCTGCCAGAAGAACTGGAAGGTGCGGAGCTCGAGGGTGTCGAGGAGCGGATCGTCGGCGAGGGCGGTGGCCGTCCGAGGTGGTGCGGGCGCTGGGGGCGCGGCGGTGCCGCGGGCGCAGGCAACCGCGCCCGCGAATGTGATCGCCGCGACGGCGGCGGCGCGGGTCATCCGCGCCGCCGCCCCCCGGACCAACTTGCGCGTGAAGCTCGTGTGCATCGCGGCGTCCGTCACCGCGAGCGCGACGTGCCCGCGGCCGACGGGGCCTGGTACCCGTAGCGCAGCCCCACCTGCAGGCGGCGACCCAGACCGGCGCAGTCCGGCTTGTTGAAGTTCGCGTTTGGCTTTCCTACGATCGGGTCGATGTTGCCGTTGTAGCACCCGTAGTTGGCGACGCCGAAGGCATTGAACAGGTCGACAGCGAGACCCACGCGCTGGAGGCCGATCGGGAAGTCCTTCTGCAAGCGGAAGTCGACGTTCTGCGTCGTGAAGACGTGCCCCATGCCAAGGAACGGGCGGGTCGGCGGCTGGTAGACGTAGGTCCGCTTGAGGCCGTAGTCGTAGCCCTGGCTCGCGTCGGTGGCGGTGACCGCGATCCCCGAGCCGAAGCTCATGATCGTGCTGAAGAGCACCTCGTACGGGAGCCGGACGATGCCGTTGGCGACGATCGCGTGCGTCTGGTTGCCCGGCGCGCGCCCGCGCGGCAGGTCCGGCACGGTCGGGTAGTGATTATCGAACCCCCAGAACAGGTCGTCGCTCTGCCCCTGCTGCTCCGAGTGCGCGAGCGTGTAGGCGAGCGAGCCGCCCCACCGGGTGTCGACGCGCAGCGACTTCTCCACCTGGAACTGGAACGCGTCGTACCAGGTACGGACACGGTCGTCCGTGACGAAGAGCGCCTGGTAGCTGGGGCCGACGTCGTCCGCCGCGCGGATGAAGTTCGTGCCGTTGTAACCCCGTACGCCGTTGTACGAGAGCGTGAGCAACGCGGACCCGACCGCCTGCCGTACGCCGCCGCTGAACTGGCGCGACTTCGGCGGCCGCAGATCGTTCTTGACGAGGAAGACCTCGGTCCTCGCGAGCTGCTGCTGCTGGCGGAGCAGCGCCGGGTTGGTCAGGAACGCGGGGTCGTACTTGATGCAGTCCTGGCACGTCGGGGTGGGCCCGACGTCGTTGAACGGCTGCCCGTACCTCACGATGTACTGGCGGCGGAACTGCTCGTCGATGAGCGTGTTCCAGTACGTCCGGTCGTAGTAGATGCCGAAGCCGGCGAACACCACCGTTCGCCCCGTGCCGAACACGTCGTACGAAGCGCCCACGCGCGGTTGGAACGCGCCGAGATACATCGACCGGTCGCTGCGGCCGCTCGTGATGAAGTTGTCGATCCCCCCGAGCTCGCCGAGGACGTCCCGCTGGACCGTGGTGCAGCACGTGCCGTCCGGCTTGAGGACGGGCTGACCGACGAGGAGCTGGCTGCGGAGCGGGCCGGTCAGCGAGTCGCGCAGTGCGCTCGGCGTCACCCAGCTGTTGTTCGCCATGTTCGTCTCGGCGTCCCAGCGGAGACCGAGGTTGAGCACGAGCTTGGGCGTCGGCGTCCAGTCGTCCTGGACGAAGAGGCCGAACTGCGTGTTCCTCGCGCTCATCTTCGGGTCGCCGAAGCCGACGTTGACCGCGGTGGGCTGTGAGTAGTTGTTGCTCGGCTGGTACTGGAACAGCGGGTTGACGTTGACGTACTTGCGCACGTCGTAGCCGAGGAGGTCGACGTTCGCTCCGCCCTTGAACACGTGGTCGCCCGCCAGCCTCACGCCCGACCGCGTGATGTCGTCGCGCAGCGAGAGGCGGTCCTGGTTGAAGTCCTGCCGCGTGTCGCGCCCGCCGATGCGGAGCACGCCGTTGTAGTTCCGACCGACCACGTTCGTGTTCACGGGCACCGGGTTCCAGCCGAAGCGCTGGCCACTGACCTGCGCCTCGTTCAGCCAGCGGTCCGCGGCGTACTTCCAGTTCGCGAGGCCGGTGTAGACGTTGACCCGCTTGTTCTCCCGGATGTCGTAGGAGTCCTGCCCGCCGAACCCGCTGACGTCGGTCTCGTGCCGGACGTTGACGCTCGCGTCGACCGTGCTGCGGTCGCTCTGCAGCCACGTCACCTTTCCGAAGCCGAGGTGCTCGCGAAACTGGGTCGTGAACTGGCCGGTGTAGTTCTGCAGGTTCAGTGAGGCCGGAGCTTGGGCCGCCTGCCCGCCGAGCGCGACATACTTGGGCTCGTCGCGGGCGTTCAGCTCATAGGTGCCGAAGAAGAACAGCTTGTCGCGGGCGATCGGCCCGCCCACGCTGCCGCCAGCCTGCAGCCGCTTGTAGTTTGGGCGCGCGTTGGCCCTCTGGATGGCGATGGCGTCGCGGGCGACGTACGCCGGCGAGATGCCGAACGCGAACGCGTCCGCCTCCCACCGGTTGCCGCCGCTGCGCGTGGTCGCGGTGATGACGGCACTCGACGCCTTCTGGTACTCGGCCTTGTAGTTCTGGGTGATGACGCGGAACTCCTGCACGGCGGCCTGCGGGAACGGGTTCCCGGCGCTCGACTCCTGGCCGACGACGCCGCCCTTGAGCACGTCATTCTTGTAGCTGGCGCCGTCCACGAAGACGTTGACCGCCTCGGCGGGCCGACCGCCGGCGGCGATGTACTTGTTGTTGTCGTTCGGCTGCGTGGCGGTGATGCCGGGGGCGAGCTTCGCGAGGTCGAGGAAGTTGCGCTCGAACGTCGGCAGGTTCTCGATCTGCTCGCGGCTCACGTTCGTGCCGACCTCCGACGTCCGCGTCCGGCTCGCCGCGTCCGCGGTCGCCGTGACGGTCACCGTGGAGAGCTGCGTGGCCGTCTCTCCGAGCCGGAAGTCGAAGCTCTCCGTCTGCCCGATCTGGACCGTCGCGGCGCGCGTCTGTGGGGCGAGGCCGATTCGCCGGACGCTCAGTTCGTAGCTCCCGGGGCGCAGACCCGCGAGGCTGTAGAATCCATTGTCGTTGCTCGTCGTGGTACGCGACGCCCCGAGCTGGACGTTGCGTGCCGTGACCTGCGCGCCGGCAATGGGCGCGCCGGCCGGGTCGCGCACGTAGCCCCGCACGCTCCCCGTCGTCGTCTGCGCTTCCACCACCGCCGCCACCGGTGACGCCGCCGTCCCGCAAAGGGCCACCCCGCCCCCGACGAGCGCCGCCCCCACTGCTCTCCTCACCACGCTGCTGTACATGTCACCTACCTCCCCTCGGAGTTGAAGGCCGTCCGGCGCCCCCCGGCGCCGCGTCCGACCCGGTTGCACTCGATCGCTCATGCCCCCCCGCACGATCCCCGTACCAGCAGCTCTACGGGGACCGTCTCTTGCCGCCGGCGGTGCGCGTTCTTCCGCTCGACCGCGTCCACCAGCATCTCCACCGCGCGCCCGCCGAGCCCCGCGATGTCCACCCGCACCGTCGTCAGCGGGGGACTCATGTAGCGCGCGATGGGAATGTCGTCGAACCCCGCCACCGCCACCTCCTCCGGCACCCGCACCCCTCCCTCGCGCAGCGCGCTCAGCGCCCCGATCGCCATCGAGTCGTTCGCCGCGAACAGCGCGTCGGGACGCGGCGACATCGCGAGCAGCCGCTGCGCGGCGTCGTAGCCGGAGCGCTGCTGGAAGTCGCCCGGCAGCTCCCACCCCCGCCGCCGCTCGGCCCTCCCGTCACGCAGCGCCGCGCGGTAGCCCGCGAGGCGCTCCGCGGCGTCCGCGTTGCCCGGCGCGCCGCACACCATCGCCACCCGCCGCCGCCCGCCGCGCGTGAGGAGGTGGCGCGTCATCGCGTAGGCGCCGCCGAAGTTGTCGACGTTGAGCGCGTCGAACGCGTCGTCCCCCACCGCGCAGTTGAGCAGCACCACCGGAAGCGTGGCCGGCACCGTGGACGCGAGCGTCGCCGCGTCGATCGCGGGCGACATGATCACCAGCCCGTCCACCCGCCCACGCATCGCCGTCAGCGCCGCCTCGATCTCACTCGGCACGTTGTGCGAGCTCGAGACGAGCAGGTGGTACCCGCGCTCCTGCGCCGCCTGGTCCGTCCCCCGGATGACCTCGGAGAAGAACTCCCCGTGGAGGTCGGGGAGGAGCACGCCGAGGGTGGTCGTGCGGCTCGTGATCAGGCTGCGCGCGGCGCCGTTCGGCGTGTAGCGGAGCTGACGCGCGATCTCGCGGATCCGGCGGCGCGTCTCGGCGCTCACTGGCCCGCTGTCGTTCAACACCCGCGACACGGTGGCGACCGACACCCCGGCGGCGCGGGCGACATCCTTGATGGTGACGGTCATGCGCGGCGATCCCTCACCGTCTGGCTGGACGTCCCCGGACGATCACTGACGGCGCACCACGACGCCGCACCACGACGCCGCACCATGACGCCCGCTTCTCACCCCCTCTTCACCCCCCGTTCGGCGGCGGCTGGAAACGATTACAGTCCGCGCCTGAGCTTGTCAAGAACCGCGCCTCCGCCAGGCGGCCGGTACGCCGGAAACAATGAAGCGGCGCGCGGATGGACACGGATCGCGCCGTGAACGCACGAAGCTCCTCCCACCTGATTCAGGTGAGAGGAGCTTTGCTTCGACGGGGAGCGATCCGTGGTTCGTCCGCGCGGATCCGCCCCGCCGCGCGAGCCCGGAGCGCCGGGGCCTCGGACGCCGGCAGCCAGTGGCTGGCCGCTAATCGTCTCCCGGCGCCGGCCGTGCGAACACCACCGTCAGCCGCTGGTCGTCCTGCGTCATCAACGCCGGCTCCCACCCACCACGACTCCGCTCGTTCAGCAGATCGGTGAGCGCGTCCTCGTCGTCACGCGTGTGGCGCGACAGTCGGAGCATGACCGCTTGGTATTCTTTCATGGGCGCCAAGATAGTAGCTTCCGCCGCATGGACACCACCCCCGAGCTCCCCACCCTCACCGTCGTCCGGCACCCACTCGTCCAGCACAAGCTCACGCTCCTCCGCGACCGGCGCACGCCGACCAAGATCTTCAAGGAGCTGGTGGACGAGATCGCGATGCTGATGGCCTACGAGGCGACGGCGGACCTCCCCCTCGAGTCGACGCCGGTCGAGACGCCGCTCGAGCACGCGACGGGGTGGCGCGTGAGCGGGAAGAAGCTCACGCTCGTCCCCATCCTCCGAGCCGGACTTGGCCTCGTCGAGGGTGTCCTCCGCCTCGTCCCCTCGGCCCGCGTCGGCCACATCGGCCTCTATCGGGACCACGACACCCTCGAGCCGGTGGACTACTACTTCAAGGTCCCGAGCGACGCCGCCGAGCGCGACTTCTTCGTCCTCGACCCGATGCTCGCCACCGGGGGGAGCGCCGTCTCCGCCGTCGACTCCCTCAAGCGCGCCGGCGCCGCTCGCATCCGCTTCCTCTGCCTCGTCGCCGCCCCCGAAGGCGTCCGCCGCCTCGCCGCCGCCCACCCGGACGTCCCCGTCTACTGCGCCTCCCTCGACCGCCAGCTGAACGCGCAGGGCTACATCCTGCCGGGACTCGGAGACGCAGGAGATCGACTGTTCGGAACCAGGTGACCCCCTCGACGCTCGGCGCCCCACGCTCGGGGTGCCGGCCAGAGTGGCCGGCACCCCGAGCGTGGGGCGCCGAGCGTCGAGCGAGCGTGCTGTCTCAGCCGAACCACTCCCGCGGACAGTCCCTCTGCTGCCGCGCCGCGTCCGCCACCCACTGCTGGGTCGCCGAGTCCACGATCTCCGGCGGCACACGGGCGAACCACGCCGACGCCTGCTTCGTGTCGCCCACCCGGCGCCAGAGCTCCCCGACGAGGTAGGTGAGCACCGCACGCTCGTCGCGCGCCACCCCGTCCCAGCTCGCCAGCGCCTTCTCGAACGCCCACGCCGCCTTCCGCCGGAAGAAGCGCTCGGCCTCGACGTCCCCCTCGTCCACGCAGCACCACGCCGCCCGCAGCAGGAGGTCCGCCACGTGCCGCGGCTCCATCGACTGCCACTCGGCCACCTTCGCCGCCGCCTCGTACTTCTCCGACCCGCACACCGCCCCCACGGTCAGCGTCGGCGCGAGCTCGTTCCAGACGTGCTCGCGGAGCACCGGGCTCACCTCCGCCTCCTCGGTGAAGTCACGCTCCGAGCCGGAGTACCCGCAGCGGCTGCACATGTGCACGAGATAGGGCAGCGGCTGCGTTCCAGCCGCCCGCTCGTGGAAATCGGTCCGCTTTCCACCGAACGAGTTCGTCGACACCACCGCCTGCGAGCGGAACCGCGTATCGCAGATCGGGCAGCGGAGCTCGATTTGCTGGAGCGTAGTCATGCTACCATCCCCTGGGGCGCTGCACGTCCTTCAGTTGTCTCGGGTGAGTGGGTCTTACCTGCCGCGGAAGCAAAAAGGAAAAAGTGTGCCACGTCACGGGCCCACGCGGGAGCGACGCTCCGCGCCCCCGCGTTATGGCTGTGCACGTCGTGGTCGGGAGTGGGGAGCGCGGCATCGGCAGTGGCGAGCGGACGTGAGCCGTTGCCCGTCCCAGCGGCGGTTGGGGGTGAGTGCCAGCGGGTGACGGACGGGGGACGATTCCCGCCCCCCCCACTCCCGCTGCCGCACGTCGGCCGTCGCACGACGCGCAACGGATAGCGCCGACCGTCACCAGCGCGTCACCCCGCGCTTCGCATCGTCCGCCCCGCGCACCCGTCCGTTCTCCCTTGTTCCCCCCCTCCGCCACTCTTATCTTGCCCCGTCCTCGAGGTGCTCGAAGAGCGCGCCGCCGCGCGTGTGATGATCGCCCCGCGTCGCCCCCGCCGCCCGGTCGTTGATGCTGATCAACCTGCTGCCTGATTTCTTCGCCGTCCTGAACAGCGCCGATCGCGTCGCCGCCTACCACCGCTACTTCGAGACCCACCGCAAGCTCCTCGGCGCCTACTGGCACAACTACGTCCTCGACCCCGAGGGCCCGCACTTCACGGAGGTCGTTCGCGGCGCCGCGGAAGCCGACCGCGCCGACCTCCGCGCCCTGCTCGACCGCGCCGACGTCGTCTCCCTCGCCCGCACCGCCGAGGAGCAGTCCGCGCTCCTCCTCGACATGGACGTCGACGTGGACGTCGTCCTCATGGTCGGCGTCGGTGCCGCGAACGCCGGGGAGCTGGTCGTCGACGGGCGCGGCGTCGCCTTCGTCTGTCTCGAGCACTTCACCGGCGTCGCCAACCCGGACACGCAGGGCCTCGGCCTCGACCCGGAGCTGATCCCCCTCTGGATCGCCCACGAGATCGCCCACGCCGTGCGCTACACCTCGCCCGGCAGCCGCAGCGAGCTGCGCCACTTCATCGCCGAAGCGGACGGCTACTACTCGTACTGGGAGACGGGACGCCACGCGACGCTCCGCGAGCTCCTCGTCAACGAGGGGCTCGCGGTCCAGGTCTCGCGCGCCGTCAGCCCCGGCCACGCCGCCTGGGAGTACTTCGGCTACGGCCGCCGCCAGTACGCCCGCGTCCGCGAGCTGGAGAGCATCCTCGCCCGCGCGGTGAGCGAGGACCTCGACCACGCCGGACTCGGCCTCCGCCTCCGCTATCTCTCCGGCGGCATGAGCGAGGAGGCCCGCACGGTGGACCGCTACGTCCTCCCCGAGCGCGGCGGCTACTTCCTCGGCGCCCGGATGGTCGAGGCCGCGATCGCCGCGCGCGGCCTCGCGTGGGCCGTCCGTGCCAGCGCCAACGAGATCGGCGCGATCGCCCACGCAGCGGCGGTGACGGCCTAACGGCGAAGGGCGGAAAGGCCTGAAAGGCGGAATGAGGCATGAGGCCGGGACCCCACCGGTGGCTAAGCTGGCCACGAGTAGGGTCCCGGCCTCATGCCTCATGCCTCATTCCGCCCTTCCGCTTTACGCCTCATTCCTCATTCCGCTCTTTCAATTCCGCCCTTCGCTCTTCATTCCGCCCTTCTTCGTCCTCTCACTTCCCGACGCAGAAGCTCGCGAACAACCGCCCCAACACCTCCTCGCGGTCCACGACGCCGATCAGCCCCTCGAGCGCGTGGGCCGCGGCACGCAGGTGCACGGCGGCGACGGGCGCCGGCAGCGCGTCGGCTACCCACGCCTCGCGGAAGAGCGCGACCTCCGCTCGTGCTTCGGCGAGCGCCCGCCGGTGCCGCTCCCGGGTCACCACCGGGGCGTCGAGCGGCGGCGCCCCGTAGCGCTCCGCGAGCACCCGCGCCACGCTCTCCCGGAGCTCGGCGAGCCCCTCCCCCGTCTCGGCGCTGACGGAGACGACGGTCCCGCGTAGGTGCGTGCTCGGGTGCGATGATTCGGTGCCGGCCGGCGCCCCGGTCGTGCTACCTTCCCGGTGGGGGGGCCCCCCCGCGCCCCGCGCCCCGCCACCAGCGGACCACCGGTCGATCTTGGTCCTCACCGCGACCACCGGCGCCTCCGTCACTCGCCGCACCCGCTCCACCGTCTCACCGAGCGATGCGTCGTCCTCCCCGCAGGCGAGCACCGCGTGCGCGCGGCCCAGGTAGCGCTCGCTCACCTCGATCCCGATCCGCTCGACGACGTCGTCCGTCGCCCTGAGGCCGGCGGTGTCCACGAGCCGCAGCGGCCACGCGCCGCCGTCCACCACCGCCTCGATCGCGTCGCGCGTGGTGCCCGGCACCTCGGTGACGATCGCCCGCGCCTCACCGACGAGCGCGTTGAAGAGCGACGACTTCCCGACGTTGGGCGCTCCGGCGATCACCACCACCGCCCCCTCGCGCACCAGCTCCCCCGCGGGCGCCGTCGCCACGAGCGCGTCCAGGGCGCCGAGCAGCGCGTCGCACGCCACCGTCACCCGCGTCCGCGGCAACGGCCCGTCGTCCTCTTCAGGGAAGTCGATATCGTAGGCGATCAGCGCCTCGACTTCCAGCACCGCGTCGCGCAGCGCCACGACGCGCCGCGACAGCCCGCCGTCGAGCTGCGCCAGCGCCGCCCGCCGCATCGCCGGCGAGCGCGCGTCCACGAGGTCCCCCACCGCCTCCGCCTGCACCACGTCGAGCTTCCCGTTCAGCACCGCGCGGCGCGTGAATTCGCCCGGCTCCGCCTCCCGTGCCCCGGCCGCGACGAGCGCCGCCACCACCGCCGCCGGCACGGCATACCCCCCGTGCGTCGAGATCTCGACCGCGTTCTCGCCGGTGTACGAGCGCGGTGCGTCGAAGCGCGTCACGAGCGCACGGTCCACCACCTCCCCCGACGCGCCGTCGCGAACGACGCACAGCCTCGCCTCGCGCGCCACGGCCGGCCAGGGGCTCACGACCGCCGCCGCCACCTGGTGCGCGCGCCGCCCGCTGAGCCTCACCACCGCCACCGCCCCACGCCCCGGCGCCGTGGCCAACGCGACGATCGTATCCTCCGCGCCAGGAAGGCTGGCGCCGATCGGCGAGAGCTTCGGATCCTGATGCATGAGGAAACGATAGCAGAGGGGCGAGGAGGACGGGGCCAGGGTGAGGGCGACGGCGCGCGGAGCGAAGGGCGAGCTGGCATCCGGTGCGCCGCGGGCCGGCGCGGGGTGGCCCTCCATCCGCCACGAGCCAGCTCGCGATGGCGTTCTGAGTGATGAGTTGTGAGTTGTGAGTGACGGGGAGTGGCGCGCCGGGCGCGCACCGCGACCCCGCCGGTTCGGGGCGTCCCGGAGCGGCGGCGCCCGCCCCGCGCGACGCCCGCCGCCCCGCGTGATACTCACGACTCACAACTCAGAACTCATCACTCACGACGGCGTCACGCATCCGTCCCGCCCGCAGGGGCGACCGGTCGAGGGCCGTCCCGGCGCCGTTCCCGCCCCCTCCCCCTTCCCCCTACCCCCCAACCCCCGGCAGCTCGAACACCTCCCCCGGCTCGATGATCTTCACGTCCGCCCCCCGCGCGTGGGCCGACGCGAGCGAGCGGAGGCGCGTGATCGCGTCGTACGCCGAGGCCGTCACGTGGTTGAACGTCCCCCAGTGGTACGGAATCAGGTAGCGCGCCTGGAGGCGCTCGAACAGCGTCAGCGCGTCGGCGCTCGTCAGGTGCCCGCGCCGGAAGCCCGGCTTCCACCACGGCGCGTGGCCGATCGGCAGGAGCGCCACGTCGAGCCGCCGGCCGACGCTCGCCACCCGCTGCTCGGAGATCCGGTGCGTCTCCGGCGTCAGCGCCGTGTCCCCCGCGAACAGCGTGCTCGCCGACCCGGTGTCCAGCAGATACATGTTGGCCGCGCTCCGCCACCGGTCCACCGCGTAGCGCGCCCCGACGTGCCGCGCCGCCTCGGCGAACAACGTCACCTCCCCCACGCGCGCCGACCCGCCCGGCGCCAGCGGCACGGCGTGCGTGTAGCCGAGCCGGTCCAGCCAGCGCGCCACCGGCGGCGGCGCGAAGAGCGGGATGTCGCGCGGGAGTGCGGCGAGCGAGTCGAAGGAGAGGTGGTCCGCGTGCGCGTGCGTGAGCAGCATCGCGTCGAGCTTCGGCAGCTCGCCGATCGCGATCCCCGGCGGCGACACCCGCGCGAGTAGGCGCCCCAGCGCGGGGTCGAAGTTCGGGTCGGTGAGCAGGCGCACCCCACCCACCTCGAGCAGCAGCGTGGCATGACCGATGTACGTGATCCGCATCCGGAAGAGGCTGAGGGTCGGAGACCGCGCAGCGGATTCAGGAATCGGACCGCGCAGGGCGCGTGGGCTACGTCAGCTGACCTGAGCCGCCTGACCGGGCAGGGCCGAAGGGCGGAAGGAAAGGCGAAGGGCGGAATGAAGAGCAAAGGGCGCAATGAAGAGCAAAGGGCGGAATGAGGCATGAGGAATGAGGCCGGGACCGCAGTCGTGGCCAGACTAGCCACCGGTGGGGTCCCGGCCTCATGCCTCATTCCGCCCTTCAGGCTTTCCGCCCTCCAGGCTTTTCCGCCCTTCGCTGCCGAGCCCTCCGGCCCTACGGCCCTACGCTCTTCGCCCTTCCGGCCCCATCCCCTTCGCCGGCGTCTTCTTCTTCTGTGCCGGCGGGCCGCTGACCGCCGCCGTCGACTGCGCCTTGCTGCGCTCGTTGGCGATCAGCCACTGCTGCGGCAGCGCGGCGAGGTTCTGCACCACGTAGTAGATGTTGAGCCCGCCCGCCAGGTTGACGAGGAAGACCGTCATCATCACCGGCATCATGTACGTCATCATCTTCGCCTGCGGGTTCGGCGGCGCGTTGCGCATGCCGATCCACGACAGCACGAACGTCGTCAGCCCCATGAGCAGCGGCGCGATGTAGTACGGGTCCTTGGCCGACATGTCGTGCAGCCAGAGGAAGGACACGCCGCGGAACTCGATCGTGTTCTGGAACACGAAGATGAGCGTCAGCAGGATCGGCATCGGGATGAGCATCGGCAGACACCCCAGGAGGGGGCTGAAGGGGCTCATGCCGTTCTCCCGGTAGACCTTCATCATCTCCTGCTGGAGCTTCTGCGGGTCGTCCCGGTAGCGCTCCTGCACCCCCTGCAGTTGCGGCTGCAGGCGCTGCATCTTCAGGCTCGAGCGCATCGCGTTCTGGTTGAGCGGCCAGAGGGCGAGACGCACGGTGACCGCGAAGAGGACGAGCACCCAGCCGTAGCTCAGCTTGAGCGTCTCGTGCATCCAGAGCAGCACGCGGATGACGATCGTCGCGAACGGCTGGAGGACCCCCTGCAGGAAGCCGCCGTGCGGGTTCGCGTTCTCGAAGTCGCGGCCGAGCGCGTGGAGCCTGCGGTACTCCTGCGGGCCGGCGTAGAGCTCGAAGCCGAAGTTCCCGCCGTCGAGCCGCTGGACGACGGTCGCCCGTGCGTTCGACGCGATCTTCGACGTGCGCGGGCCACCGGTGAGCTCCACCTGCGCGAACGACTGGTCCTTCTCGGGCACGAGCAGGCCGACGAGGAAGTACTTGTTCTTCGTCACCGCCCACGTGAACGGCCCCTGCTCGATTCGCCGCTCGCCCGGGTCGAGCTTGTCGAAGGCGATGCTCTTCGCGTTGTCCTTCGCCGTCTTGAGCGCGAAGGCGAGGTGACGCTGGTCGTCGAGCGTGTCCGCTTCCTGCGATCGGAGCCCCTCGGGGAGATCGATCAGCATGAAGCCCTGGCCGGCCACGCCGGTGACGCGCCCGTTCACGCGCACGAGGTAGCTATCCGGCGCGAAGCTGTAGGTCAGCGCCACCCGCGCCGGCTGGCCGCTGGGCGTGGGGACGACGGCCTCGTACGTGAGCGGCCCGCCGCGGCCGGCGGTCGCCGTGCTGTCGGTCAGCGTGAAGGTGGTGCGGTCGAGCGGGATCGTGTCGCCGGGCACGACGAGACGGTAGCGGAGCAGCGGCTCCCCGGGGCGCGCGAGCTCGACGTGCGCGTCGGTCGACCGTCCCCCCTTCGCGAGCGGGCGGTAGTCCAGCACCTCCGCCGACACCGGCGCCGCGCCGACGTTGCTGACCCGGTAGACGGTCTTGCCCGCGGGCACCGACACGACGCGCGACGCCGCCGCCGCGCCGGGTGCGCCCCCCGGTGCGCCACCGGTCGAATCGGTCGCCGCGACCGCCGCCGCGGAAGCGCCGGCCGGCGCCGTGGTCCCGGTCGGTGCCGCCGCGGCCGCCGAGCCGCCGCCCGCCAAGCCGCTGCCCGCGCCCTGGCGCGCCAGCGTGTCGGTCACCGCGGTCGTGCCGCTCGCACCCGGCGCGCGCTTCGGCGACGGGAAGATGACCTGCACGAGCAGGATGACGAGCGCCGAGAGGACCAGCGCGAGGAGGAATCTTCTATTGTCCATCTGAGGAGCGAAACTCGTGAGGAGCGAGACTCGGGAATCGGGAATCTGGGATCGGGAGTCGCTGCCGCCGCTCGGGAGCTCCCGGGGCCGGCGACTCCCGATCGCCCACTTCCGCGGTTCTAAGGAACAGGATCATACCCGCCTGGCCGGAACGGGTGGCATCGCGCGATACGACGGACGGCGAGCCAGCCGCCGCGGAACGGTCCGTGACGCTCGATCGCCTCGACGGCGTACGCCGAGCACGTCGGATAATAGCGACAGGCGGGGGGCAGCAGCGGCGAGAGGAGCATCTGGTACGCGCGCACCAGCGCGGTGAGCACCCAGCCCAGCGCGCGCAACGCCCAGGGGAGCCCTCTCCCGCGGCCCGCCGTTCCCGGCGCGCCGCCCGTCGCCGTCGGTTCGCTCACACCCCCTCCTTCCCTCCTCTCTCCCCCTCGGCCATCCTCTCGGCGGCCGCCGCCACGCGTCCAGGCAGGCTCAGGCTTCGCACCCGCTCGCCGACCTTTCCCACCTGCCGCTCGAGTGACGCGAAGCTCGCGTCGTACGCCTCCGGCAGCGTGCGGATGACGAGATCCACCGTCGGAGGGAGGACGCCGAGCAGGCGCGTCCGCACCAGCTCGCGGAGACGGCGCTTGAGCCGGTTCCGCTCCACCGACGTGTGCTTCTGCTTCGGCACCACGAGCCCCACGCGCGGGTGACGCAAAAGGGAAGCGGATGCCCGGACGTCGAGGTGCTCGGTCCGGATCCGCTTCCCTTCCCGTCGTACCGCCTGCAAGTCGGCACCCCGCGTGAGCCGGTGGCTCCTCGGGAAGCCTGCCCCCGCCCGCCGAGGCCCCGCGGAGCCCTCCCCGCAACGCCCGTCGTCGGAAGCGCTCGGCGCGTCAGGCGCCGGCGTACTTGCTCGGCAGCTTAACGGTAAGCCGCTTCCGCCCCTTCTTGCGGCGGCGGCTGAGGACTTCACGCCCCCACTTGGTCGACATACGCAGCCGGAAGCCGTGGGTCTTGATCCGGCGCTTGTTGCGGGGACGATAGGTGGGCTTGCCCATGAGGTGCTCCAGAGACGCGATCGCTGACAGTTACGACACAGACGGTCAAACCTAGCCCGGGCATGGGGTAAGGTCAAGCGATGTAAAGAGGCTTTGCATCGCGGCGGGAACGCGTAGGTACAGGTACGAGGTACAGGCTGCTCTCGGGATGTCTCGGCGTGCAGTCCGTACCTCGTACCTGTACCTGGGCCAGTCTGTTCGAGATCGCTACTCCCTACGCGGAGCCCGGAAGCGCACACCCAGCACGGCCGTTTGACTTTTCCACATTCCCCCTCTACCGTTGTCCGCCCCGCCCTGCCTCATCCGCTGCTTCGCAATGACGCTTTCGGCCACCGAAGTCTGGTCCCGCCTCCTCGATCGCGCCCGTCAGGAGCTCCCCGAGCAGACGTTCCGCACCTGGCTCGAGCCAACGGAGCCGCTGCAGTTCGACGGGAGCACGATCTTCGTCGGGGCACCGGATCAGTTCGCCGCCGATTGGAACGACTCGAAGCACTCCTCCCTCCTCGCCAGCTACGCCCCGATCGCCCTCGGCCACCCGCTGCAGGTCGTCTTCCGGGTGCACGAGGAGCGGAGGACGCGGCCGCAGATGGACCTCTTCGTCGCGCCCCCCCCGCCCCCCGAGCCGGTGAAGGTCGCCGCGGCCGGCGCGGCGAGCAACGGCGGAGCGGGCAAGGCCCCGCTCAGCGAGCGCTACACCTTCGACCACTTCGTCATCGGGAAGTCGAACGAGCTCGCGGCGGCGGCCGCGCAGGGGGTCGCCCAGGCGCCCGGCCGCGTCTACAACCCCCTCTTCATCTACGGCGACACGGGGCTCGGCAAGACACACCTGATGCAGGCGGTCGCGCACGAGGTGCTCCAGCGCAACCCGGCGACCCGCATCACCTTCGTCGGTACGGAGCAGTTCACGAACGACTACGTCGCCGCGGTCCAGGGGCGCACCATGCCGGACTTCCGGCGCCGCTACCGCGAGACCGACCTCCTCCTCGTCGACGACGTCCAGTTCCTCAAGGGCAAGGAGGGGACGCAGGAGGAGTTCTTCCACACGTTTAACGCGATCTACGAGGCCGGCCGCCAGGTCCTCCTCACGAGCGACCGCCCACCGGCCGAGATCCCCGGGATCGAGGCCCGCCTCGTCAGCCGCTTCGAGTGGGGGATGGTCGCCGACATCGCCCTCCCTGACTTCGAGCACCGCGTCGCCATCCTCCGCAAGAAGGCGCTGCTCGACCATCTCGAGCTGACGATCCCGGACGACGTCATCCAGTTCATCGCCGAGCACATCCGGTCGAGCGTCCGCGAGCTCGAGGGATCGATGATCAAGCTCCTCGCCTACGCCTCGCTCAAGCACCGCGACATCACGGTGGAGCTGGCCCGCGAGGCGCTCCGCGACAAGCTCCGCGCCGCCGAGACGGGGACCGGCGCCGCCGGCGGCCGAGGCCCCGCGGCTGACGGCGGGCTGACGGTGGCCACGATCCAGGCGGCGGTCGCCCGCGAGTGGGGGGTCACGCCGGACGGCCTCAAGTCGAAGACGCGGACGAAGACGCTCACCACCCCGCGCCAGGTGGCGATGTATCTCTGCCGCGAGCTCCTCGCCCTCCAGCTCGTCGAGATCGGGAACGCCTTTGGGGGACGCGACCACTCCACGGTCATCCACTCCCTCGAGCGCGCCACCGAGAGCATGGCGGGCGACGCGAGCTTCGCCGAGCGCGTGCAGCGGGTGCGCGGGATGTTGGAAACCCTCCGCGGCTGAGCACCGGCCGGCCGATTCTTCCACATCGCGCCCCCGCCCGTCCACACGATTCCACGCCCGTCCCCACGCGTTAGGCGCCTCCACGCCCCCGCCGTGTGGGAAGCTGGGGAAGAAATCCGCTCTCCACGTCGAGTGCACATCACGTAGGCTGGTCGAAGTACCCACCCCGACGTAAGTTCGGCATTTCGTTCACAGCTCCACAGTCCCTGCTGTTATTACTGTATTTGATCTATATAAAGACCAACTACAGCAGGAAGCGCGGGGCTGTGGATTGACGCTCCATCCGGAGCCCCCGTTCGTTATCTTAGCCGCCACCACAGACCATCTCTCTCCCCCCGAGGACCCGGGATGCGCTTCACCATCGCGCGTGAGAAGTTGCAGGAAGGGTTGACCGCGGTCGCCGCGAGCATCCCGGCGAAGACCACGCTCCCCGTGCTGGCCAACATCCTCGTCGAGACCACCGAGCGCGGGATCCGCCTCAGCGGCACCGACCTGGACATCGCCGTCAGCACGGAGGTCGCCGCCGACGTGGAGTCGGCGGGCGCGATCACCATCCCGGCGAAGAAGCTCACCGAGATCGCCCGCGAGCTCCCCCCGTCACCGGTGAAGGTCGCCGCCGCCGGCGAGCAGCGCGTCACCCTCGAGTGCGGCCGCTCCCGCTTCAAGCTCCTCGGCCTCCCGCGCGACGAGTTCCCCACCTTCCCCACGGTCCGCTTCAACGAGAGCTGGCGCGTGCGCTCGGCGGATCTCCAGAAGCTGATCTCGCACACGGCCTTCGCGGTCTCCACCGAAGAGAGCCGCCCGATCCTCAACGGCGTCCTCTGGGAGCTGCGCCCCGAGCGCATGCGCATGGTGGCGACGAACGGCCACCGCCTCTCGAAGATGGAGCTCACGATCGCCTCGGCCGGCGCTCCGTCGAGCGACCTGATCGTCCCGCCGAAGGCGCTCGAGCAGGTCCGCCGCCTCTTCCCCGCCGAGGAGGAGCTCGAGATCGCGCGCGGCGACAACCACCTCGGCTTCCGGTCCCCCTTCACCTCGGTGTTCACGCGACTCATCGAGGGACCGTACCCGAACTACGAGCAGGTCATCCCCAAGGACAACGACCGGGTCGCGGTCGCCGACAAGCAGGCGCTCGCCAGCGCCCTCAAGCGCATGTCGGTCATCGCCTCCGACCAGACCCACCGCATCCGGCTCTCCTTCAACGCCGGGATGGTGAAGTTCTCGGTCCAGACCCCGGACCTCGGCGAGGCGCAGGATGAGCTCCCGGTGCGCTACAGCGGCGACCAGCTCGACATCGGCTTCAACGCCACTTACCTCCTCGAGATCCTGCGCTACATGCCGACCGAGGAGGTGAAGCTCACCTTCAAGGCCCCGGAGCGCGCCGCCACGATCGAGCCCGAAGGGTGGAGCGATCCCGCGAACTATCTCTGCCTGGTGATGCCCCTCCGACTCGTCGATTGAGCCTGGCGCCGGACCCGACCGCTCACGCCGGGTTTCCCTGCGGCGGCGCCGGCTTCGGTGCCGCCCCGCTCTCCTCCTCCCGCTCGCGCCAGCGGCGCGGGTCCTCGTCCGGCGGCAGCAGATAGGGGATCCTCAGCCCGTCGAGGGCGGAGAGGTCCTTCGCGTCGGATCGCGGCAGCACGGACCACTCCCCGTCGTTCTCGAGCACCACGGCCTGCACCTGCGTCATCGAGAGCAGTCCGGTCCGCCGCACGGCGGCACGCACCTCGTCCTCCGTCATGCTGATCTTCTTCAGCCGGTCCTCGAGGAATTCGCCGTCCCAGACCACCAGGTGCGGCCGCTCGCGCACGACATGGTGCACGTGGCGCGAGCGCGCCTGCAGCCACCGCGTGACCTCCTGGAGGACGAGGAACGTGACGATGGCGGCGGCGCCGTCGGCGACGGAGATCGCGGACGTCAGCGGGATCGACGCCACGAGGGAGCCGAGCGCCACCGTGACGATCAGGTCGTAGCCCGACATCTTCGCCAGCGCCCGCTCCCCGGCGATCCGGAGCGCGACGACGATCAGCACGTAGATCGCGGCCGCGGTGACCACGATCCGGAGTATGGAAGGCCACCCGTGAAAGAACATGCGGCGTACCTGCTCGGCGTACCTGCTCGGCGTACCTGCTGCTGGATCTCCTCGCCCCGGGCGTCGCACACGCCGACACGGTCGGCGGGCGAGGTCCTGTCGGCCCGGGCCGCATGCGGCGGGCCGCCGACGAGCGGGCAGGCGCATTTCCTCCACCACGCCCTCCGAGGCCGCTCCGCTCCCCCGAGCCCGCTGCTCCGGCACGAAACGTGAGCCGGCGCGGAGTGTACCAGCGGTCAGGTAGGTCCCAAGCGATCGTCAAGCGCGCGGTCCGCGCGCCAGTCCCGTCGGCCAGGAGCAGCCATGTCCCCCCTCGCCTCGCTCGCCCAGGCTCTCGGCGTCGCTTATGCCTCCGGGATCAACCTCTACGCCACGGTCGCCCTGCTCGGCCTCGCGCAACGCTATGACTGGGTCGGCCCTCTCCCGGGCTCCCTCGCGGCGGTCGGGAACTGGTGGGTGATCGGGATCGCCGGCGCGCTCTACCTGTTCGAGTTCGTCGCCACGCTCGTGCCCGGCGTCGCCTCGGCGTGGGAGACCTTCCACAGCGTCATCCGCCCGCCCGCCGCGGCCGCGCTCGCCGTCGCCACCGCCTGGCACGGCGACGCGCTCTTCGTCCTCGTCGCCGCGCTGCTCGGCGGCGGCCTCGCCCTCACGACGCACACGACGAAGCTCGGCCTGCGCTACGCCATCGACACCTCTCCCGAGCCACTGACGAACGGCGCCGCGAATCTGGCCGAGCTGGGGCTCGTCGCCTCGGTGACGTACGCGATCTGGCAGCACCCCTTCGTGACGCTCGCCGTCGCGCTCCTCATCCTGCTCGCGCTGATGATCGTCGTCCGCCTCATCTGGCGCGCCCTGCGCCGCGTCTTTCGCGGCAACTGGATGCCGAAGCCGGGGCTGATGCAGTCTCCCCGCTGCTCCACCCCGCGCGTCAACGCCGCGGTCCGGAGCATGGACGACCGGATCGTCGACTAGCGGCCGCCCCGCTTCAGGCCGCGCCGCCCGGCGCCGGCCCTCCGCCATCGAGCGCTAGCGTCCGACGGCGATCTCTCCCCGCCCCCGCTGCCGGAACCGCTGCGGCGCACTCCCCGGCACCGCGACCTCGAGCTCGACGTTCGATTCCGAGGTCCCGCCAAGGAATCGGCCCGCGGCCGCGTCGAGATAGAGGTCGGCGCTTCCGGTGCCGCGCCCGGTCACGGTGAACGACAGCCCTCGCTGCGCCCCCTGCCCCGATAGCGCGAGCGTCGTGGCGCGCGTCAGACGCAGCGCCTCCACCCCCGCGTAGCTCGCCACGCCCGCGACGCGGTACACGTGCGTCGCCCGGGTCGTCAGCGGCACGTCGCCGCGGCAGATGGTCGAGACGCTGCTGTCCGTCCACGTCTGCCCGGTGGCGAGCGTCGCCGGCGCGACGACGAACGCTTCGCGCGCGAGAGCGAGCGCGGCCTGGTTCGGCGAGCCGCAGTCGGCGGCCACCGGCGCCGCCGCCGCCGGCCTCAGGTCTACCCGCCGCCGCACGGGGTCGATCGCGCCTCGGAACGCCAGGGGCGCCGCGATCAGCGGCGCCCCGCCGATCATCCCCCCGCCCGCGGCCGCCGCCACACCCGCCGGCGGGGGATTCACGGTGAACGAGTCCACGCTCCCACTCACCAACCGCGTGCCCGGCCCCCGCCTCCCACCGACGCTGTACGTCACGTACGCCACGGTCGTGCGCGACTCGCTGCGCCCAGCGCTCTGACCGCCGTCCGGGGATTGCTCGATCGTCGCTTCGCTGGTCACCGCGTAGCGGTACGTGCCGGGCCCGTACGCGAAGGCGACGGGCGCCGCGATCGCGGCGGTCGCGGGTTGGGGCGCCGGGACCCGACTCACCGGTCGAGGCCGCTCGGCTGGCCGGCCCCCCGCACCGGTGGCCGGAGCACAGGCGGCGGCACCGGCGACTAGGGCGAAAGAGAGCGCCAGCAGCGCTCCTGGTGCGTTGCTGGCGGGATTCTGGCGAGAAAATGACGACACGAGTTGAGATAGGGGGGCGGCGTCGCCGGCCTGTAAGCCGGGTTCTGTCGGACGTCCGTTCGAGCCGATCGCTCGGCGCGCCCGGTCGTCCGGACGGTCATTTCTCTCGGGGTACGGTCGCCCGCACCCTCAAGCAGCCTACCCGCGGCTGCACCGGCAGTGAACCGCCGGCGGGTTCGAGGCGGGCCGCCTCTCGCCGCTTATTTGGCCTTGCTCCGGCTGGGGTTTACCCTGCCACCGCCGTTGCCGACGGCGCGGTGCGCTCTTACCGCACCTTTTCACCCTTACCTGATCCTCCGGTCACCCGGAGGCCATCGGCGGTGTGTTTTCTGTGGCACTTTCCGTCGCACCCTCGCGGCGTGAAGCCGCCCGGATGCGCCCAGGCGTTACCTGGCAACCTGCCCTCTGGAGCCCGGACTTTCCTCGATCGGTGCCCCTCGCGAGGCCCGCGTCGCGACCGTCCGGCCGACGACGTCGCACGGTGAAATATACCGGATCCGGGGGACGGACGCAGCCGCCGCTCACCCCCCCCACTCAGCGCCGGCGCTCGACCGTCGCCTGCTCCAGCGCCATTCCCCGCGCCCAGAAGAACGTCCGGCCGTCCACGCCCCCCCACGCACCGGCGCTCGCCGGCAGCTCCTCGAGCGGCCCGACGACGCTGTCCACCGGCGCCACGGCACCGCTCGGCAGCTCCACGATGTACCACGACGGGTTGACCCGGCGCCCGGAGCTGTCGCTCCCCGCCGTGTAGAAGGCGACCAGGTCGCCGCTCGGCGACGCCACGAGCGACTGCACCGCGTAGCGCAGCGCCGACCGCTCCGCGGCCCTGCCGGGCGCCTGCAGATGCGCCGAATCCACGAACGCGGTCGCCCGCTCGCGCGCCGCCGCCGGCACCGGGTCGGGAGGACGAGGCGCCGGCGTGCGAGTCCCCGTGTCGCTCATCGCGACGAGCGTGTCGGCGCGCACGTCGCCGACCGCGTACACCCCGCGCCCCGCCCGCGTCGTGAACGCCAGCGCGCGCGGCCCGCTCCACCACACCGCCGACACCGAGTCGGGCCAGATGAGCCGCGCCGCGCTCACGCTGTCGTCCCGCATGTGGACGCCCAGCCCGGACGAGATGCGCCGCGCCGAATCGGCGAAGGTGAAGACGACCGCGCTCGCCCCATCGCCGCGCTCCGGCACGACCGTGATGATCCGCGCGCTCGGCGACAACGTGTCGAACACGAACGCCCGCACCACGGCTCGCTCCGTGGGACGCACCACGAGCGCGCCGCCACGCCCGGCCCCGCCCCGTCCAGCATCCCCCTCCGATCGGCAGGCACCGCACAGGATCACCGCCGCGCACAGCAGCGCCCCGGCGCGCGTCGGTCCGACACGCTCGCCGGCACGCCGGACCACGGAACGCCTCGCCGCGCCCGCCGCTCCCCTGCGTCCGGCTCTGCCACGGTGCTGCCCGCCATGTCGCGCCATGATGTCTCCGTCTCGCCGTTGCCGTCGCCGCGGCGCTCCGGTGCGCCGCGACTCACGACCGTTCACGAACGGTGCCGCCGCGCCCGGTGCCCCTCTGGCGGCGCTCCCCCGGTCGCACTGGCCGCCTGGCGGCGGCCTGCTGGCGCCGGCCTGGCGATGCCCGCGGCCGGCGGCGCACCCACTCCTCCCCCATCCGGCGGCGCGTGCGGTGAATGGGGTGTGCGCGCGGCATGACGGACGACTGACTCGCGCCGCTACCGTCGCCCCCCCTTCGCCGAATCCGTCGGCGAGGC
>JBJMNL010000100.1:0-10852 GCA_045804285.1 Gemmatimonadaceae bacterium
CACCGCGGCCCGGAAGACGGCGTGGAGTGAGGGCGCCTCGCGGAGCAGCAGATGTGGCGTTTCGTCCGGGGCCGCGAGCGTGACCTCAGGAAGCGTCGAGACGGCCGTGGGTGTGAGCCTGGGTAGGTAGACGTGTGGGGGAACGCCCTTCACGACGCCGAGCCCCAGCGCATCGGCGGCCGCGAACAGGGCGAGGCAGGCTCCGACCGCGCGCTGGTCCAGGACGGCGCGCACATCCTCGCGTCGATCGCCAGGCAGGACGAATACCGCGGGAAGCTCACGCGGCATGCGCGAGGCGGACCACGCGCGCCAGCGCTCGAGCAGCTCGCGGCGGCGCACCACGCGCAACGCCCTCGGATCCTCGTCGAGATGCCCTTCCGCGCGCAGTGTCGCGATGAGGCGGAAGGCGCTCATGACGGAGACCTTGCCGGCGCGCGCGAGCTCCGTCGCGTTCCGGTACTCGCCGCGCGGTGCGCCCATGTGTGTCGGCGGCAGGCACGGCGCCAGCAGCACCTTGAGCAGCCACTGGTTGATGTCGGAGAAGAGGTTCGCGCGGCTGGCCCTCGGGTGCGGACGCGCGGCCGGCGCTGGCGGACGCGCGTTGAGCCATTCGAGGGCCTCACCCTCGAAGTGGCGCCGCCCCTGACGGTCGATGACGCCGACGGCGGCGTCCGGAGCATGCTGGCGCGCGAAGTCGAGGACCTGGCTGGCGACGCGATCACTGACCGTCGGCGCCGCGACGACCGCCAGTGGTCGCCACCCACGGGGAGCAGCGCGTTGCGCCTGGAGATAGGCCTGGGCCCAGAGCGGCACGAGGCGATCCGCGCGTCCCTCCGAGCTGACCTTCAGCTCGACGGCGTACCGAACATCCTGATTGTGCACCAGGAGGTCCGGACTCGCGTGGCTGCCGGGGCCGCGCGGGTCATCGACCGACCATCCGGCGCTGATCAACAGCTCCGCGAGCGCGGCGAGAGCCCACTCTCCGGAGTGTCTCGAAGCCTGATCCTGGCCGGGGCGTGGTGGCGGTTGCACGGTGACGTTGATATCTTGGCCGTGTTAATTACCACGGCCAAGATAATTAACTTGGCCAAGGTATGCAACGGCCGGCCTGCGGTCGGCCGCCAGACACGTGCGATGAGCGTGTACCTGCGCGAGATCCTCGCCGAACGCGAAGTGCGCCGCAAAGAGATCTCGATGTAGCTGGGGAAAAGCCCGTGGCTGCTGACGAGCGCTCCGCGGAAGTGGCGCCTCGGGCGCTACATTGGTCAGAGCGCTCGCAGGTGAGCTCGAGCGTTGGATGGCACCATGATCCGAGGTGTGGAAAATGAAGGTAGCTGCTGCAGTGCTGCCACTTGCACTCGGTCTGCTCGCGCAGACGGCCTGCGACACCGCGCCGCGCCCGGCGAGGGGCGGTGCGGCCCCGAGTGATACGGCAGGGGGCGACGCACCCGCCCGCGACAGGGTCGCGGGCGGCGCTGCCGAGCGGCCGTGGGTGGCAACCGCCGCGGGGCTCGGACCGGTGCGCGCCGGCATGACGGCGGCCGAGGTGCGCACCGCGGTCGGCGGCGCGTTGGCCGCGCCCGACCCGACGGCCGGCTGCGCGCACGTGGCACTGCCAGGCGCCCCCGGGCGCGCCCTCGTGATGCTCGTCGATGGGCGGGTCGCGCGCGTCGAGGTGAAGGACAGTGCGGTCGCGACCGACCGCGGGGCGCGGGTGGGCGACAGCGAGGCGCGCATCGACTCCCTCTACGGAGGCAGGGTCCGGGTCGAGCCGCACAAGTACACCGACGGCCACTACCTGGTCGTGGTGCCCGACGCCGCAGCGGACAGCGCCTACCGACTGATCTTCGAGACCGACGGCCGGCGGGTGCTCGAGTACCGCACCGGACTGCTGCCGGCCGTCGCCTGGGTCGAGGGTTGCGGTTAGAGCTCGCGACCTGAGCAGTCGCTGCGTGCGCGCCGGTCCGACGCGCCGTGGCCGGCCGCGATCGGGCAGCCGGGCTCTGGACCGAGATCTCCCTCGTCGGCGAGCGCCCGCCCTACCGGGTCCACTTCATCATCTCGGTAGGCGTGACGATTCTGCCGATCCCTCAGCCGTGGAGGAACTGGAGCCCTTCTCTCACGAACTCGTCCGCGTACTGGAACAGTGCGCCGTGGCCGGAGTCCGGGTACAGGAGCAGGCGCGCGTCCGGCAGCTGCTGGAAGAGGGTGTACGAGTTGATGGTCGGCACCATGATGTCGCGCTTGCCGTTCACGACGAGCACCGGCTGCGTGATCGCCCGCAGTCGTGTCACGCGCTCCGGGCCCGGCGACGCACCCCAGCGGACGATCGCCGTGAGCTGGGCGCCGACGGTCTGCTCGGAGCTGTCCGGGTCATGGTCGGACGTGCGGCGCGCGGCCCGCTCCACGAACGCGCGACCGGCCTCCTGGCTGCTCTCCGACTGCTCGAAAAAGAGATACAGCCGCGGCTCGGCGGGGCTCGCCTGCCGGGCCTGGGCGACCACCGTGCCGAGATTCTGAATGCCTTCCCCGCCTTCCGGCCCGGTCCCCGCGAGGATGAGGCGCCGCACGAGGTCCGGCCGCTGGGCGGCCATGACCTGCGCGATGAAACCGCCCAAGGAGAAGCCGAGGAGGTCCACGCGAGTCAGGCCGAGTGCGGCGATGAAGGCGAGGGCGTGGTCGGCCATCGCGCGCACGGTGTCCGGCGTCGCCCCGCTCGACCGGGCCACACCGGCGTTGTCGAAGAGGACGACCGGACGCACGCGCGCGAAGCCGTCGACAACCGCGGGATCTCAGGAGTCCATCGTGCCCGTGAAGTGCTGCAGAAAGAGCAACGGAACGCCGTCGGTCGTGCCGACCCGTCGGTAGGCGAACCGGATGCCGGCGGCGTCGAGGAGCGTCGTGGGTGCGGTCGCCGAGAGGTCGTTCGACATCACACGTCTCCTCCAAACTGCGAGATTGTGCAGCGTCGCGCCGCCGCCGATGACAATCACGTCGTAGGGGCTCATGACGGCAGTTCCGCACCGGCCTGCTCCGCCGCCATGTACGCCGCGTACCAGTCGGGCCAGTCCGCGTCTGCCTTGCCGATGCGCCTCTCGTGCTCGCCGTGGGCTGGCGACGCACGCCGTAGTGCGCTTTGCTCACTTCGACGCCGCGCCCCACCAGCGCTTCGAGCGCAGTAGAACTGCGCCGAAGCTCGAGGTCGAACTAGCGCGCTCTTCTACTCCGGCGAGGCGGGCCGGGCATGGAGCTCCCGTGAGTGCGCTTCCGCGCCGCCGTAGTTAGGCACGGTGAACGTCTGCGTCACTACCTGTCCGGGGAAGATGTTGTGGTCAGGGTCGACCAGCTGAATCGTCACCTTGTGCTGGCCGGGCGGGAGGTTGGCTATGTCGACGGTGCGGGGGATCCACCATCAGCCTGGGTGCGGGCTCGTTCTTGACAGCGACGTACGGCGAAGCGCCGCGGATCTTCCTCGCGCTCTGGGCGAAGGCGCTCGTGGCGCGCACGGTGCCAGCCGCGACTACGGCGAGCGTCTTGAAGAGAGTGGCCATTGCAGTCTCTCCCCTTTCGAGCATCGATCGCGATCGTGCGGATCGATGCAGGTTCCGAAGTGGGGACGCGGACGGGCGCGGGTGGAGCGGGAGGGCCGTCCGCGTCCTCGGGCTCAGCGCAGCGGCTTGAACGCGGCCCGCAGCTCCGCCGCGAACAGCTCCGGCTCCTCCCAGGCGGCGAAGTGCCCGCCCCGCTCGGCCTCGCGGAAGTAGATCAGGTTGGGGAAGGCGCGGCGGGCCCATGTCTCGGGGGCCCGAAAGAGATCGTCCTCGCGAAACGCCGTGATGGCCACCGGGAGCGTGATCTGGTCGGTCTTCTGCGCGGCCGCGCTGATCAGGTTCTGGTCGCGGTTCTCCCAGTAGAGCCTCGCCCCCGAGGTCACGGTGTTCGTGAGCCAGTGCAGCGAGAAGTTGTCCAGCACCTCGTCCACCGTCGGCGTCTGCTTGGGATCCTTGCCGTACGTCCATTTCCCGAACCCACCGTGCACGAGCATCCACCCGGCGAGCCCGGCGGGCGAGTCGGTCAGGCCGTAGCCGGCCGCCTGCGGTCGCGCGGTCATCATCTGGTAGTAACCCCAGCCCCCGTTCTGGAGGAACGTTCTCACGTCATCGAACGCCGCGCGTTCCTTTTCTGAGAGTCCTGCCGGTGCGGGCCCGCCGCTGGTGATCGCCGCGGCCGCGTCGGGCGGAAATACCGCCGGCAGGTTGGTGTGGATGCCGAGCAATCCCGCCGGCGCCTGCCGCCCCATCGCCTCGACGACGCCCGCGCCCCAGTCGCCGCCCTGCGCGACGTAGCGCGTGTACCCCAGCCGCCTCATGAGGGCGCCGAACGCACGGCCGATCCGCTCCACGCCCCAGCCGGTCTCGGTCGGCCGCGCCGAGAAGCCGTAGCCCGGCAGCGACGGGATCACGACGTCGAAGGCGTCCTCGGCGCGGCCGCCGTGCTTCGTCGGGTCGGTGAGCGGCTCGATGATCTTCAGCTGCTCGAAGACCGAGCCCGGCCACCCGTGCGCGATGATCACCGGCATTGCGTTCGGGTGGCGCGACTTGACGTGGAAGAAGTGGATGTCGACCCCGTCGATCCTCGTCATGAACTGCGGAAAGGCGTTCAACTTCGCCTCGCCCTTGCGCCAGTCGTAGTCCGAGCCCCAGTAGCGGACGAGCTCCTGCAGGTTCGCGAGCTGCGCGCCCTGCGACGCATCCGCGACGGTCTCCTTGTCGGGCCATCGCGTCGCCTAGAGCCGGCGGCGGAGGTCGGCGAGGTCGGCGTCGGGCACCTGCGCGCGGAAGGGGCGGATCGCGACCTCGCCGGCCGCCTCGCGCGAGGCCGGTGCCGCGGCCGGCGCGTTCACGGTGTTGGGCTGCGTCATGATGGATTCCCCCGAGAGTGTCGGCCGGGCCTGAGGGCCCGCGCCGGTGGTCTGGGCCTCTGCCAGCGCTGGACTGGACAAGGAGAAGGTGAGGCCGAGTGCGCAGATGCAGAGGCGGGCCGTGCTGTCCCGGGCACGCGCGGCGTCGCTCGCGCCGAGGTACGGACCAGTGCCGAGATGGATCGTGGTGGACTCCTCCTGGAAGAGCTGTTCGTGACGCGCATCCAGTCGTCCGGATGCAACCTCGCCCAGTGTGGAGGCAATCTTTCGAGAGCGTCGAGACCACGCCATTACACGATGGTATCGGTCGGCACTGTGGTATCGGTCGGCGCGACGCGCGCGTGCTCCACTCGACGCGGGCGCCAGGAGCCCTCAGCGCGAGGAAGCGACAACCCGTCCGATCAACGCCGCGATCTCGTCTGCTGCCGTAGGTCGTATGTACCCCGGATGACCAGCAGGCGCGGCAGCCTCTGCATCCACACTTGCCACTTGGCATCGGCGTCAGTGCTCGTGCGCCAGTCGTAGCACAGATCGCCTCGAAGGTCGGCCCGGCCGGGTCGGTCGAGAAAGGCAACCTCGCGGTCCAGAGATCCGGGTCAGACCACTCCACGCTGGGAGCGCTCCCGGCGTGCCGCGTGCGCGTCGCGGCCCGAGGACAGGAGACTGGTGCGAAGCGCGCTCTCGTCGGCGGCGCGATCGGCCCAGCACGCCTGGCGCACCTTCCGCGCGGCCTGACATCGCCTGTAACAATACCAGGGTCTGCCCGATCCGCCCCGGCAGCGCGACGGATCTCGTCGCTACGCGGTCGTTACGCGAGCCGGGAATGAATGGCGAGCTCCGGCGCATCGCCGATGCGCTACCCGGTAGGAACTCGCTCGTGCCCTGGTGAATACAGGTGGAAGGAGAGCACCATGAAGAACCGCACGGCAGCCATCTCCCTGGCCGGCTCGCACCTCGGCGACACACGTCACGTCTGCACGCTCTTCAGCAGCGACGACGAAGAGTATCGTGTGCTGCTGCCGTTCATGAAGGACGGGTGCGACCGCGGCGACAGGGCGATTCACGTGGTGAATCCGCATCCGTTCTTCGTTCCTCCGGAGCGCCTCGTCCCAGAATTTCCGGAGCGGCAAGCGAATCGGGCCATGCGCCGCGCGACGGCGGTGTGACGTGAGTGCACCAGTCGACTCTGCGGCCGAGGAAGTCGCGCGGCTGCGTGGCTGTCTGAATGACCTGGCCAGCCTCGTTGCGCTTCCTGCCGTCTGGGCGGGCGGCGAGCCGCCTCGGATCGTCAGCACCTTGCTGGACGCCCTCCTCGCGATGCTCCCCCTCGCCTTCGTGTATGTGCGCCTGACCGATCCGGACGGGAGACCTACCGTTGAGAGGATGCGGGTCGCTGAACCACTGGAGCGGATGGCCCGGGGACGGGAGATCGGTGAGGTACTCGATCGGTCGCTGGGAGATGCCCCACTGAAATGGCCTCCGAGCGCGCGGGTGTGCATCGGCGATGTCGATCTGAGGGTCGCGTGCGCGCGCCTCGGACTCCAGGGTGAGATCGGCGTCCTCGTTGCCGGATCCCAGAGGTGCGACTTCCCGGGGCAGACGGAGAGGCTCCTTCTCGATGTCGCCGCGAATCAGGCGGCCATCGGGCTGCAGCAGGCACGCCTCACCGGCGAACGGAGGCGAGTCGTGAACGAACTCGACGAACGCGTCGGGCAACGAACGAGTGAACTCGCCTCAGCCAATGCAGAGTTGAAGAAGGCGGTCGTGGAGCGTCGGCGAGCAGAAGAAGCGCTGCGCACCAGCGCACGCGAGTCGCGCTTGATCGTGGACAGCATACCCGGCCTGGTCGGGCTGCTGACGCCGACCGGCGAAGTCGAAGTCGTCAATCGCCAGCTATTGGAGTACTTCGGCCAGACGTTGGAGGAACTGAGGCAGTGGGGGACGAACGGCACGGTTCGCCCTGAAGACCTGCCCCACGTGGTCGAGGTCTTCACCCGATCGATCGCGTCCGGCACTCCATACGACATCGTGCAGCGCTTTCGGCGGTCGGATGGCGTCTATCGTTGGTTTCAGAACAGCGGCTTTCCTGTTCGCGATACGAACGGGCACATCGTTCGCTGGTGGGTGCTGTTAACGGACATTGACGAGTGGAAGCGCGCGGAGGACGCGCTCAAGCGCAGCGAACGCAATCTCCAACTGATCATCGACACGATTCCGGCGCTGGCCTGGTCGGCGCGCCCGGACGGAACGGCCGACTTCTTCAATCAGCACTACCTTGACTTCGTGGGCCTTTCCGCGGAGCAGGCGAGGGATTGGGGCTGGACGGCTGCGGTGCATCCTGACGACTCGAACGAGTTGGCTGCCACGTGGCGACGCATCATGGCGTCTCAAGAACCGGGAGAGGCCGAAGCACGATTGCGCAGGCATGACGGAGCGTATCGGTGGTTCCTCCTCCGTGCGAGCCCCCTGCGCGACGAGAAGGGAGACATCGTCAAGTGGTACGGGATAAACACCGACATCGAAGATCGAAGGCGGGCCGAGGCGGAGCTCGAGCAGGCGTACGGCCGTCTTGCCGAAGCCCAGCGGCTGAGCAAGACGGGCAGCTTCGTCTCGGATTTGGTGGCCGACGACCACAACTGGTCCGAGGAGGCCTACCGCATCTTCGAGCTCGATCCCGCGGCCAGGGTCACGGTGCAGGCGGTTCGGGAGGTCGTCCATCCCGAGGACCTGCCATCGTTCGACGCTGTGATCGCGCGCGGCATGGCGGGCATGGACGTCGACCTCGTCTTCCGGATCGTGACCCGCCGAGGCGCCGTGAAGCACGTGCGCGGCATCGCCCACGTCATTGAGCGGATCGCGGGTCGACCCGTGCTCATCGGCGCCCTTCAGGACGTGACGGAGGGCAAGATCGCCGAGGAGGCGCTGAACAGGGCCCGCTCGGAGCTCGCCCGTGTGGCACGGGTCACGACGCTGAGCGCGTTGACCGCCTCGATCGCCCATGAGGTCAACCAGCCGCTCTCGGGCATCATCACCAACGCCAGCACCGGTCTGCGAATGCTGGCCGACGATCCTCCAGATGTCCAAGGTGCGCGCGAGACCGCGAGGCGGACCATTCGCGACGGCAACCGTGCTGCGGACGTGATCGCGCGGTTGCGAGCCCTGTTCAGCAAGAAGGAATTCACGCTGGAGTCGGTTGATCTGAACGAGGCGACTCGAGAGGTCATCGCGCTGTCGCTGAGCGACTTTCAGAGAAACCGCGTGGCTCTCCAGTCGGAGCTGGCCGGCGACCTCCCGCCGGTCATCGGCGATCGTGTCCAGCTCCAGCAGGTCGTTCTGAACCTGCTCCGCAACGCCTCGGAGGCAATGGCCGGCGTTGACGATCGTCCGCGGCACCTGCTGATCAGAACCGAACGCGAGGACGGAGATCGTGTGCGCGTGACAGTGCGGGACGACGGCGTCGGCGTCGACCGTCAGAGCATGGACAGGCTCTTTGATGCGTTCTACACGACGAAGAGTGGCGGCATGGGTATCGGGCTGTCGGTCAGCCGCTCGATCGTCGAGAGACATCATGGCCGTCTCTGGGTCGAGCCAAATGACGGGCCAGGTGCCACCTTCGCGTTTTCCATTCCCCGCGGTCAGGGGTGCGTCGGGGACGCGGCACCCGCAATGAGGAACCCGTGATGGGCGCGCGTTCGCGCCGGAAGCGCGATCGTGCGCGACGCAGATCTGCCGAGCGGGAAGGGAATCCCGTGCACGATGGTGTCGGTCGGAGGAGGTGGTGCGGCCAACCGATACCAAGGTATCATCGCCAGTCGTCCGTGGAGACGCGTATCCTGTCGCATATGGGCGGCACCGAATGACGGTCGAGGGACGACGTTCGCGTTTGCTATTCCCTGCGCAGCGGACGGTGTGACGGGCGTCGACGGTCCTGGCGCCGGTCGGGAGCCTGCCGTGACAGCAGGGGCACATGGCCCGGGGAATCCGTGACAGTTCTACCGTCGCTCGTGTCCATCGTCGATGACGACGAGTCCGTGCGTGAGTCGCTGCCGGACCTGCTGAAGGTGTGCGGCTTCAGGGTCCATGCGTTTTCGTCGGCCGAAGAGTTCCTCGCGTCGGGACTCGTTGGCCAGACGCAGTGCCTTATCCTGGACATCGCGATGCCGGGCATGACCGGACCGGATCTCCACCGGGAATTGAGGCGCCGCAGGCAGGAGATGCCGATCGTCTACATCACCGCTCGGAGAGACGAGAACGTCCGCCCGCGCATGCTGGAAGAGGGTGCCGTGGAGTGCTTGTTCAAGCCGTTCAGCGCGACGGCGCTGCTCGATGCCGTGGCGACCGCGCTTGGCTGAGCTGGGCTGACCTGGCCGGAGTTGCCGTGCACACGGGGGCCAACGTGAATCCCTCGACCGCGCCGGGCCGCGAATCGGCGGTGGCGGCACCATCACAGACGGGGTCCGTCGTGTTCGTGGTCGATGACGACATCTCGGTGCGCGAGTCGCTGGAATTGATGCTCCGCCACGCCGGCTGGCGTGTGGAGACATTCGCGTCGGCGCCGGAGTTCCTCGCGCGCCCACGCGTGGACGGTGCGAGCTGCCTGGTGCTCGACGTGTCGCTGCCGGGCCTCAACGGACTCGACCTCCAGAAGCATGTGGCGAGTGACCGCATGGACATGCCAATCATCTTCATCACTGGCCACGGGGACATCCCGATGACCGTGCAGGCGATGAAGGCGGGCGCCGTCGAGTTCTTGACGAAGCCGTTCGGCGACGACGTCCTACTGGGCGCCATTCGCAACGCCCTCGAACGTAGTCACGCTGAACGTGGCCGGCAGGCCGAGTTGCGGGCGCTCCGGGACGGGTACGCGTCACTCAGCCGGCGCGAGCGAGAGGTCATGACGCGGGTGGTCTCGGGCCGGTTGAACAAGCAGGTCGCGGCGGAGCTCGGCATCAGCGAGATAACAGTAAAGGCGCACCGTGGGCGCGTGATGCGAAAGATGCACGCCGATTCCGTGGCCGACCTGGTGAAGATGGCCGCGAGGCTCCGACTCGCTCCTCCGCCGTAGATCTCGCGCACGTCTGGCGGCCATCAAGGGCGCGCTGTAGACGGAATGTCCGTACGGGAGCATCCCGGCAGAGTCAGCACGAAATCGGCGCCGAATGCCTGGGCCGGAGTCACCAAGCCGAGTGCCGCCGGCAGCGAACTGATTCGCGAGGAAATCTCCAAGGCGCAGTTCGCCGCGAAGTCGTAGGCATCTGGTGTGGAGAGCATCGCCCGGAACGACCTGCCCGACGAGTCGATCGCTTCCGCCCAGATCGTGGCCCGATGGCCGATGCGTTCGGCCTGGCCAGGTCCCTCTGGAAAACGTCGGACGATCGCCGCCAACCCCTTCTGGCCGATTCGACTCCGCAGCACTGGCCCGAACAGCTTCCCGAGAATATCCGCTGCACGGAACAGGGGCGTTCGGCGGAAGTAGACCGTGACGTTCCCTACGCCAGTGGTATGAAATGCCGTGGCGACGTCGCCCCATGAAACGGGAACACAGGGTTCATCGCCGGAGCCGAAGTCGATCCAGCGGGGGGATCGGTCATCGAGGGGGACGATGGCTCCCGATCGCCGGCACAAAACCGGTTGTGCCACCTGGCGAATGGCCGTGCGCAGCGTGCCTTGCGATGCGCTCTCCAACCCGCGCAGCGCCATGACCAGCGCGGTCGGTCGGTCCGATCTGCTCGCCACGTACGCCGCGAGACAGTCGGTCGGAACCACGTCGAATCCTGCTCCAGGCACTGCGGTGATACCGGCCCGCTCGATCTCCTCTTCTCGCGACCACATCGCCTCGAACACTTCAATCTCGCCCGTGATGTCGATGTAGTGCGTCCGAGTGGCCAGGCATGCGCTCAGCATCGGAGCGGAGGTCGTCGCGAATGGACC
>JBJMNL010000101.1:0-6606 GCA_045804285.1 Gemmatimonadaceae bacterium
CCGCGCGATCCTCGCCCCGCTCGCCGCCCGCGCCCTCGCCGGAGCCCCGCTCGGCGACGACGAGCTGCTCGCCGCCGCGCTCGACGCCTACGCGCTCCGCACCACCGCGCTCGCCCCACTCCTCGCATGGAACGCCCGCTGACGCCGCCCCTCCCCCTCCCCCTCCCGACCGTGGCTCGCGCCGCCACGGTGCGCGCGGCGATCGCCAGCGGGTGGCTCACCTACCCCTCGGCCCACCCCCACTCACCGGACGACGCCGACCGACTCGGCGCCCTCACCCTTCGCCCCCACCAGCTCGACGCGGTCGCTCGCCTCCGCGCGGCGATCGCCGAGTTCGGCGGCGCCCTCCTCGCCGACGAGGTCGGGCTCGGCAAGACCTACGTCGCCCTCGCCCTCGCGCGCGACGCCCGGCACCCGGCGATCGTCGCCCCCGCCGCGCTGCGCGACATGTGGCGCCACGCGCTCGCCGCGGCTGGCCTGCGAGCTTCCTTCCTGTCGATCGAGTCGCTGAGCCACCCGCGCACACGACGGGGCGGCGCGGAGCTCCGCGCCGCCCCGGACTTCGTCGTCGTCGACGAGGCGCACCACGCCCGCACGCCGGGCACGCGCCGCTACCGCGCGCTCGCCAGCCTCGCGGCCCACGCCCGCCTCCTCCTCCTCTCCGCCACCCCGATCCACAACCGGCGCGCCGACCTCACCGCCCTCCTCGCGCTCTTCCTCGGCGCCCGCGCCCGCTCGCTCGACGACGCCGCCCTCGCCCGCCTCGTCGTCCGCCGCGGCCACGCGGCGCTCGCCGGACCCCTCCTCGCCTCGCCCCCACGCTCCGCCGACCGACTTCCCCTGGTGGCCTCGCCGGTCTGGGTCCCGCTCCCCCCGCACGACGCGCTGCTCGACGCGCTGCTCGCGCTCCCCCCGCCACTGCCGCCGAGCGATGGCGGGGACGGCGGCGCCCTCCTCGTGCGGTCGCTCGTGCGCCAGTGGGCGTCGAGCGACGCCGCACTCGCCAACGCCCTCCGGCGCCGCCTCGCGCGCGGCGCCGCCCTCGCCGCCTCGCTCGAGCGCGGACGCTATCCCACACGCGGTGAGCTCGCCGCCTGGACCACCGACGGCGAATCGGTACAGCTCGCGTTCGCCGAGCTCCTCGCCCCGTCGCCGTCGGACTCCGCGCCCTTCCCGCGACGGGATCGGCCGCTGCACGCCGAATCGCTGCACGCCGAGTCGCTGCTCGCGGCCATCCGCGACCACGAGACCGCCGCCCGCGCCCTGCTCGCCCGCCTTCGCGCCTCCGACGCTCGCGACGACTCGCGCGCCGCCCTCCTCGCCGACCTGTGCGCGCGCCACCCGGGCGAGAAGGTCGTCGCCTTCGCGGCGTACGCGGAGACGGTGAACGCCCTCTTTCGCCGCCTGCGCGGCCGCCTCCGCGTCGCCGCCCTCACCGCGCGCGGCGCCACTGTCGCCGGCGGCCCCCTCACGCGCCGCGACGCGCTCGCCCGCTTCGCCCCGCGCGGATCCGGCGCGCCGCCGCCCGCGATCGCCGAGCGCGTGGATCTCCTCCTCGCCACCGACCTGCTGAGCGAGGGAGTCAACCTGCAGGACGCGTCGGTCGTCGTGCACCTCGACCTCCCCTGGACACCGGCGCGCCTCGAGCAGCGCGTGGGGCGAGTCGCCAGGCTCGGCTCCCCCCACGCCCGCGTCGCCGTCTACGCGCTCGCGCCGCCGGCGAGCGCCGAAGCCCTGCTCGGCGTTGAGCGCCGCCTGCGCGAGAAGCTGCGCCTCGCCGGCGACGCCGTGGGCCCGGCGAGCGACGTCCTTCCCGCCCTCGCGACGCTCCTCGACGAGCCCGGCGCCGCCCGGCCCACCGAAGTCGGCGCGCCCGTGCACGCCGAGCACACCCGACGGCTGCTCGCTCGCTGGCTCGCCGCCTCGCATGCCCGCCCCGCCCGCGGCGAGCCGCGGTCGTCGGGCTCGTCGGGCTCGCACGGTGGCGAGCAGCCGCGCCGCGCGCCCCCTGTCGTCGCCGCCCTTCGCTCGCCAATCCCGGGCTTTCTCGCGCTCTGCGTCCCCGCCGACCCCGTCGCCCGCGCCATCGTCCCATGCCTGCTCGGCGCGCTGGACGGTGGCCCCCCGAGCGCGGCCCCCGCCCTCGTGCGCCGCGCCGTCGAGCTGGCCGACGCGGCCCCCGAGGCGCCGCTCGACCCCGCGGCCGCAGACCGTGCCGCGCAGGCGGTCGAGCGCTGGATCGCCGCGCGTCGCGTCGCGGCCGTCGCCGGCCTCGGGGACGTCGGGGTGGCGAGGGCCAGGCGCCGCATCGTCGAGCGCATCGCCGCCGTCGTGCGGCGCGCCCCGCATCATCGTCGCGCCCTCGTCGCCCCGCTCGCCCGTGAGGCACGCCGGGCCGCGCTCGCGCCCTGCGGCGCCGGCGCGGAGTGGACGCTCGACCGGCTCGCGCGCGCCGAGTTGGGCGATGAGCCCTGGCTGCGCGCCGTCGCGGCTCTCGGCGCCACGAACCCCGCGCCGCAACGGAACGATACCTGCCGGCCGGACGCGCCCTATGACGCGCCATCCGACCTCTGCCTCGCCGCGCTTCTCGTCCTCGATCCGGGCGATTGAAGCGTACTCGGCCGTGACTACCTCGCCCTGCCCCGATTCCCGAACGGATGAGCTTGCGCTAACGTTCGACAGCCGTAAACTACGCCCGTCCGCGGTACGCTAGCGTACCGTCCCGCCTTGGAACGCATTCACCAGAGATACATGACCAAGGGAGCCGTGCTCGTGATCGCGAGCGACGCGGCAATCGGGGCGCTGCTCGGCGCCCTCGCCGAAGTCTCGGGCTACTCCCCCGTCTACCCCACCCCACCGGAGGCCGTCGCCGACTCGATCGCCCGGCTGCAGCCGAGCGTGGTGCTGGTCGACGGTGATGACGACCGGTCGGCGGAGACCCGCCTCTACCGCTGCGCGGCCTCGGCCGGAAGCAGGGTGGTCCTGTTCAGCTCGTCCCGCGGACGCGAGGAGACCGAGCGCATGGCCGCCCTGCGCGGGCTCCCCGCGCTCCCGCTCCCCATCGGGCAGCGGGCGTTCGCGCGGACGCTCGCCGGCATCCTGGAGCGCGAGGACCGCGTGGCCGGTGGCGGCGCGGCGGTCTCGAGCACCGAGCGCCCGGCGGCCTCGCCCTGACGGGCGCGCGCGGCGCGCGCGGCGCCTCGTAGCAGCCATGCGGGGCCGGCCTCCTCGAGTGGGAGCCGGCCCCGCAGCGTTACGCGCTGAGCGCCACGCGCCGCGGCTCCGACCCCAGCAGCCGGTCCGTCTCGTCGCGCACGACGCGGTAGCAGCCGCACGACGCCGCCTCCAGCCGCGGGCGGTCGACGACCGTGATCTTCCCGCGCGTGTAGCGGATCAGCCCCGCGCGCTGCAGCATTCCCGCCGCCACCGTCACCGTCGCGCGGCGCACGCCGAGCATCTGCGCCAGGAACTCCTGCGTCAGCGGGAACTGCTCCGCGCGCCCCACGCGGTCGTGGGTCATCAGGAGCCAGCGCGCGCACCGCTCCTCGACGCGGTGGATCCGGTTGCACGCCGCCGTCTGCGCCACCTGCACGAGGAGCGCCTGCGTGTAGCGTTTGAGCACGTCGCCGAGCTCCTGGTCGCGTGCCATCTCCGCCACCAGGACCCGCGCCGGCAGGCGCAGCGTCGCGCCCGGCACCTGCGTGAAGGCGCGGTACGGCATCGTCTCGCCCGCCAGGAAGACGGCGATCCCGACCATTCCCTCGTTGCCCAGCGTCGCCAGCTCCACCGTCACGCCGTCGTCGATGTCCGAAACGAGCGACACGACCGCGTTCAGCGGGAAATAGACGTGCTCGACCGGCCCACGCGCATCGTGCAGCGGGTCCCTCACGCGGAGCGAGACGAGCTCGAGATGCGGCGCGAGCCGCTCCCGCGTCTCCGCGGGAAGCGCGGTGATGATGCGGTTCAGCTCTGCGTTCGGGTGGATCGTGGCGTGTGGCGTCATCGCGGCCGAGGCGGCTTGGTCGGGCGGTGCCGCGCGGCTGCGCGACGCGCAGCACCAGTGCGATGCGGCGCCGTAGGCGGCTCCAGGAGATTCGCGTGAGGGGATGTCGTCTGCCGGACGGGCTCGCCGCGTGCGCCGCACCACCACTCGTCCGCGGTGAGTGCGACCCGCGACGTCGTTTGGAGCCCACTGATGCGCCCCGTGCGCGCTGCGCCGGGCGCCGTCCAGCCCCTCGCGGGCGTCAGTATAGCGTTGCCGGAAATGCGTCGCAAGTCCTTGTTATGCATTGACTTATGCGGAATCATCCGTACGCTTGCGTACATTGACCGGGTGGCGGCTCCGCCGCCACTCCCCCCGACCCGGGTGGCCGGAGATCGCGCCGGAAGCGTGGGTCCCCACGGATCGGCGGCCCCGGCCGTGACGGAAAATGCGATCTCCGTGCCGGACGCGGCCGCGTGCCTAACGCGCGCGCGGCAGAGCTCGGCGGCGCCCGCGCTGCTGTCGCGTGGCGGCACGCCTTGCGGCATACGGAATGCGCAACGGCGGGCAGTGCCGCGACGATGCCGTCGCGCGGGACCGCCGGCGCGCGCACGAGGTGCGCAGCCTGCTTCGGACGGAGCCCACCGGGCTTCGCAAGCGCACGGGTCGGCGCGGCGTGTGATGCCGCGCCGACCCGTGGACCGGAGCGATCCAGGCTGGGATCGCCGGCATCCCGACCGTGTTCGCCCGCGGGGCTGGCCTTTTCGGGCGAGACGTTGGGAGGAAGGTATGACTTCGAAGTTCGCAGTGACGTGTGCGCTTGGCGTCGCCGCCGCGCTCACGCTCGGGAGCGCCGCCACCGCCTCGGCGCAGCAGACCACGCCGCCACAGGACACCTCGAGCCGCAGCGCCCCGACCGCGGGCGGGCGCGATACGACGGGCGTCTCGGGCAGGGCGAGCGATAGCACGAGGGCGGGCGCGCGGTCGTCGCGCCACATCCGCGTGCGCAAGGAACAGGGCGGCATGTCCGACACGAGCTCGACCGGCGGCGCCGGCGCAGCGGGCGCCGCCGTGACGCCGTCGCCCTCGCCATCTCCGTCCCCATCTCGGTACCCATCTCCGTCCGTGGGCACGCCCGACACCACGAGAGGTGCGGCCGGTGCGCCGGGCGCGCCGGGCGCGGCCGGGGCCGTGACGACTCCGACCGATACCTCGATGCGCCGCGATACGAGCATGCGACGCGACTCGGCCGCGACCAGCAGGCCGCCGAGGTGAGCTTGGCGGCATCCGTAGGGGCGCGAACCGCGCCTCTACGGATGCCGGCGAGACGGACGCGGAGGCCGCGACGCCGCGGCGACGCGATGGCGATCTCCTGGCGATCTCCAGCTCGGCCCTGATGCTTCGTAGGACCCTCGGCCCCGCCGCCCGCCCGTCGCGCGGCGGCGGGGCGGGGCGCCGCGCTTGCGGCGCCCTCGCGCGGTCGATCGTCGCCGCGGCGCTGCTGCTCCTGCAGCCGGCGGCGGGGGGGACGCAGGCGGCGCCGGCGCTCGTGCCGCGCCTCGACCTGCCCGTCCTCGCCAACCCCCTCCTCGCCGCGGCGACGGGCGTCGTGGCGGTCGCCGCGGTAGTGGACTCGCTCGCCGCGTCGGCTCCCGACTCCGCGCTGACGATCGCCGCGCCGCTCCGCCCCCGCTACGTGTCGCGCGCCGACAGCATCGCGTCGGTGAGCGCGCGGCGCGCCGCCCGGCGCGACCCGCGGCTCCGCGTCGTCATCTCGCTCTTCGACCGGCAGGTGTACGTGCTACGCGGCGGCGACACGCTGCGCGTCGCGCCCGCCGCCGTCGCCAGCCGCGACACGCTCGTCTACGACGGCCACGTCTGGACCTTCGACACGCCGCCCGGCCGCCGCGTCGTGCGCGGCAAGGAGCCCAACCCGTACTGGACGCCCCCCGACTGGCACTACGCGGAGGTCGCGCGCGACTACGGGCTGTGGCTGGCGCGGATCCCGCGCCGCGGCGTGACGCTCGCTGACGGGAGCCGCCTCGTCATCCGCGACCGGCGCGTCGGCCTCCTCCCGCCCGGCTCCGCGCGCGTCGAGCCCCTCCCGACCGACGAGGAGATCGTCCTCGGCGACACGCTCTTCGTCCCCCCCATGGGGACGATCAATCGCCGCATCGTCGGCGAGCTCGGGCGCTACCGGCTCGACCTGGGCGACGGTTTTCTGCTCCACGGCACGCCCGACGAGGCCACCGTCGGCGCGGCGGTGACGCACGGCTGCGTGCGCCTGCGCGACGCGGACATCTCCTGGCTCTACGACAACGTCCCCGTCGGCACGCCGGTCTACATCTACTGAGTCCGGCGCCCTCACAGCGCCGGCAGGCGCAGGCTGAACGTCGCCCCGTCGCCCACGCTCGCGACGGTGAGGTCGCCCCCCATCGCCCGCGCGAGCTGCCGGCTGATCGCGAGGCCGAGCCCTGTCCCCTCGTGCCCGGTCGTGAGCGAGCGCCCGAGCTGCACGAACGGCTCGAAGATCGCTTCCTGCTTGTCCGCCGGGATGCCGGGCCCCGTGTCGCTCACGCGCAGCTCCACGGTGTCGGCCGTCGCCGCGCAGCCGATCGTGACGC
>JBJMNL010000102.1:0-1826 GCA_045804285.1 Gemmatimonadaceae bacterium
CGCGGGCCTTCCTGCGCAAGTTCGGCCTCTGCCGCATCTGCTTCCGCGAGCTGGCGCTCAACGGGATGATCCCGGGCGTCCGCAAGGCGAGCTGGTAGTCAGGTACCCGGGACCAGGTACTTGCTACCTGGGCCCTCATCATCAATTCCTAAACGACCCGGCCACCGGGATACGATAGGAGCGAGAACGCCACATGAGCATGACCGACCCGGTCGCCGACATGCTCACGCGGATCCGCAACGCTTGCGGATCGAAGCACCGCCGCGTGGACATGCCGGCTTCCAAGCTGAAGATCGAGATCGCCCGGATCCTGAAGGAGAACAACTACATTCAGGATTACCGGACGCTGGAGACCGAGGAGGGGCGCAAGCTGCTCCGCGTCGTCCTCAAGTACGCGCAGGGTGGGCAGCCGGTGATCCGGGACCTGCAGCGCGTGTCGACCCCGGGGCTGCGCAAGTACGTCGGCGTCACCGAGATCCCGCGCGTGCGCAACGGGCTCGGGATGGCGATCCTGAGCACCTCGCAGGGGATCATGTCGGACCGCCAGGCGCGCCAGGCGCGCACCGGCGGCGAGCTCCTCGCGGTCGTCTACTAAGGAGCCCCGACAATGTCGCGTATCGGTAAACTGCCCGTGCCGCTGGCCAAGGGCGTCACGGTGACCGTCGCCGGCAACACGGTGAAGGTGAAGGGGCCGCGGGGGGAGCTCTCGCGCACGCTTCCGGCCGACATCCGGGTCGCCGTCGAGAACGACCAGGTGGTCGTGAACCGTCCCTCGGACGAGCCGCGCCACAAGGCGCTGCACGGCCTCTCGCGCAGCCTCGTCGCCAACATGGTCGAGGGGGTGACGAAGGGGTTCCAGAAGCAGCTCGACATCGTGGGCGTCGGCTACAAGGCCGAGAACCGCCCCTACGGGCTGCAGCTCGCGCTCGGCTTCTCGCACCCGGTCGAGTACCGGGCGCCGGCCGGCATCAAGCTCTCGGCGCCGACGCCGACGTCGATCGTCGTCGACGGCGCGGACAAGCAAGTGGTGGGGCAGGTCGCCGCCGAGCTCCGCAGTCTCCGTCCCCCCGAGCCGTACAAGGGGAAGGGGATCAAGTACCAGGGCGAACAGATCCGCCGCAAGGCGGGCAAGGCGGGAGGTAAGTAATGCCCAAGATGCGCATTCCGAAGACGCGCGCCGAGAAGCGCTTCCGCCGCCACCTCCGCGTCCGCAAGAAGGTCGAGGGGACGCCGGAGCGTCCGCGCCTGGTGGTCTTCCGCTCGCTGAAGCACATCTACGCGCAGCTCGTCGACGACGCGTCCATGCGGACGCTGATGACGATCTCCGACACGAAGCTCGAGGGGCGGAAGATCGACAAGTCGGGCGAGGTCGGGAAGCTGCTCGCGGCCCGCGCCAAGGAGGCCGGGATCACCCAGGTCGTGTTCGACCGTGCTGGGTACAAGTACCACGGCCGCGTGAAGGCGGTGGCCGACGGCGCCCGCGAGGGCGGGTTGGAGTTCTAAGACATGGCTGACAATCAGAATCCGAGAAACGAGCCGCAGACGCAGTCCTTCGGCGGCGACGCGCGCTCCGAGCAGCGCGGCGGTGGCGGCGGTGGTGGCGGTGGTGGTGGCGGCGACGGCGGCAGCTCCATCTTCACCAACTGTTCGGCCGACTCCGGATCCGGCGGAGGCGCCGGCGGCGGCGATCGCCCGCGCGGCGAGGGTGGCGGCGGTGGTGGCGGTGGTGGTGGCGGTGATCGCCGCGGCAAGCGTCGTCGCCGTGGCGGTCGCGGCCGCGGTCCCGCGGCCCAGGCCTGTCGCTTTCGTGAACGCGTGAATCACAC
>JBJMNL010000103.1:0-6474 GCA_045804285.1 Gemmatimonadaceae bacterium
CGGCCGCGCCGTTCGCGTACCCACTGCTCCTCGCCGCGCTCGCGACCGGCACTGCCCGGCGGTCCCGTGGCGCGGCTTCTCTCCTCCTCGCCGTCACCGTGTGGATCGAGGGCGGCACGTGGTGGGCGCGCCACAACGCGGCTGCGCTCGTATTTCTCGCGGTATTCGGCGTCTGCTACGCCGTCGGCGTGCGCGGCGCGTTCGAGTGGCACCGCCTCGAGCGCGAGCGGCAGGCGGCAGGGACGGCCCCCGGTGCGGCTGTCTAACGAGACGCTGCAGCCGACGGGCGCTCTTGGGAGTCATGAGGTTGCGCGCCTAGACGCCTCCGCCGCCGGGCGGCATCTTCCCGCCTGGACGCTCAGCGCCCGCAGCTGAGCTCGGGCGTTAGGCGGCCACGCGCATCCCGGTGAGGAGGGCCATGAGCGGCCACAACGACGAGTTGCCGCCGGAGTGGTACCGCGAGGCCGAGAAGTAGGTCCGCGCGGCCGAAGCGGAGCGGCGAGCTCGCGTCACCACCGGGTGCCGCGCTCCTGGTCGGCTTCCTGCTCCGCGGGCAGCTGGCGTCCCGACTCGAATGTCCAGCGCGGCCGAGGGGGCGGCGCCGACGGCCGACCTGCCGCCTCACGCTGGCAGCCCGCTCTCTTGCGCTGCCGCTGCATCTTCATGTCGCAGAAGAATTCGGAACGCGACGGCATGCGTCACGAGCAGCATCGGTACGACGAGGGTCGGTATGAAGTAGGCGGCTCCCAACTGCCCCGGTGAGAGCCCGACGGCATTCGCCTTGTAAAAGGCATTCAGGAGGTCGACCGAGCCCCAGAGGTTGAAGATCCAGGCGACGAGGACGCCGACGGCACGTGGCTGCAATGCCAGCGACAGCAACGCGAGTGCTGCCGCGGCGATGTCCCCGTACGCGGCGGGGTGAGCGAAGCTGGGCGCCAGAGCGGGCGAAACCACCCCGGGGACCAGGAACGACAGCCCGAGGAAGCGGAAGGTGTGCAGGACGAGAATCGGCCGAAGCGCCTCAGACTGCCGGAGGACGCGGAGTCGGGGCCAGACGTAGCGTGAAGTGACGATCCCCCACGCGACGACGCTGAACGCGATACTCACGAAAAAGCCGAGTTGCGGGGACATGTGCTCTCCGTGGCTGAGTAACCGTCGATCGAATGCGTCGCCGAGCTAGGCGAGCATCTGCTGCGGGTGCGCCATCGACCTGTCGACCTCCGCGCCAGTGTCGTGCTCGCGGCGCCAAACGTCGGACTCCGGGGCGAACTGCGGTGCCGACGGTAAGGGCTGGCGCAGCTCGCGGTCGTAGCGGTCGAGATCGACGTCGGAGCGGAGCGGGGCGATCAGAAGTCGCGCGAGCTCGCGCAGGCGACCGCCGGGCATGCGCTGATTGGCCGGCATCGCCGCGTAGCGACGCGCGATCGTCTCGAAATCCTCCGCGGGGCGGCCGGTCACCTCGAGCACGTCGGTCGTGGGCGCGCCCAGCTCGAACGCGCCGCGCCTGTGATCGTCGAGGTAGTAGCGAACGCCGCTGATCACATCGATCGAGAAGCCGAAGCTCCGCATGGCCTTCAGGAACACCGGGGCCGGCGTTGGCGCGACCCTCACGGCCCGTCCGACGGCCGCGCCGATCGCCCTGGCCATGTCCTGCGCGCCGAGAAGCTCCGGTCCCGTGGGGCGGTAGCTCCTCCCCGCGTGCCGCGCGGGAGCCATCAGCGCCGAGACGGCGACGCGCGCGATGTCCTCGTTGGAGGGTGGCGCGTTACGGCTGTCGCCGTACACCCAAGGGAAGACACCGACACGGGCTGCGAGCCCGGTCAGCGCAAGGTAGGCGTCGGCGAAGTAGCCCGGTCGCACAATCGTATGCCCGATCCCGGGCGTCATCGAGAACAGGCGGTCGACGAGCCAGAGCTGCCGCGTCATGAGGGCCGGATGCGAGGGGCTCGCCAGCCACTGCGTGAGGCCGACGATGTGCTCGAGTCGGGACTCCTTGGCGGCAACGGCGAAGGCGACCGCGCCCTGAATCATGTAGGGATCGAAGGGGGGGCAGTAGTAGGCGCGTTGAACGTCTCGCAGTGCGTCGGCGACGCGCTCGACGTCGCTCATCTCGGCGACCGCGATCTCGGCCCCCTGCGCCTTCAGCCGCGCGCTGCGGCCGTCCTCTCGGTGCACCATGGCGCGGACGGGATAGCCAGCCTTCAGCAGCTCGGCGACCACAACGCGGCCAGTCTTTCCGGTCGCGCCGGTCACGAGGATTCTGGGTTTCAACATCGTCGCCTCCCGACTGTGTGGTACCCGGCGGTACCGGGTATTGCGGGAATGTGGTACTGGGCGGTACCATAAGTCAAGGACACACGCTAGGGGGAGGGCAACGATGTCGACGGTGTCTCGGGAAGGGGGTGACGTGACCGCGGCGCGCGCGCGTATCCTGGACGCGGCGTTCGCGGCCTTCATGGAGCGCGGATACGCGGCGACCAGCACGCTCGAGATCGCCACGCGCGCGCGCGTCTCGAAGCGAGAGCTGTACGCGCTGGTGGGCAACAAGCAGGCGCTGCTCGTCGCGTGCATCAGCAGGCGCGCCCAACGCCTGCAGGTACCCGCCGACGCGCCGGAGCCGCATGATCGCGAGACCCTCGCGCTGGTGCTGACTTCCTTCGGAACGCAGATCCTACGCGAGATAACCGATCCCGCGGTGGTCGCGGTATTCCGGCTGGCGGTCGCCGAGGCGATCCGCGCGCCCGAAGTGGCGCAGGCGGTCGACTCCATCGGGCGCGAGACAATCCGCGCCGCCCTGCGTCAGATGATGGCCCGGGCCCAGGCGTCCGGGCTTCTCGAGGGCCGTCCTGCCGAACTCGCCGAACAGTTCGGCACGTTGCTGTGGGGAAACTTGATACTCAACCTGCTGCTCGGCGTCACTGAGCGACCGAATTCACGAGAGGCCGCCGCACGTGCCCGTGACGCCGCGGCCACGTTTCTCCAACTCCATCCTGCACCGACTGGGACGACGAAGCCACCCCGGCAGCGCCGCTAGCAGCCCCATCGTACCGCTGCAGTAGAGCGACCCTCGAAGGGCTCCATCGGCCTCGCGCCACTCGAGAGACGATCCACGGCGCGCCCGAATGCGCGTGTTATACTGCGGCAGTGCCATGTAACGGGCGTTAGGTAGCCCTGCGAGAGTCTATCGAGGCATGGTCATGCCCCTGCAACGGTCGATGGCCAGTTCGCTCGGCGGGCCCGCGGCTTTCTTCGCGCCCGTCGCGTTCGGCGCCGTCCTGACCGGCGGGACGGCGCTCCTCCGCGCGGCCGTCGTCGTGCCGCGCGCTCCTCGCCGGGCCCGGCGCGAGCGCCGGCACCGCGATGGCCGCTGGCGCCCTGGCGGCGGGGGCGGGCGCCTTCGGCGGGCCGGTCTACTGTGTCGCCGGCCGCCCGTTGCGCCGCGTCCCCTGGGTGGGCCCGTACGCCGCCGCGTCGCGACCGCCGCCGCCTACCTCTCCGCCGTCGTGTGGGTGATCCGGCGCGTCGACCCGGCACAGGGGGGCCCTCGCCCAGCCGTCCGGCCGATTCGTGCTCGCCGCGACGTCCCTGATCTTCGGCGTCGTCTTGGGCCGGCAGTTCGTCAGGGGCGACGAGGAGGACGCCCGTGCCCCTCACGTGGCTGCCTAACGAGGAGCTGCAGCTGACGAGCGCTTCAAAGCATCGGGTTTCTCGCCTGGACACTGCGTCTTGCCTCGGCACCATCGCGCCCGTATGTTCGGACGCCCGCAGCTGAGCTTTGGCGTTAGGCCGCCACGAGCCTCGGTGCCAGGACGCGCAGCCGGATGGCCTCCTCGCGCCGCGGGCGGAGTGTTTGGCCGAGTCGTGGTGCGCCGTACTCTCGGAGCGACAGGGCGACGCTACCTGGCGGGCCGACTCTCGAACTCGGCCCGGCGGTGGAGCAACGTACGGCTGCATCAGACGCTGCGGCCGGACGTAGGGCGCCGCCGCCGCGGTCACGCGCGTCGAACTCAACGATTGGGAGGTCCAGATGCGGTCTTCACTCCTGATGTGCGCATTCCTCGCTTCGGTCGCGGTCGCGGGCCGGGCGGGCGGCCAGGTGCGGCTCCGGCGCCCCCACCCCGACAGCGTGTCGGCCGCCATGTTGGTGCCCCTGGACAGCATCAAGTGGAATCCGCGCAACCCTTCGCCCGGCCAGTCCCAGATCGCGATCATCCATATCGAGCCGAAGACGAATGCCACGCAGCTGTACTTCCGGCTTCCGCCAGGGGTTCACGCGCCACGACATTGGCATAGCGCCAACGAGACGAACGTGGTGATTCGAGGTACCTTCGTCATTCAGCACGACGGCGGCGAGCGCGTGAGGATGACCCGCGGTGACTTCAACCTCATGCCGGGCCGCATGGTTCACCAAGCGTGGACGGAGGCTGAGGAGACCATCGTCTTCGTCTCGCTCGATGGTCGCTGGGACTATCATGCAGTTCCTGATTCTGTGAAGGTGATTCCCCAGCCGACGCCGTGATCGGCGCGGCGATCGAGGCTCAGGTTCAGTCTCGCCGGCGGCATGACGGGACGCTGCTGCAGACGAGGGGTCGATGGTGCGCTCGCTGCGCTCGCACTATTGTATCCCCTCGCAGCAGAGCTGTGCGTTAGGGCGACATTCACCTTGTCGAACACTCCGCTCCTCGTGCACACCCCTCCACCGACTCCCGTCGAGGCCGAGGCATTCGCGCGATCGCACGCGCGGCGGTACCGGACCATGCTCGCGCTGTTCGGCGCCGCCGCCGTGCTGATGTGGTTCGCGACGCTCGGGCGGCCGAGGCAGAACCTCGGCGAGCGATCCCTCGCGTACGTGGGCACCCTGCTCGTCCTCGCCGCCGGCCCGCTCGTCGTCTGGCGCTGCCCCCGCTGCCGCCGCCGGCTGGGCCGCCGGCTGGACGTCGCCCGCTGCCCCCACTGCGACCTGGAGTTGGCGGGGCGCCGCGCGGCGCCCTAACGAGACGCTGCAGCTGGCGGGCCGTGGGGAGCATCCCGGTGGCGCGCCCGCGTCTCCCGCGCTCCACGCGTGGAGCAGCCGCGTCACGGTGTCCGGCGTTCCGGCAGGCTCTCCCATGGCTCGCCCGCGTCTGGACGGGTGCGGTGCGACGGCGCGCGGTCCGAGCGGTCGCGCCACCATAGGGCGGGGCCGCCACCCCGTCAAGCAGACGCGGCTCCGCCGAGTGTGATTGGTTAGCGCGCGGTCGTGCTCGCGACGTGAGCCGTTTCGCCGTGCGGTTACGCGCTACTCAATGGCGGCGACGAGTGCCGCCGCCCGGCGGCGCGGCGTGCGCGAAGCACCGGCACTCGCGCCGGCCCCTTCGCCCGCCCGCGCCGCCGCTTCCATCAACCGCTCGCCGGAAGCTCCCCATGATGTGCCTCGCTCTCGGCGCGCACCGCGCCGCGCCCGCTGTCCGCCGTCTCCCCGGCCACACTCGGAGGGGCGTGCCTACCCGCCGCTCGTCGCCCGTCTGCCTCTCGGTCGGCGTCGCCCTCGCCCTCGCCCTCACTACGGCCTGTGCCGACCACGCCACACCGACCGCGCCGGCCGGTCCGTCGATCACTGCGCCGCCAGACCACGCGTCGGCCGACGGCGCCACGATCGACCGGAGCCTCTTCCCTTATGGATTCCTCGGCGGCGGTGACCCGCGCGACGGACTAAGGTTCTTCGCCGGCCCGGTGGACCCCGTGGCGGCCGTGGCGCTCAAGTGCCCCGACGCCTCCGTCATCGCGCCGATCTCGCCCGGTGCCCGCACCCAGACCGTGACCACGCCGTCCGGCCGCATCCAGGTCGGCGCGTACAACCAGCAGACGCACATCGCGGTGTGGCAGTACGGCGCGGGGCTGGTGACGGACCCCTGCCAGCTCGTCGGCGCGCCCGTGGTGGCCACCGGCGTGGTGCAGTACAAGCTCGAGATCGCCAACGACGGCGGCGCCGGCCCCGGGGCCTTCGTGCTGCACGTCAACGCCGTGGGCGTCGTCGACCTGACGAGCGGCGGGCAGGCCCGCCTCCACGCGACGGCGCGGATCCTCATCCGCCCCGACGGCACGCTCCAGTTCGACGAGGAACGCGTCTCGCTGACGCCGATCTGACCACCCGCATCCCCACGCGGAGCGTGGAGGGGGCTCCTAGGCGGTCGCGGAGGCGGGCGGCTCCGTCGCGGCGGTGCGGCGCGCGTGAGTGCGCACGCGCCCATTGGAGGTGATGGGCGTGCAGCCCGCCCGTTCGGACGGCGCGAACCGCGTCTTGAGCAGGCGGCGCCGCAGGCCGCGCGGGGTGTGTTACACCTTCGCGCCTCGGGCTCCTCGGCCCCGTGGCCTAACGCGCGCCCAAACAAACCGCGAAAGAATTGTCCGGGTCGCCAGGCGGCGGTAGATAGGGCACGCCCCCAACTTCCGCCCACGCCCCACCAGACAATGTTCAAGCTCGTCGCTGACGAA
>JBJMNL010000104.1:0-8878 GCA_045804285.1 Gemmatimonadaceae bacterium
GTCTACACCCCCTGCCCGGCCTGCCACGGCTCCCGGTACAACGCCAAGACGCTGGAGGTCGAGTACCGCGGCAAGTCGGTCGCCGACGTCCTCGGGCTGACGGTGGACGCGGCGTGGGAGTTCTTCAACGACGAGCCGCACGTCAAGCGGTCGCTCGGGGTGCTTCGGGACGTCGGGCTCGGCTACCTGCGGCTCCTCGGCGAAGAACTCGCTGGCCGCGTCGACCGTCATCCCGAGCACGTCGGCGATGTTCCTGCCGCGGTACTCGATCTCGAGCGTCTTCGCGTTGTAGCGCGCGCCGCGGCAGGTGGGACAGGCGGTGTAGACGCTGGCGAGGAAGAGCAGCTCCACGCACACGAAGCCTTCCCCCTCGCAGTGCTCGCAGCGCCCCTTGGGGACGTTGAACGAGAAGCGCCCGGCGTCGTAGCGACGGGCGCGCGCCGCCTTCGTGGCCGCGAACAACCGGCGCACGTGGGCGAACAGCCCCGTGTACGTGGCCAGGTTGGAGCGAGGCGTGCGCCCGATCGGCTTCTGGTCGACGCGCACCAGTCGCCGGATCGCGTCCACCTCACCCGCGATCCGTCCGCCCGTCGCGACCTCGGCCGACCGCTCCAGCGCCTCCGCCTCGTCCTCCTCGTCGGCCGCGACGTCGTGGCCGAGGTGTGCGGCGACCAGCTCCACCAGCGCCTGGCTGACGAGACTCGACTTGCCCGAGCCCGACACGCCGGTGACGGTCGCGAGCACGCCCAACGGGAAGCTGGCGTCCAGCTCGCGCAGGTTGTTGCGCGTGACGCCCGTGAGCCGCAGCCACCCCGTCGGCGCGCGCGGCGTGCGGTCGGCGAGCGCCCGAGGTCCGAAGAGATGACGGCGCGTCTGGGACACCGCCACCGACGCCAGTCCCGCCGGCGGGCCGCTGTAGAGTACCCGTCCGCCGTGTTGCCCCGCGGCCGGACCCACGTCGACGATCCAGTCGGCGTGACGGATCACGTCCAGCTCGTGCTCCACCACGAAGAGGGAGTTGCCCAACGCCTTCAGCCGGTCGAGCGCGACGAGCAACGCCTCGGTGTCCGCCGGATGGAGCCCCGCCGACGGCTCGTCGAGCACGTAGACGACGCCGAACAGGTTCGAGTGCACCTGCGTGGCGAGCCGCAGCCGCTGGAGCTCGCCGGGCGAGAGCGTCGGCGTGCTGCGCTCCAGCGCCAGGTAGCCGAGGCCGAGGTCGAGCAGCACGGCGATGCGCGACACGAGGTCCTGCGCGATGCGCTGCGCGACGAGCGCCCGCTCCGGGTGCCCCGGCATCATCCGCAGCATGGCGCTCGCGCTCCCCTCGGCGGCGGGACGCAGCACGTCGTTCAGCCGGTTGATCGGCATCCGCGAGATCTCGGCGATGTCGAATCCCGCGAAGGTCACCGAGAGCGACTCCGGGCGGAGCCGCTTGCCGTGGCACTCGGGGCACTCGCCGCTCACCAGGTACCGCGACACCCGCTTCTTGATCATCGGGCTCGCGGTGTTGGCGAAGGTGTGCAGCACGTAACGCTTCGCGCTCGTGAAGGTGCCCATGTAGCTGGGCTCCTCCTTGCGCTTCAGCGCGCGTCGCACCTCGTCCGGCTCGTACCCGGCGTACACGGGGACCACCGGCTGCTCCTCGGTGAAGAGGATCCAGTCCCGATCCTTCTTCGGGAGCTCGCGCCAGGGACGGTCGACGTCGTAGCCGAGCGTGACCAGGATGTCGCGCAGGTTCTGCCCGTGCCACGCCGGGGGCCAGGCGGCGACGGCGCGCTCGCGGATGGTGAGCGAGTCGTCGGGCACCATCGACTGCTCGGTCACGTCGTAGACGCGGCCCAGCCCGTGGCAGTGGGGACAGGCGCCGGCCGGCGTGTTGGTCGAGAACGCGTCGGCGTGGAGCTCGGGCTGGCCGGGCGGGTACGTGCCCGCACGCGAGTACAGCATGCGGAGCAGGTTGGACAGCGTCGTGACGCTGCCCACGGACGAGCGCGTCGTCGGCGACCCTCGCTGCTGCTGCAGCGCCACCGCCGGAGGGAGGCCGTCGATCGCGTCCACGTCGGGCACGCCCTGCTGGTCGAACAGGCGCCGGGCGTAGGGCGCGACCGATTCGAGGTAGCGCCGTTGCGCCTCCGCGTAGAGCGTGCCGAACGCCAGCGACGACTTGCCCGAGCCCGACACCCCGGTGAAGACCACGAGCGCATCGCGAGGGATGTCGACGTCCACGCCCTTGAGGTTGTGCTCGCGCGCCCCGCGCACCCGAACGAACCCGGTCGCCCTCCCCTCCGCCGCCTCCGTGTCATGAGGATGGTCGCGCTCGGCCATCTGCGCGACTCGCCGGCGCTGGAGGGATTGCCGATGACGCATGCTCGTACGGTCCTGGCCACGGGAACGGGTTGTCGCACCTCCACGGCCGGCGCACGGCCGCCGCCGTCCGAGGTGCGAGTGGGCGCGCCGCCGCCATCTCGCGATAAGTGCGCCAGCCCCGTCGCGCCGGCGGCGGCCGCGGCGCCGTCCTGCACCATCGACCTTCAGCAACGACGGCAGGAAGGTGCTGTTCACCGACGAGGGGGAGGCGGCGAAGCTGGAGCGCGACGCGCAGGGAGCCGCCGACGCGACTCGCGTGCGCGCGCGCGGCGGTCGTCCGGGAGCTGGCCGGCGGCACGAAGCGCGGCACGAAGCGCTGACCTCGGAGGCGGGTCGCACGACCCGACCGGTGGCCACGACGGCGGCATCCGGTTGACCGCCGCGCTCGCGGGGGTAAGATGGGTGACGCGGCGTTCGCCCCCGGGGCGCGGGGCGATCGCCGCCTCACACCGGAGGCCCATTGCTCGCACCCGCGCTGCCACCCCTCACCGAGTGGGAGAGCTTCTACGTGATCACCGGCACCGGCGCGGCCACGCTGACCGGTCTGATGTTCGTGGTGGTCACGCTCACCCTCGAGGCGAGGGGGGCGACCGGCGCCGGGGGGGTCAGCGCCTTCGGGACGCCCACGGTAGTGCACTTCTGCGCCGTGCTGCTCGTCTCCGCGATCCTGACCGCGCCGGGCCACAGCATCCGGAGCCTCGGGCTCTGCCTGGGCGCCTCCGGCCTCGCCGGCCTGGCGTACGAAGGCATCGTCATGGTCAGGATGCGGCGGCAGAAGGACTACACCCCGGTGACGTCCGATCTGGTGTGGCACGCCCTCCTGCCGACCCTCGCGTACGCCTGCCTCCTCGGCGCGGCCGTCGTGATCTGGTCGCGCCCCGTACCGGCGCTCTACGCGGTCGCCGCCGTCTCCGTCTTCCTGTTGTACATCGGCATCCACAACGCGTGGGACGCGGCCACCTGGGCGGCCGTCGATCGACCATCGTCGTGAGGGCGCGGCATTCCTGCTGAGCGCGACGCCAGCGGGCTCGTCGGCGGGGCATGCTTGCTGCGATGTGCGCGAGAATGATCCTCGCGCCTCGCTACGTTCCGCGCCTCGCCTCCACCGTCGGGCTCTTCACCCGCTACGGCCTGGCCGACTTCGCCCGGCAGCAGGGGCTGGCGGCGCTCGGCGCCGGACCGGAGGGCGACGGCGACGGCGATGGTGGGGAGCCGAGCCCGGAGCGGGCGGCCGCCTTCCGCCGGCGGCTCGTCGAGCTGGGGCCGGCCTACGTGAAGCTCGGCCAGGTGCTCTCCACCCGCCCCGACCTGCTCCCGCCGGCGTACATCAGCGAGCTGACGCGGCTCCAGGACGACGTGCCGCCGATCGCCACCACCGAGGTCGAGCAGGTCATCGAGTCGGAGCTGGGGGCACGCCTGAGCAAGCTGTTCGCCGCCTTCGACCCGGAGCCGCTCGGCAGCGCCAGCCTCGGCCAGGTGCACGCCGCCGAGCTGCGCGACGGCCGCCCGGTCGTCGTGAAGGTGCAGCGGCCGCACGTCCGCGCCGCGCTCGTCGATGACGTCGAGTACTTCCGCGAGCTCGCCGCCTTCCTCGCGGCGCACACCACCGCCGGCGCGCGCGTCGACCTGGTCGGCGTCGTGCAGCAGCTCGAGCGCGCGCTGGCCGACGAGCTGGACTACCGGCTCGAGGCGCGCAACGCCGCCGCCTTCCGCCGCAGCCTCGCCGAGTATCCGCGGCTCCTCGTCCCGCGGGTGATCGAGGCGTACAGCACGGAGCGCGTGCTCACCACCGAGCGCGTGCGCGGCGTCAAGCTCGACGCGATCTCCCCGCTCACCCGGCTGGACTACGACTTCGCGCCCGTCGTCGACGAGCTGACGCGCGCCTACCTGAAGCAGATCACGCTCGACGGGCACTTCCACGCCGACCCGCACCCGGGCAACGTCTTCGTCGTGCTGCCGTCGGACGAGAACCCGCCGACGCCGTCGGAGGCGCGGGCGAGCGACCGCCGCGTGCTCCGGCGGCAGCCGCCCGCCTCCACGCCGCTCGCGGCGATGGACCAGCAGGCGCAGGACCGCGCGGCCCCGCAGCCGCCGGACGTCGACGTGAAGGTCGCGCTGATCGACTTCGGCATGACGGCGCGGCTGTCGCTGGCGCTCCGCGAGCAGATCGTGCGGCTGCTGCTCGACCTCGCCGACAACCGCGGCGACCACGCGGCGGAGACGCTCGTCGAGATCGGACACGAGCTGCCGGGCTTCGACCGCGAGGCGTTCGTCCACGACGTCGCTTCGCTCGTGGCGCGCAACTACGACCTCGCCGTCGGCGACGTGAAGACGGGGCAGGTGCTGTTCGAGCTGATCAACACCGCCTTCCACCGCGGGCTGCGCCTCCCGGCCGAGCTCACGCTGCTCGCCAAGGCGCTGTTCAACCTCGACGGCGTCACCCGCGCGCTCGACGCGACGTACAACCCGATCGAGACGATCCGCGAGTTCGGCGGCCAGATCGTGGCCGATCGCACCCGGCGCGAGCTGAACCCGCGACGGCTCTTCCAGCTCGCCACCGAAGCCGGCAACCTGATGACGGCGCTCCCGCACCGCCTCGACGTCATCAGCCAGCGCCTGGCGAGCAACGAGTTCCAGACGCGAGTCGACGTGCCGCAGCTCCCGCTCGTCATGCAGGGGCTGCAGAAGGTCGCGAACCGCGTCTTCTCGGGCGTCGTCCTGGCCGGCCTGCTCGTCGCCAGCGCGATGCTGCTCCCGCACCAGCGCGCGCTCGGCACGGTCGGGTTCGTCCTCGCCGGGGCGATCGGGCTGTGGATGGTGCTCGCGATCCTCTGGACGGACCGGCGGCGGGAGTAGCGCCCCGCGTCAGCGCGCGCCGCCGCTAGCGCATGCCCACCGGCGCCGCGCCGCCGCGCCCTGCCGCCGCGGAGCTCTCGGGCGCGCTCGGGCGGTGCAGCAGGACGGGCACGGGGGCCGCGCGCGCCACCTTGTCCGCGACGCTCCCCATGAGCAGCCGCGCCACGCCGCCCCGTCCGTGCGTCTCCATCGCGATCAGATCCGCCCCGAAGTCGGCCACGCACTCCAGGATCGCGCGCGCCGGCTGCGGGTCGCCGAGGACGCGCGTGTCGGCCGCGACGCCACGCGCCCGGACCCGGGTGGCGACACCCGCCAGATACGCCGCCGCGCCCGCCTCCAGCTCCGTCTCGTCCAGAAATGCCTGCGCCGCGCGCTCGGTGAGATAGAAGATCGGGAGCACGACGTGCACGAGGAGGAGCTCGACGTCCGCGTCGCCTGCGACCGCGAGCGCGTGCTCGATCGCCTCCTCGCCCGCCGGCGAGCCGTCGAGCGGAACGACCACCCGCCTGAACGCGGGCGCGAGCTGCTCGCGCGGACCCCTCTCCGTCGGCCGCACGAGCAGCAGGGGCGCGCTCGCGTGGCGCACGATGTCGCTCGCCACGCTCCCGAGCCACGCCCGGCTCAGGCCGCCGCGCCCGTGCGTCGCCAGCACCACCAGCTCCGCCCGGCGCGACGCGACGTGCGCGACGAGGGTCGGCCCCACGGGCCCGTCCATGAGCGTCGCCGTCAGCGGCACGCTCGTGCTCCGGCCCAGTCGCTCGGCGACGCCCTCGAGGTAGGACGCACGGTCCTTCCGAAGCGCCTCGTCGAGTCCCGGATCGATCGGCGGCGCACCCTGCGTGCGAGACGGCGGAAGCGTCTCGTACACGTGCACGAGCTCGAGCTCGGCGTGCTCCCGCTCCGCCAGCCGGAGCGCTACCGGGAGCGCCTGCTCGCCGAACGGCGATCCGTCGAGCGGCACCTCGATGAGCTTCACCATCGCCTCCATCGCCCCGGTCGAGGCGGGTGGCGAGAGCGTGCTCGCGTCACCCACCTCCACCGGCCGCGACGCGCGATCGACGCGCAGGCCGTTCACGCGCACGCTCTCGTGCGCGACGAGCTGTCGGGCCGCGGGGATCGTCGGCGCGAGGCCGAGCCGCCGACGGATGCGATCGACAGCGCGTCCCAGCGCCGCAAATCCGGTGCGACCCCACGCGATTCCGGCACGGCTTTCGGCGCCGCCGCGCCGGTCCGCTTTGGCGGACCCCGTCCCCCTGGTATCCTTCGATGCATGGAACTTGGCATCTACACGTTCGCCGAGACGACGCCGGACCCGCGCACGGGGCAGACGGTCGGCGCCGCCCAGCGCCTGCGCGACCTGATGGAGGAGATCGAGCTCGCCGACCAGGTAGGGCTCGACGTCTTCGGCGTCGGCGAGCACCACCGCCCCGACTTCGCCGTCTCCGCGCCCGCGGTCGTCCTGGCGGCCGCCGCCGAGCGCACCCGGAAGATCCGGCTGACGAGCGCCGTCACGGTGCTCAGCTCCGACGATCCCGTCCGCGTCTTCCAGGACTTCGCCACCCTCGACCTGCTCTCCGGCGGGCGGGCGGAGATCATGGCCGGCCGCGGGTCGTTCATCGAGTCCTTCCCGCTCTTCGGCTACGACCTCGACGACTACGACGAGCTGTTCGCCGAGAAGCTCGAGCTGCTGCTCGAGCTCCGCGACGGCGAGCGCGTCACCTGGGAGGGCAAGCACCGGCCCCCCCTGCGCGACCTCGGTATCTATCCCCGCCCGCTTCAGGCCAGGCTGCCGATCTGGATCGCCGTCGGCGGCACCCCGCAGTCGGTCGTGCGCGCCGCGATGCTGGGCCTCCCCCTGGCCCTGGCCATCATCGGCGGCGAGCCGGCGCGCTTCGCGCCACTCGTCGCGCTCTACCGCGACACCGCCCGGCGGGCGGGCCACGATCCGGCACGCCTTCCCGTGAGCATCAACTCGCACGCCTTCATCGCCGAGACCTCGCAGCGGGCCGCGGACGAGTTCTTCCCCTCCTACGCCGACGTGATGACCCGCCTGGGACGCGAGCGCGGCTGGCCCCCGACGACCCGCGCGCAATTCGACGCGCTGCGCGCCCCCCGCGGCGCCCTGCTCGTCGGCAGCCCGCAGGAGGTCGTCGACAAGATCCTCTACCAGCACGAGCTGTTCGGCCACCAGCGCTTCCTCGCCCAGATGAGCGTCGGCACGATGCCGCACGACCGCATCCTGCGCTCGATCGAGCTCCTGGGCACCGAGGTCGCCCCGGTCGTGCGCCGGGAGATCGCGCGCCGCACCGCCGCGACGGAGCCGCCCGCCTCCGCGACCGCCTAGGAGCCCCCTCCAAGCTCCGCGCTCCACGCTCGCCGGCCTGGCCACCGACGCCGGACAGGAAGCGTGGAGCCTGACCACGCCCGATCGTCGCCTCCCCTTCCGTTTGTCCTCCCGCGACCGTTTCGCCGAGTACCGCCGCTCGCTCCCGCGTCCGCCCCGCCTCGTCCACCAGACGGTGCACGCGCGCGGGCTCGACTTCGCCGTCTTCACCACCCCGCCCGTCCCCGGCGCCGGCTCCCCGCCCCTGGTCTGCATCAACGGGGGCCTCCTCTTCGACCACAAGCTGCTCTGGCCCGCGCTCTCCCCGCTCGCCGAGCGCCGCCAGCTCGTCCTCTACGACCAGCGCGGCCGCGGCGCGAGCCAGGCCCCGCCCGGCCCGCGGGCGGCGCGCATCGAGCATGACGCGGGAGACGTCGGCGCCATCCGCCAGGCGCTCGGCATCGACCGCTGGGACGTTCTCGGACACTCGTGGGGCGGCGGGATCGCCATGCTCGGCGCCGCTCTCGACCCTGCCGGCACCAGGCGCCTCGTCCTCGTGAACGCCGTCGGGACGACGAGCCGCTCCTGGCTCGACGACCTCCACGACCGCGCCCTCCTCCGCCTCGACGACCCCGGGCGCGCCGCCCTCCGGGCGGCCGACGACGCGGTCGCCATCGCGGTCGCCGCCGGCACCCCGGACGACCCCGCCCCGCTCTCCGCGTACGCCGCAGCCATGTACCCGGCCTGGTTCGCCGACCGCGACCTCGCTACGCTGTTCACTCCCCCCCGCTCCGCCAGCCGCACCGGAGCCGCCGTCTCGGCGCGCCTCCGCCGCCACCGCTACGACTGGCGCGACACCCTCCGTGGCCTCCCGGTGCCGACGCTCGTCATCCACGGAGAGGAAGACCTCCTTCCCGTCGACGTCGCCCGGGAGACCGCCGCGCTCCTCCCCGCCTCACGCCTCGCCCTCCTGCCGGGCAGCGGCCACCTCCCCTTCTGGGAGACGCCGGAGCCCTTCTTCGCCCTCGTCGAGCAGTTCCTCGGCGCCCCCGAGTAAGCCGGCGCCGAACGCACCGACCGACGGTCGACACCCGTCGCGAGCGACGGCGGTCCGCGGACCGCCGCCCCCTGCCGCACCCGCATGTCCCGCCGCAATACCCTCCTCGCCTCCCTGGTCCTCGCCACCGCCGCCACCGCGGCGGGCCTCGGCGCGCGCGACGTCGCGCTCCCCCCGGTCGGCGCGTCCGTCGCCGGCGCCACGCCGCGCCACGCGGCCGGCGCCAGCCGTGGCGCGCTCGCCCCGGCCGACGACGACGCCGGCGCCGCCGA
>JBJMNL010000105.1:0-2735 GCA_045804285.1 Gemmatimonadaceae bacterium
GCGGCGCCCGCGTGGACAAGAACGCGCCTGGCGTCGCCCCACGCCTCCCGGATCTTGCGGCCGAACCGCGCACGGCCGTCATGTCCGAGCCGGGTCGCACGCGCGGCCATCGCCGACCGCTCCATCGCGGAAGCCCGCCCGAAGCCGCCCCGGTCTTGCGTGCCGTCCGTGCGATTGGTATAGATACCAACAATACTGGTAATGATACCAAAAAGGAGACAGTCGCATGCAGACCGCAGCTACCATGGCGCGGTGGGTCGTGGGTGTCACCGGGGTCACCCAGGTGGCGCTCGGCCTGCTCTTCTGGACCCATCGGGCGCTCACCCTCGTGCCGGTGCACATGGCCGTCGGGCTCCTGTTCGTGCTCGCCGTCTGGACGCTGGCCGGGCTCGCGGCGCGGGCCGGAGTGAGGCTCGCACTCGTGCTCCTCACCGTCGCCTGGGGGATCCTCGTTCTCGCCCTCGGCATCACCCAGGGGCGGCTGCTGGCCGGGTCCGCGCACTGGGTCGTCGAGGTGCTGCACCTCCTCGTCGGGTTCGCCGCCATGGCGCTGGCGGCGCGACTCACCGCGCAGATCCGGAGGCAGCGGCGCGACAGGGCGGAGCCGGAGGCGTCCCCCGGGCCGGCGGAGCAGCCCGCCGCGGGTTGAGACCGGGTCGCTCGAGGCGCCGCACATGACGCCGATCGTCGACGTGCAGCCCGTACGCGATTGGCCGAGCGACGCCTGATCGCGCCCTAGCTGGACCGATCCGCGGTCGCGCACCGCGCGACGTGCAGGCTGCCGATGCGGGGCGCGGGAGCGCCGCCCGGCGGGCAGCGCAGGCCGTCGGGAGACGTCACGCGCCGTGCGGTCCGCGACCTCGGTGACGGGTCCCGGCGCCCCCGCGGCGGCCGCCGCCACGTCTCGGCTCACTCCCTGGCCGGTCCGTCGCGCCGGCGAGGCACGCCAGGAAGGACGGCGCGACGGCAGAACGGTGTCTGGGCCGAACCACGAAGTCGTGGAGCCCCAGCCCCCACAGCGCGGCCAGCACGAGGGCCGCGCGCTCCATGGCGTCCTCGCCGCCGAGCAGCTCGGCGAGCGTCGCCTGCAGCCGCCGCGTCACGCGGACGAGGATCGCGCGCAGCTCGGGGTCGCCGTCGGCCTCGACGATCACGCCGGTGAACATGCGCATGTGCCCCTGGTCCGTGATGGCATCCGCTACACGCTGGATCAGAGCGCCGGGGGAGCCCGCGGCGGGGCCGTCCGCCAGCCCCTGGAGCATGCGGATCATCCCCTCGACGAACCGCGTGGCCACCGCCTCGACGAGGTCGTGGCGGGTGGGGAAGTAGTAGGTGAGGTGCGATTGCCGCACCTCCGCCCGACGGGCCACCTGGACCTGTGACAGCCCCTGAATGCCTGCCTCGTGCAGGATCGCCATGGCCGACGTCAGGATCCGCTCGCGGATCCCTCCGGCCTCGTGACCGGACGCGGTGCCTGCGCCAGCTTTCATCACCCTCCTTCGACAGCGCTCTGAACTGACCCGACTTGGCGGCGGCGCGGAACATTGGTGTTTATACCAAGGCGGCCCCCCGCCCGCCAGTGGTCGACCACATGGGTAGAGGCCCGCGCCGACGAGCTCCATGAACCGGTTGAAGACGTCCGTCCGCCGCTTGCGCGTCTCGCGGTCGGAGCGCTTCACGGTGTCTGGCGTGCTCGCCCAACGATGGCAGAGCTCGAGCGCCAGCGTGCTCATGTCGGCATCTGACTGCCCCCGCCGGAGCGGTGGGCGTCCGCGGACGGAGCCGCGCGTGGAGCGGCGGACCTCTCCCACCGCCCCCGGCTGAGCCGCCGCGCGCTGACACAATACCGTCCGCACGCGAGTTACTAGATGGCGGTCGCGCGTCCCCGCCACGCCGCGCCTCAGCCGATCTCCGGCCGCGGCGGCTCCGGGCTCGCGTCGCCCGGAGCGGGGCCGCCGCCGCATCCGTACCACCGGTTCCCACGCGAGCGATGGGACGAGCGTCGATCGAACACTCGGGTCGGCACGCGTCGAGCCCGGAAGCGCGCCGGCCGAGTCGCCGATGCACGTCGTCCTGATTCCCGGCGGCGGCCCGAGCCGGCCCGAACGACGCGCGCACGGCGGCGGCCGGGCGGCGCTCCACTCGGCGGGCGACGCGATCGTCAACGCGGCCGGTATCGTCGTCGCCCGGCACCGGAGCGCGGAACGGGAGACTCTGCTGCTGGCGGTCGAGCCCGAGCTCGTGCGTCGGGTCGCGAGCGAGATGGGACGCGCCGGCGGGGTGGACCTGGCGCCGCGCCTGCGGTGTCGCGACGAGCTGCTCCGGCGGCTGGCCCTCGACCTCATCGCCGAGGTAGAACGGGAGGCATTGCCGGATCGGGTCTACCTCGAGTCGCTGGCGCACACCCTGATCGTGCATCTGATCAGGAGGCACTCGGTCGCGCGAATCGGCCCGCCCTCCCCGAAGCGCGGTCTACCGCCGAACACGCTCGCCCTGGTCATCGACCACATCCACGCGCACCTCGGCGAGGCCCTCACTCTCGACGTGATCGCCAGGGTCGCGGACATCAGCCCGTCCCACTTCGTCGCGCTCTTCAAGCGATCGACCGGGGTGACCCCGCATCAGTACGTGGTGACCCGGCGGATCGCGAGCGCGAAGGCGCTGCTGGTGCAGACCCGGATGCCGATCGCGGAGATCGCCAGTCGGACCGGCTTCGCCGACCAGAGTCATCTGAC
>JBJMNL010000106.1:0-29872 GCA_045804285.1 Gemmatimonadaceae bacterium
GATGTTGAGGTACAGGTCGATGTACTTCTCCTCCATGATGTTCTGGAGCGTGGCCGGAATCGGTGTCTGCGCCACGAACGTCGTGTCGCCGTAGTTCTGCCGGGCGCGCACCGCATCGAGGTAGCTCTGGGCCGCAGCCTGACCGCCCGCGTGGAACGCCGCCTCGGCGGCGATCAGCTTGTTCTCGGCGAACGTGACGATCGGCTGCCGGGTCTCGGCGTTGTTGTTCATCCAGTTGAAGTCGACCGTGCCGCCGCCGCCCGGGAGGACGACGTTCGCGCCGGGACGGAACCCTTCACAGCTCGTGAACGGCCGGCACGGGTCGGGGGCGTCGTCGAAGCTGTAGAAGTAATAGTCGAAGCGGTCCGGCGTGTCCGTCCCCGCCTCGATGCGCTTCGTCATGAGATTGACCAGCGCCGCCCCGGGGCCGAGGTCCGTGCGCGTCTGCTGGAACTGGACCCAGACGTTGTTCGACCCCGACGGGCTGACGGCGTGGAAGAGCAGCATGTCCCCGCTCGGGTCGTTGATCCCCTTCGCGGTCTCCAGGAGCGCCTTCGCGTACGCCGACGGATCGACTTCCGCCGTGTGCATGTAGAAGCGCGCCTTCAGCGTGTGCGCGACCGCGAGGTAGGCGTCGCGCAGGTCGGTCGGCGTGGACCTGTCGAGGAAGGTGATCTCGAAGTTGCGCCGGCTCCCGCGCGGCAGGAACCCGTTCGGCCCCTGGTTGGACGACCCCGAGCCTTGCGCCGGCGCTGCCGCGAGAAAGACGTTGATCGCCGAGTCGAGCTGCGTCTGCACCTCGGCGTACACCTGCATCTGCTCGTCGAAGACGGGCTTCGGGTACTTGTCCGAGTCGAACGCCTGCGAGTAGGGGATGTCCCCGAACACCGACGCCGCCTCGCCGACGATCATCGCCTCCCACACCTTGGCGATGCCGACGTAGAGCGAGTCGTGCTGCGCACGCGCGATCTCCTGGATCCGGCGCGCGTCGGAGGCGCCGCCGGCGCCGAAGACCTGGATCCACGAGGGGTCGATGTCGCCGGCGCCGGTGTTGTAGAAGTCGAAGCCCTGCTGCTGCCGGTTGATCCCCGACACCTGCTGGACGTACATCGCCGCCGTGCGCGCGATGGCGCTCTCGAAGATGACCGACGCCCCCGCCTGCAACGACACGTAGAGGGGGCCGGCGTCATCGAGCTTGGTGGCGGCGTTCGGGGTCTTGTCGACCCCCTCGCCGGTGAGGAAGTCGTTGCACCCCACCGCCGCGAGCGCGAGCGCCCCGCCGGCGAGCCACGCGAAAGTCTTGCGTCTCATGTATGGTGATCCTCTCGGAGGCATGGGCGTGGCTCAGCGGTTGGCCGTCACGGAGATGACGAAGGAGCGGCTCTGCGGATTGTTGAAGTAGTCCACGCCGCGCACCGACGACGACGCGCCGAGGATGCTCGTCTCGGGGTCCACGCCGGTGTAGTTCGTCCACGTCTTCAGGTTGCGGCCGGCGATGCGGAGCTCGATGCTGCTGAAGCCCACGTAGCGCGAGACGACCGGAGCGTCGAACGTGTAGCTCGCCGAGAGCTCGCGGAGCTTCGTGTAGGCGCCGTCCTCGACCGCGAACGAGCCGGGACCGTTGAACACGCCGCCGGCGTTCTCGAACCACGTCTCGCCGAGCACGACCGCCTGCTGGGCGCCCGGGCCGGCGACCGCTTCGTTCGGGAGGTAGTCTTTCCCGAAGGTGTACTTGCCGTTGCGGTACTTCACGCTCTCCATCGACGTGCCGAAGTGGTTGAGCGCGAGCTTGGTCCCGTTGTAGTTGTCGTTGCCGCGCACGAAGTCGACGAGCGCCGAGAGCTGCAGCTTGCGGAAGCGGAGCCCCGTGTGCAGGGAGCCCTGCCAGTCGGGGTTCGGGTCGCCGATCACGTACTGGTTGATCTGGTCGAGGATCGGGTAGCCTTCCGGGCCGATCCAGAGCGTCCCCTTCTTCGCGCTGCCGCACGTCTTGTCGACGTCGGTGCCATCGGCGAGGACGACACCGCGGCCGCAGCGCACGAAGTCGGAGCCGTAGTAGACGCCGACCGGCTGCCCCTTGATCGCCGCGCCGGTGACCCCGCCGAGGCCGCCCGTGCCGCCGAGATCGACGAACGCGGCGCCCTGGAGGTCGGTCACCTCGCTCCGGTTGCGCGAGTAGTTGAAGCCGACGTCCCAGCCGATGTCGCGCGTCTGGACCGGGCGCACGTTGAGCTGCGCCTCGAAGCCGCGGTTCCAGAGGGCGCCCGCGTTCTGCGCCTGGATCTGGAAGCCCGTCGTCGCCGGCACCGGGACGTCGAAGACCACGTCGGTCGACCGCTGCCGATAGTAGGTGAGGCCGATGTCGGCGCGATCGTGGATGATGCCGAGATCCGTCCCGAGCTCGAGCTCGGAGACGCGCTCGGACTTGAGCTCGGGGTTCGGCTTCCGTCCGAGGTTGTTCAGCCCGCCGACGCCGTTCTGAATCGTGCTGACGCCCGAGATGTAGCCGTCGCCGAACGTCGTCGACGTCCACGTCAGGTTCGTCAGATAGGGCTGCGGCTGCGTACCCGACTGGCCGTAGGCGGCGCGGAGCTTGGCGGAGCTGATCCAGTCGTTGCCGTTCTCGCCCGGGCGGAGCACGTTCCAGGCGACGCTCGCCTTCGGGTACCACGCGTTCCGGTTCGCCTCACCGAAGGTGGAGGCGCCGTCGTTGCGCAGGGCGGCCGTCAGGTAGAGCTGCTGGAACAGGTCGGCGGTCCCCTGGACGAAGTGGCCGGCCTGGTGGATCGTCGTGCGGTAATCCACGCCGGGGAGCTGCGCGGAGGTGTTCGTGATGTTGAACGGCTGCGCCGTGATCAGCCCCTGGCCGGTGATCGAGGCCAGGCGCATGGTGCGGGCGTTGAGGTTCTGGCCGACGGTGACGGAGCCCTCCCAGCTCGGGCTGACGTGGTAGTCGGCGGTGGCCGTGAGGTTGTGGTCGAGCTGGAAGTTGCGCACGTAGCCGCGGATCACCGAGCCGTTGGCGAGGTCCGTCACCTGCGACCCCGACGAGGCCCACGGCAGTCCCTCCATGCGCTCGTCGTTGTTGTAGTCCGACCCGAGCGTGTAGTTCATGCGCAGCCAGGGCGTGAACTGGTACGCCGCGTTCAGGTCGCCGAGCACGCGGCCGACGTCCGACGTCGCCTGCGTCTCGTTGGCGACGAAGAGCGGGTTGTCGTAGCCGCGCGTGACCTCCTGCGAGTTGGGGCCCGGGTTCGGGTAGCGGTAGGAGCGGTGGAGCCCCGTGCGCGAGTCCAGGTACGGCGAGTTGTTGAAGTCCGGCGGCGTGCGCCAGGCGCCGAGCAGGAGGCCGCTGACGTTGTTGCGGCTCTGGACGAAGGTCGCGCTCGTGCTCGCGAAGGTCACGTGGCCGCCGAGCCGCAGCCTGCTGTTCGCCTGGAGATCGCCGTTGAGCCGAGCCGTGTAGCGCCGGAGCTTGTTGTTGTCGCCGATGATGATCCCCTGCTGGTCGAGGAGGCCGCCCGACATGTAGAAGGTCGTGCGCTCGCCGCCGCCGGAGATGCTCAGGGTGTTGTCGAGCTGGTGCCCCTCGCGGAACATCTCCCCGGCGTGGTCGTACGTCGGGATCGTCTGCACGTCGCCGTAGGTCTTCTTGAACTGGTTGGTCGCGCAGGTGACGTCGCAGGTCCCGGTGATGAGGCTATTGATGTACGCCTCGCGCGTCAGTTCCGGACCGTAGCTCTGGCGGGCCCCCGCCCCCACCGTGCAATCCTGCGTGCCGGCGTTCGGCTTGCACGAGATCCCCTTCCCGCCGGCGCCGAGGGTGTACTTCCGCTGCAGCTCCGGCAGGTTCCCCGCGTTGTCGAAGGACGCCGTGCTGTGGAGCGCGTACTTCGTCTGTCCGGGCCGTCCCTTCTTGGTCGTGATCAGGATGACGCCCTGGCCGGCGCGCGATCCGTAGATGGCGCCCGACGCGGCGCCCTTGAGGATCTCGACGTTCTCGATGTCGGCCGGGTTTATGTCGAGGGCGCGGTTCGACGAGAGCGTGCCGCCGTTGCTCCCCGCGCCGGGCGTGATCGACCCGGAGAGCGGCGTGAACGTGGTGGAGTTGTCGACCGGCACCCCGTCGATGACGAGCAGCGGCTGGCCGGTCGAGCCGGTGAGCGTCGTCAGGCCGCGGAGGCGGATGTAGGAGGACGCCCCGGGCTCGCCGGAGGACGACGACACGAGGACGCCGGGCGCCTTCGCCGCGAGGGCGTTGACGACGTTCGTCTCGTTGCTGCGGACGATCGTGGCCGCTTCGACCTGTGAGCGGGCCGTCCCGAGCTTCTCGGCCGCCGAGACGGTGCCGGCGCCGGTGACGACCACCTCGCCGAGGCGGAGCGGGTTCGTGGCGAGCACGAAGTCGTGCGCGATCGTCGCCCCGGGGGCGAGCGTGACCGCGAAGGAGGAGGGGCGGTAGCCGATCAGGCGCGCCGTGAGCGTCGCCTGCTGCCCCTGCACGCGGGCGCCGGGGACGACGAAGGAGTAGCGCCCCGCGGCGTCGGTCTGCGTCCCGGACTGCAGGCCGTCGAGGAAGACGTTCGCGCCGACGAGCGGCGCCCCTGCCTCGCTCGTCACATGCCCGGAGAGCGTCGCCGGGGCCTGCGCGCGCGCGACGAGCGGCGTCGCCGCCGCCAACGCGGCTGCGGCGACCGCTGTGGAAACCGATGCGACTCGTCTGATGACCTGTCTCATGCCTCCTCCCCCCACCGAGGTTGAACGACCGCCACACGGAACGAGCGACTGCCCGATGGTCTCATCGGCATGCCTCCTTGTGAACCGCAGCACTGCAGGTGGGACTGCGGCCCGCCCGGTCGCGACACGTGCGGCGGCGCGGCCGTCGGGCTGTGGACTTCGTTGGGAGCGCAACGAGTGCGACGTCGCTGTCGAGCGACTGCGAGTCAGGCGTCGGCGCGCGCGAGAGACGCGAGCGGCTGCCGGACGCTGACCGGAAAGTCCACGGCGGAGGAGCTGCGGTGCGCGACCGACGAGCGACGGTCGCGGCGGTCGGCCGGCGCGCGAAGCGGCGCCAGCGGTGGCCGACTGTAAGATTAGTGCGAGCCCACCTTACACTTCGCTGATACGAGTGTCAAGAACCGTCGAGTGCGTCACTTGCGCGAAGCAGTCTCGTGCATATAGAAGCTTATGTGGGCGTGTATAGAAGCTCACGGATGGGCGTATGGAGCGGCGAGACGCCGGGAGCGAGGGCCGGCGTCGGGCGGGCACGTGGGACGACTCGATCGAGATGCGGTCGCGTGGCGCGGCATGCCGAGACCGTCGTGACCAAAACGCGGAGCTCCTCTCACCCGACATGGGTGAGAGGAGCTCTCCTCGCGCACGGCCGCTGCGACCTGGCACTACAGCCTGGTGCTACGGCCCGGTGCTACGGCCCGGTGCTACGGCCCGGTGCTACGGCTTGGCCGGCGGGGCGGCGGGCGTCGCCGCGGGCGTCGCGCCTGTCGTCGAGCCGGTGGCGGGCGTGGCGGGGGCGGCGGACGAGGGGGCGCCGACCTCCGAGAAGTCCACCTGCGGCGCGTTGCGCGCGTTGGCGTTCGTCACCTCGAAGTACTTCCGCGGCTTGGCGCCGGTCACCCTCGCCGTGACCGCCGCCGGGAACTGGCGGATGTACGTGTTGTACTGCTGCACGGCCTGGTTGTAGTCCTGCCGCGCCACGCCGATCCGGTTCTCCGTGCCGGCGAGCTCGTCCTGGAGCCGGAGAAACTGCTGGTCGGACTTGAGCTGCGGGTACGCCTGCGCGAAGGTGAAGAAGGGCGTCAGGGTGCGCGACAGGTTGGCGTTGGCGTTCGCCAGCTCCTCGGGGTCGGTGCCGCCGGGCCGCTGGAGGGCCCCGGTGAGCACCGCCTGGGCGCGCGCCACCTCGGTGAAGATCGTCGCCTCCTGCTTGGCGTAGCCCTTCACGGTGTTCACGAGGTTGGGGATCAGGTCGGCGCGCCGCTGGAGCTGCACCTCGATCTGGCCCTGATTCGTGTTCACCTGCTCGTCGAGCGTCTGGATCGTGTTGTAGCCGCAGCCGGTCGTCAGGACGAGCGCGGCGAGGAGGGTCGTGGAGCGGCGTCGGCGGTGCATGGGTGTGGCTCCGAGTGGTTGGACGGGTGATGAGGAGGGGCAGCGTGTCGCGGGCAGCGCGCAGAAGGTGCCGCTCGGGACGTCCCGAGGCGGTAACTACATGCTACCCGCTACACGCTGCTTCATCAGCTCCCCGTGAACGCGAGCTGCACGTAGTACTTGCCCGACTTGACCTCGCCGGGGCTGAGCTTCCAGGCGAGCTTCGCCCGCTCGTTCAGGCAGTCGTTGACGGCCTTCCCCGAGCTCGACGTCCAGTTGTCGTCGGCGACGCGGGCGTCGGAGACGCCGGTCGGGTCCACCGTGACGAGCATCGCCACGCCGCCGCGCAGCGTCGGGTCGCTCTTCTGGCCGAACTCCTGGTAGCAGAACCTGGAGAAGGTCTGCGACCGCTGCACGGCGGCCACGAGCGCCTCCGGCGCGTCGGGATAGCGCGGCGCCGGAGCGCTCTGCCGGTTCGCGGGGGGACGGCGCGGCTTGAACGTGTCCGGGGCGACCGGGGGCAGGCTCGTGGGGAGGCTGCTCAGGTCCTGGTGGGTGGTGTCCTCGACGAGCGGCGGCGCCACGGCCACGCTGTCGGCGCGGCCCTTCCTGTCCTTCGGGCAGGCGACGGCGCCGAGCAGCAGAAGGGGGAGGATCGCCAGTCGGGTTCTCATGGGCTGGTGTCGGATCGGATTGATGGCGGAACGGGTGGTACGGGGATGCGGGGCGCGGCGTTTCGGTGCGGGCGGGATAGTGGATCGCGCTACCTTCCCGGCGGGGGGGCCCCCCCGCGCCTCGCAGAGTCGGTCCCGTCCGCCGTGTCGTACTGGTCGAGGAAGCCGACGAGCCGCTCCATCCCCGCCAGATAGCCCGCCAGGACCTCGCCGGCCGCGCGGCCGTTCAGACGGGCTGCGCCGCGCACATGTCGGACCACATGCGCGAAGGGCTCGGCGTCGAATCCGGCGCGGGCGGCGACGGCCCGGCCGAGCGCGTCGTAGTCCGCCGGGGGGCGCTCGCCGAGCAGGCGAAGCACGCCGCGGAAGACGACCATGATCGTGCTCAGGCTCCGCTCCAGGAGCTCGGTCTGCCGCGCCGCGTCCGCGCCGGCCGCGAGCACCCCCGCGCGCAGCTTGAGGAGCTTCCCGCGCGCCTGCTGCTCCACCTCCAGCCGCAGGTCCGCCGGCCGGACGGCGATCCCCTCCATCGGCGGCTCACCGCGCAGCACGCGGTGGCGCTCGAGGATGTCGGCGTACTCCATGGGGAACACGTCGGCCGACGTCCGCCACTCGGCGGTCGTCATGGTCAGCGGTGGCGGGTTGCCTGCGCCGACCCACGCCTGCGTCGCCGCGGACGCGGCACGCAGCCGGTCGAGCGGGAGCGCGTCCACGATCACGAGGACGTTGTAGTCGGATCGGCCGGCCACGTGCTCCCCCGCCGCGGCCGACCCGTAGAGCACGACCGCGCGCAGCGCCTCGCCATAGGCGGCGCCGAGCTGGGTCGCGAGGTCCTCTAGTGTCATCTTCGCCATGAGTCGCCCTGTCGCTCAGTCTCGCCGTCCGGTCGCCGCGCCTGGCGCGCGCCTCGCGCGCCGCGCCGCCGGAGATGTCGCAGGAGGTGTCGCACCGTCACCAGCTCCGGCTCGAGCCACCGCCGCCGAACCCGCCGCCGCCACCGAAGCCACCGAACCCGCCCCCGCCGCCGCCGAAGCCGCCCCCGCCCCAGCCACCTCCCCCTCCCCCCCCGCCGCCCCACCCCCCACCCCCCATCGGGATGAAGATCGGGAGGCACCCGCCGCAGCCGCCACGCCCGCGCCGCCGTCCGCCGAGGGAGCTTAAGATGATCATCGCGATCACGAAGAGCGCGAACAGCGCGAAGGGGGAGATCCCGCCCCCCCGCCCCGGCTGCGCGAACGGCGGTGGGGCGCGGGAGCCGATCCCGCGCGGCACGACCGCGGTGTCGAGCGCGAACCCGAACTCGTCGGCGAAGCGCTGGGCGACGAGCATCGTCGTCAGCACGATCCCGGACGCGTAATCGCGCTGGCGGAAATAGGGGATCGCCGCGTCCTGGATCTGTCCCGACGTCGCGTCGGTGATGAAGCCTTCGGCCCCCAGTCCGGTCTCGATCCGGAAGTGGCCGCGCCCGTCCGCGCTCGTCTCCTTGGGCACGACGAGGATCAGCACGCCGCGGTTCCGCGCCGGGTCGCCCGGCTTCCCCGCCTCCCCGATCCCCCACTGGCGCGCGATGCGGAGCGACACGTCCGCCACGTCGCGCCCGCCGAGGTCCGGAAGGGTGACGACGGCGATCTCGCCTCCCGACTTCGCGTGAACGTCGTAGGCGATCCGGTTGATCCGGTCGATCTGCTCGGGGGAGAGCACGCCGGCCCGGTCCACGACGACGTCGGCCTCGGACGTGCCGAAGCCGCGCGGCGGCTCGGGCAGTTGGATCGTCTGCAGCGCCAGGACGGCGCCGATCAGGTGCAGCACGCTATGCCAGATCACGGTCCCCGGTGCGGGTCGTCAGCTCTAGGTGGGCCTGCTCGGCGACGCGACGGATTCGGCGACCCCGCATCGCGGGGCGGTGGACGGGGGCGGAAGGGCCGCGGGATGGCAATCTACCGTGTCGTCCGAAGCGGCGCCGGGATGCCCCTCTATCGGTCGCCCCTCGCGCGGGTCGAGATGCGTGACGCCGTCGTGAGTGATGAGTTCTGAGTTGTGAGTCGTGAGTATCACGCGGGGCGGCGGCCCTCGCGCGGGGCGGGCGCCGCGCCTCACCCGCGCCCCGAGCTGGCGGGGTCGCGGTGCGCGCCGGGCGCGCCACTCCCCGTCACTCATCACTCACAACTCATCACTCAGAACGCCATCGCGCGCTGGCTCGTGGCGGAGAGGTGCCCATCCCGGGCCGGCTCGCGGCGCACCACTGCGAACTGCAGACTGATGACTGCAAACTACCAACGTTTGACCGACCGCAGTTGGCAGTCATCAGTCGGCAGTTTGCAGTTGCGCGTCCGCCGTTCGCCGCGGTTCCCTCCGAAACGCCCGCCCCCCCATCCTCCCCCCCAATACGCCAACGCGGGAGACGGCACTCTCGCCGCCCCCCGCCACTCCCTCTCACTTCGTGAAGTTGAAGCTGAAGCCGTAGGTCCCTTCGTTCCCCGATGGGAAGCGCCAGCCGCGGATCTTGTTGCGGATGCACGACTCCGCTTCCGACGCGCCGGCTCCGCCCCACGTCCGGCCGGAGATGTCGACCCCGGTCACGGCGCCGGCGCCGGTGAGGGTGATCGCCGTCGTCACGCTGCCGGCGAGTCCCGGGTTCTGCTTCAGGCCGTACTCGTTGTAGCAGAAGCGGAGCTCCGCCTCGCGGCGGCGGACGAAGGTCCCGAGCTCCTCCACGTTGCCGCGCGCGCGTCCGACGTCGGGGACGTCGATCGGCTTCGGGGCGGAGATGCGGATCGTGGAGCGGGCGATCCCTCCCCCACCGCCGACGCCGCCGATCCCCCCCCCGCCGCCACCACCGGTGCCGGTGCCGCCGCTGATGCCGCCGCGGCCGGGCGTGCGCGAGCCCTGCCCGCCCTCGCCGTAGCCGAGCACCGTCTTGCCGCCGGTGCCCCCGCCGCCCGTGCCGCCGAGTCCGCCGCCCGTGCCGCCGCCGCCGCTGTTCACGTCCACGCCGCGCAGCACGTTCGACACGTCGCCGACCATCCCCCCCGAGCCGGATCCGCTCCCGGTGCCGAAGGCGTCGCCGATCGCGCCGGCGCCGTTCGTCTCGGTCCGCGACCCGGGCCGGTTCGGGCGCGGGCTCCCGCTCTCGCGGCCGCGCGGGCCGCGCGGCGCCGCCGTCGGGCCGGGCGCGGGGGTCGCGACGGCGTTGCCGGTCGTCGGCACCGGCGGCGTCGGGGCCGTCTCGTCGGGGAACTCGATCTGGATCGGCGCCGTCTCCGCGTCCGACAGGAGCGAGGGCGGCTTGCCGTGCGGTCCGAAGAAGATGAGGAGCAGCCAGATCACGCCGAGGCCGATCGCGATCGCCCACGAGCCGATGATCCCGCGCCCCTCCTCGTCCGCCCACTCGTAGCGGAGATTGCGCGTGAAGGTGGAGTCGCGGCGCCCGTCGGGGGGTGGGCCGCCGGCGGGGGCCGGAGCCCGGTTCGTCACGTTGCTCGTCGCCATCTGTCAGCCCGCCTTGGCCGGGGCGCCCGCCGAGGGTTCCGCCGCGGAGGGTTCCGCGGCGGAGGGTTCGGAGACGGCGGCGGTGGGCGCGGTGGCCGGCGCCGCCGGCCCGGCGTTCGCGCCCGCCCGGTTCACCTGGAGCGAGATCGTCTTGAAGCCGGCCACTCGCGCCGTCATGATGACACGGGAGAGGAGATCGTAGCGCATCGTCCTGTCGCCCTGGATGGCGAGCGGCGCCTCGACCTGCTGGCTGGCCGGCGTGTTGTGGGCGACGCGCACGGAGTCCGCCATCGTCTTCAACGCCGCGTAGAGCGGCGGGATGACGAGCGGCTGGCCGGGCACGTTGGACGTGGCCAGCGCGGCGTCGCGCGTCGCCATGATCGGCCGGCCGGCGAGCGTGACCTGCGGCCCGATGCCGAGCGTGATCTGCTGGAGCGCCGGACCGCCGCTACGCGACTCGGGGAGGTTCACGCCCTTCACGACCGGGGCGAGCTCCCCCACGGTCGCCGTCGTCAGGGCGAAGAAGACGATCGACACGAAGGTGTCGACGAGCGGCACGAGGTTCAGCTCCGTGAGGCGGAACTTCGCGAACTGCTGGGCGCGCCGCGCCTCGCGCGCCATCTTCGCCCGGCTGATCGTCGAGCCGTGGGCGGCGCGTCGGATGTCCCCAGTCGCCGCCACGCCGCGCGCGCCGGCCACGTCGGACGGCTCGCTGCCGCCGCTGTAGCCGACATCGGGCCCGAACCCGCCGCTGAAGCCCGTCATCGGCCCACCCCCCCGGCCGACGCGATCTGCGTCGCGCGGGTGCGGTTGCCGAGCGAGATCCCGCGGTAGTCGGCGAGCTTGAGCCGCTCGAGGACGTGGATGACGTCGTCGTACGCCACGTCGTCCGCGGGCACCACGAGCACGTCGCCGTTCTGCGGGTACTGCGCCTTGATCTGCTTCATGAGCGCCTCGAGCGAGTCGAGCGCCGGGCCGTCGACGCCGCGGATCGTCTGCGCGAAGCCCCCCGCACCCGAGTGCTCGACCTTGAGCTGCCCGCCCTCGATCCGCACCGCGAGCAGGAGGTTGACCTTCGGCTGCTCCGCGCTCCGGCTCGCCTGCTCCGCCGTGACGACGGTGGGCGGCAGCGACAGGTCGTACGCCGTCAGCGCCGCCATCGCCTCCCCGGAGTAGGTGAGGAGGCTGAAGAAGACGATCGAGGTCAGGATGTCGACGAGCGGCACGAGGTTGATGCTCCCGTGCGCGGTCATCGGCGCGCGCTCGGCGCGCCGCTGCTTCGACCGGTGGGCGAGAGAGGTTGCCATGCGTCAGTCGTCCTCGCGTCCGTGGCGGCCGCTCAGCGGTGGCCGAGCCGGACGTCGGGGCGGTCGATGAGGGCGTTGATGAGGCGCACCGAGAACTCGTCCACCTGCTCGATGATCGTCTCCGCCTGCCCGACGAGGTACGAGTGGGCGACGGTGAGCGGGATCGCCGTGAGGAGGCCGAAGCCGGTCGCGTTCAGTGCGATCGCGATGCCCTGCGCCAGGCGCGCCGAGCGCTCGGCGGCGGACACGCCGGCCACCGAGGCGAAGGCCTCGCGCAGACCGTAGATCGTGCCGAAGAGGCCGAGCAGCGTCGCGACGTTGGCGAGCATCGGGAGGTACTGGAGGCGCCGGGTGAGGCGCGGGATCACGGAGAGGGCGGCGGCGTCGGCCACGTTCTGGAGATCGGCCTCGTCGCGGCTGCGGCTGCGAAGGATGAGGAGCCCCATGTCGGGGAGCGCCGCCTTCGACTGCGCGCACAGCTTGATCGCGTCCTCCGCCTTCCCGGCACGCACGAGCTGGATGACGCGCTCGATGAAGGCGCGGCCGTTGATCTTCGACCGGATCACGATCACGTAGAACCGCTCGAGGCTCACCGCGAGCCCCGCGATCGCGGTGACCAGGATGAAGTACATGATCGGGCCGCCGGCCCGAAACCAATCCAAGAAGCCAGTCATGAGCGTGCGTTCTCCAGCGGGAAGGATGCGGGGACGTTGTGGCGAGCGAGCGTGTAGCGGAAGCGCCGACGGGCGGGGGACCGGACGCGGCTCCGGCGCGATGAGGGAGCCGCGCGCGAGCCCGCCAGCCGCTCGGCGCCCCTATCGAGCAGGAGCCGTGCCCGGCGTGGTCGTGCCCGGTTGCGCCGCGCCTCCCTCCCCCTGTCGCGGCCCCTCTCCCCGCGGCACGCGGCGGGTGCTGTCGGCCGGCGCCGGGGGAGGTGCGGCCGGCGTCGCCGGCGCCGCTGGAGGTGCTGGAGGTGCTGGAGGTGCTGGAGGTGCTGGAGGCGCGGCGGCGGGCGCGCCGGTGGTCGGCGCCGCCATCGGGCGCGGCGCCGTGCTCCCCGCCCACGACGAGTCGCCGGGCATCACGCCGACGACCGCGCTGCGCGGGACGAGCTGGTAACCGGGCACGATCGACGGCCAGAAGTCGTGATCGTAGTAGCCCGGCACCAGCACCTGCCGGTCGTAGGCCGGCACCTCGCGCGGGCGCACCGTCACGACCTGCGGCGTCGGTACCTGGCCGCGGATCTCGATCGCCGGCGCGGCGCGGCGCGCCGGGCGGCGGGTGGGCTGCTGGGCGGCGGCATCCGCCGGCGCGAGCAGCGCCAGCCCGGCGGCCAACGCCGCGAGCGCGGCGGCGACCACCGGGGCCACGCGACGCGTCGAGTCGGAAGACATGGGGGACCTCGTCGGGATGCTGCGCTGGACTGGCCGGCGGGGACGGGGACGCATCACTCCTCGCCGCCGAGATGGGTGGACGGCACGCCCCGGCCGGCCGCGCCGCCGCCGCTCGAGGGGCTCGACTCGACCTTCCCGTCGGCCGCGTCGCGCGCGAGGGCGATCCAGCGCGCCGCGCGCTCGTTGCCGGCGAGCGCCCGGTCCTGCGAGGCCTTCTGCACGAGGGCCCGCCACGTGTCGCGCGCCGCCTGGTACGACGTCTCGGCCTGCCGCGCCGCGCCGGCCAGCGCCTGCTCCCGCTCGGCGGCGGTGAGCGTCTCGGGGAGCTGGACGTTCTTCAGGAAGTCGCCGTACTCGTGCTGCGCGAGCCCCACGTAATAGGTGGACGCCGCGAGGTACTCGGGCGAGCCGGTCCGGATCGCGCTCTCGAACTGCGTCGTGAGCTGGCGCAGGAGCGCCTGCTTGCGGCTCGAGGCGCGCTTGACCCCCGCCGCCGTGAGCTGCGCCCGTGTCGGGATGACGAGCTTCTCGGCGCGGTACTCCTGGAACAGCGCCACTCCGCGGTCGAAGGCCGACTTGGCCGCCGCCTCGAGGCGCTGCACGCGCTGCGCCTCGCACTCGCTGCGCGCCGCGTCGCTCGTCGGGTTGGCGCAGAGCCGCGTCAGCTCGGTCGTCGCCGTCGTCGTGTCGCCGGCGGCGCGCAGCAGCACGATCCGCTGCTCGCGCGCCTGCCCCACGCGCTGGTCGCGCGGGAAGCGCTGGATGAAGGTCGCGTAGGAGCGCGCGCCCGAGGCGCTGTCCCCCGCCTCGGCGTACGTGATCGCCGCGTTGTACTGGGCGTCGGCGGCGCGGGGGTCGGCCGGGTAGGAGGCGGCGAACCGCTCGTACGCGGCGGCGGCGTCCTTGTCGCGGTTCAGCGAGTCGAGCGCCACCGCGAGGCGCACCATCTCGTCCGCCTGCTCCTTGCCGCGCGGCGTGTCCTGCACGAGCTGCGTGAGCGCGGCGACCGCCTCGTCGCGCCGTCCGGCGTCGGCGAGCAGCCGCGCGTTGAGGCTCTGGTACTGCCGCCGGTAGCGGTACGCCGGGTACTGCGTGACCAGGCGGTTGGTGAGCTCGATCGAGCGCTCGCGCGCCTGGCGGACGTCGTCCTCGCCGAGGTTCTTCTGGCGGGCGCTGTCGACCACGATCATGTAGGTCTCGATCGCGTCGCGCAGCGCGTCGGGCGCCTTGGGGTTCTGGGGGTTCTTGTCGGCGTAGGCGACGTAGACCTCCTCCGCCGCGCGCCGGTACTGCCCCTGCTTGACGAGCGTGTCGGCGAACGACGCGGCGGCGGAGGTGCGCACGCGCCCGATGGTGTCGGCGAGCGCCGCCATGCCGCTCTGCCGCGCCACGCCCTGCGCGAGCTCCCACTGCCCCTGCGCCTCGGCGTACGACCCGCCGCGGTAGAGCGCGTCGCCGACCAGCTTCTGCGCGGTCGGCGTGTAGGGGTCGTTCGGGTAGTTCTGCGCGTAGGTCGTGAACGCCTGCCGCATCACGTCCCACCGCTCCGCCTGGGACGCGCGGCGCCCCTTCTCGATGAGCGCCTTTTTCGCGACGTCGGTCTGTGGGTAGGCCGCGACGTAGCGGTCCACGGCGCCGAAGAGCGAGTCCTGCGCGGCCCGGTCGGTCCGGGCGTGCACGAGCGCCGAGTCGAAGGCGACGATCGCGTTCTGGCCGGACTGCTGGGCGAGGCGCGCCGCGGCGGTATCGCCCGGCGCCGCCTGGTAGCCGTAGGCGGCGCGCGAGAACTCGGCGCCGGCGCGCGCGTACTCGCCCTGCCCGAAGAGCGCCTCGGCGTAGTAGCCGTTGACGGCGCGCGCGCTGTCGGCGGCGGAGAACTCGCTCACGTAGCGCGCGTAGAGCTGCGCCGCCTCGCCGTAGCGCGCGCGGTCGCCGCCCTGGGCGCGCGCGAGCAGGTACTGGCCGCTCTGGCGCAGCGCCGCCTCGCGCGCCACCCGCGCGCTGTCCGCCAGCGCCGGGTTCGCCCCCGCCCACGCCGAGCCGGGCGCGAAGCGCTCGACCAGCTCGAGCCGCGCCTGCTGCGCCTTCTCCGGCTCGAGGGTGCGGTTCTGGTAGATGTCGACGATCTCGCGCTGCGCCGCGAGCGCCGCCGAGTCGTCGGGCGCGTCGGCGATCACGGCGCGGTACGCGTCCACCGCGCGCGTGTAGTCGCCCTGGTCGCGCAGGTTCTGCGCGACGCGGCGCAGCACCGGCCGCCGGTAGTCGACGCCGCCGCGCGAGGCGAAGAAGCGGCCCGCCGCCTCCGACCCGCCGACCTGCGTGAAGGCGACCGCCATGTATTCGATGGCCTCGCCGCGCAGGCCGAGGCGGCTCTGCTGCTCCGGCGAGAGCCTGTCGTAGGCGTCGACGAGCTGGCCGAAGGTGTCGACCGCCTTGTTGTACTCCGCCGAGTTCTGCTGCGTCGCCTGGTTGTAGTACGACCAGCCGAGCTTGTAGAGCGAGAGGAAGTAGATGTCGCCCTGCTTGGGCGCGCGCTGCACCGCCCCCTCGTAGGCCGACGCCGCGCGCGCGAACGACGCGCGCCGCGCCTCGCCCCGCTGGCCGGCGGCGAGCTCGAAGTTGGCGTCGCCGAGGCGGAAGAGCGCCTCGGCGTTGAAGCGCGACGAGTCGCGGCCGGCGACGAGCGCGAACATCCGCGCCGCGTCGGCGTAGCGCTGGCTCGACGAGTAGAGCGTGCCGAGCGTGTAGGCCGCGGCATCGACCTGCGGGAAGGCGGGGTAGCGCCGGACGAGCTCCTCGTAGCGCGCGATCGCCGGCCGGTAGTCGGGGCCGACCGCCGCGCTCGAGGTGCCGGGAGTGCCCCCGGCGCCGCCGGCCCGCGCGCCGCCGGCACTGTCCGTCGGGATCGCCGCCTGCGCCCCTGCCCGCTGCTGCTCGGCGAAGCGCTCGTCGGCGCGCCGCACGAGCAGCTCGCCGAGCTGGAACAGTGCGTTCGGGCGCAGCGTGCTGTTCGGGTAGCGCTGGAGGAACGCCTCGAGCTGGCCGATCGCCGTGTCGAGCGGCGCCGCGACGCCGGCCGCCGCCCGCCCGCCGCTGGCGACGCTCGTCGCGACGCGCGTCGGCGCGTCCGTCGGCGCATTCGTCTGCGCGCCCGTCGTCGCGGCGACCGCGCCGAGGAGCGCTGCCGGGAGAAGCCGCGTGAGAGAGAGCCGCGTCATGCGTTACTTCCGCGGAGGAGTGGAGGACGACGGAGCGCCGGGCGTGCTGTCCGCGGGCGCCGCCGTGCCGGCGCGTCGGCCGGCCTCGGTCGTCTGGACGTCGTCCCGGCCGGCGTCCGAGCCGACAGTGGCACTACCACCGGCCGCGCCCCGGGTTCCCGCCGTGCGTCCGTCGTCGATCGCCTGGAAGAAGGCGGCGCTGGCGGAGCCGAACTCGGCCGCCTCACCGTCGCGCCGCAGCGACGCCAGCGTCTGGCCGGCGCGCGCGGTGAGCTCGCGCTCGACGAGCGCGACCACCTGCCCTTCGGCCGCCGCCCGACGCGTCTCGGCCGCCGCGAGCGTCCGGCGCGCCGCGCCGACGCGCTCGGCGTCGCCCGCCTCGAGGCGGGCGATCTCCTGGGCCACCATCGCCTGCGCGTTGGCGAGCGCGGTCTGCGTCTCGCCGAGCAGGCGGCCGATGCGCTCACCGCGCGCGCGCACCGAGTCGCGGAGGGCGAACACCGGGTGGCGCGCGATCGCGCCGCCGATGCCCGACTGGATCTCCTGCGCGAGCTGCGCGTACGCCGCCGCGGTCTGCGACTCCAGGCGCAGGATCTCGGCGTCCTCCGGCGTCACGCTCGCGCCGAGCGAGCGGCGCACGCTGTCGATCGACGCCTGGTTCTCGGCGGCGGCGGCGCGCGTCGCGCTCACCTGCTGCTCGATCATCCCGCGGATGCGCGCGCCCGACGCGTCGAGCGTCACCGCCAGACGGGCGAGCGAGTCGCGTGCGGCGGCGAGCTGCGCCGCGAACGGCCCGAACTGCGAGCTGCCCTCGGCGAGCTGCTGCCGGAGCGCGCGCAGAAGCACGAGCTGCCGGTTCTGCGCGTCGAGCTGCTCCTGGAGCCGGTAGCGGGCGAGCGCGACCTGAACGTCGGCCTCGAAGAGCGCCTGGGCGCGCGCGGTGTACTCCCCGCGGTTCGCGCCGGCCGACACGGGCGTGAAGAGGACGCGGCGCGGGAAGCCGGCGCCGAGCGGGGCGCCGAGGCTGTCGAGGCGCGCGCGCACGTCGTCGGTCGTGATGATGTCGGGCTCGCTGACGGCCGAGACGCCGGCGAGACCCGGCGCCTGGTCGCCCTGCACCACGGCGGCGAGCACCGAGTCGCCGCCGCCGGCATGCTCGTCGAGCGCGACCGTCTTGCCCCCCGCCGGCTCGTTGAGGAAGAGCAGCCCCGCGGCGCGCGCCGCGACGAGGGCGCGCGCGGCCTGGCTCATGGCGGGCCGCGTGCCACCCGCGAGCGCGCGCGCCTCCGCGGCCGCCGAGTCGGCGACGGTGCGGAAGGTGCGCCCCGCCTCCTCCGTGCGCCCGAGCTGGAGCAGCGCCTGCGCCGACATGAGCCGCGCCTCGTCGCGCTCCGGAAGGTCCGGGTAGCGCTGCGCGAACTCGGCGAAGGCGTCACCCGCCGGCGCCACCTGCCCCGATTTGTACAGCGCCCAGGCGCGCGTCAGCAGCGCCTGGGCGGCGAGCCCGCTCGTCGGCGGCACCGACTGGGCGAGCGTCACCGCTCGCGCGTAGTCCCTGCCCTGGTACGCCAGTTCGGCGGCGGTGAGGCGGATCTGATCCGCGAGCTCCCCCGTGGCGCCGGCGGCGATCGTCTCGAACGTCTGCGCGACCGTCGCGCGCTGGGTCGTGTCGGCGCGGAGCTGCGCCAGCGCGTCCATGTACTGCGCGTACGGCGCGTAGGGCGCCCCCGCCGCCTGCGCCTTCGCGAAGTCGGCGCGCGCGTCGGCCCAGCGACCCGTCTGGTAGGCGGTGAGGCCGGAGACGAGCGCGCTCAACCCCGCCTGGCGGGCCGCGGCGGGCGCTGCCGCCTCCTGCCCGATCGCCTCGGCCAGCTTCTTCGCCGTCGCGTAGTCGCCGCGCCGGTACGCCTCGACGAGGAGCTGCGAGCGGAGGAGTGGCGCGTACTTCCCGCCGACGCTCGTCCAGATGAGCGGCTCCGCCGTCTTGCGGAACGCCTCGTCCATGCCGAGGCGGAAGTACGCCTCGGCGAGCAGGAAGCTCGCGTCTTCGCGGCCCCGCGGCGCGCCCGGCTCGCCCGCGCCCGTATAGGTCAGCTTCGACGAGTTGAGCCACTCGAGGCGGCTCAGCGCCGGCACGTATTGGGCGTTCTGCAGCTCGTAGAGCGCGGCGCGCAGCTCCGCGTCCACCCCGCGCGCCTGGTCGGCGAGCGGGGTCAGGGACTGCGCCGCCGCGCTGTCGCGCCGCGCGGCGCTGTCGCCGGCCTGCGGGGCGCCGCCCTGCGGCGCGACCTGCTGTGCGCCGAGCGCGCCGGCCGCCGCCGACCCGCCGGCGAGAGCGAGCGCGGCGGCGAGGCGGAGCGCGCGACCGACCGTGCTACCTGCTGTGCTGGACACGGGGCGGATTGGTCTCGCTCAGAAGGGAGTGGTGCCGCGGCTCGACCACGTCGTCGGGGTCAGCTGCCCGTTGCGATAGGCGAACTGTACGTACGTCACCGACTCGCCGGCCGCGTTCACGTTCACCGACTGCGTCAGCGTCTGCCCGCCCGCCTGGAGCGTGAGCGAGATGGAGTGTGGCGTGGGGAGGATGTTGGCCCGATAGAGCTGGTCGACGGCCCCGACGCGCAGCGCGCCGTTTGCCGCCACCGTGTAGCTTCGCGTGTCGGGCGGTGCGTTGTCCACGGTCAGCGTCGCGCTCTGGATCAGCTGGTCGGCGCCCCCCGACGAGGAGTCGGCGCGGAGCACGACGACGAGGACCGCCCCCGTGCGCCGCCGGACCGCGTCGCCGATCGCCAGGAAGCGGTCGCGCTGCGCCAGCAGGTTGTCCTGCGACGACGTGAGCATCGCGTCGAGCTGCTGGAGCGCCGTCGACTCGTTGCTCAGGAGCAACGCCTGCGCGCGCTGCTGCATCATCTGGGCGATGACGTTCTCGATCCGCGCCTGGAGCTGGACGCGCTGGCTCCTGATGTCGGCGAGCTGCTGCTGCGTCTGCTCGAGCTCCTTCAGCAGCTGTTCGCGCTTCGACCGGTACGCCTGCTGTGAGGGGTCTTCGCTCTGCGCCCGGGCGGCGCGCCCCGGCGCGCCCAGGAGGGCGAGCCCGGCGAGCGCGACGAGCGCGAAACGCGACGTGGAATGCATCGGGGTCTCGGGTCCGAGAGGAGCGGGGTGTCGGGAGGAGGGACCGGCGGCGTCGGACGCGGGCGCGCGATAGCGACTGCGGCTACTGCTGCGGCGGTCGCGGCGGCGGGTTCTGCGGGGTCTGCTGCTGCTCGATGCGCCGCAGGCGCTCCTCGAGGCGGCGAAGGGACTCGCGCTCCTGGCGGAGCTCGGATTCGGCCTGCTGCCGCCGTTGCTCGAGCTCAAGCAGATTCTGTGCCTCATACCGGTTGAGCTCGAGCTCGAGCGCGGCGATACGCTGTTGCCGCGCCGTGATCTCCGCGAGCAGCGCCTGACGAGCGCGCTCCAGCGTCGCGACGCGGTTCTGCAGGAAGTCGCCCTTCAGCAGCGCGAAGATGTTGCTCTGCCACCCGAGCGTGAAGGCCACCTTCTGGTAGTTGTAGAACGTGCTCGCCGGTCGTTCCGCCGCCAGCTTCGCGCTGCCGGCGCCGATCTCCGTCAGGTACAGCCCCGCGCGCAGCCCCCGATAGACGAGCGAGCCGCCGACGTTGAAGTCCCACGCGTTGTTCTCGGCCATCAGCGAGAGCGTCATGTTCGGCCCGGGCGAGAAGTCCCCCTTCACTCCGTAGAACAGCCCCCCCGTCGCGTTCTTCGCGTACTGTGCGCGCGGGATGCTCCCGTGATCGGAGAACAGTCCGCCGCCGTACCCGACCGAGAAGCTGAACGCGAGATCGGGGAGCGTGGGACGGATGTCGGTGAGCGCCACCCCCTTCGTCGCCACCGCGTAGAACGAGTTGTTCGTCTTGAACTCCCGGTGCAGCGAGTCGGGGACGTGCCGCGCGTTCGGGTTGGCCTGCGTCGGCGCGACCAGCTCGTACCCCGCCCCGAAGCGATCGATCTTACCATACGGGCCGATGTTGCGCACCCCAAGGGCGACCGACGGCACGAGCCAGCGGGCCGCGCCCCTGTTGCGGAAGTCCTGCTCGCGCAGCAGCAGACCGCGCGCGAAGCCCCCCTCCTCCGGGTTGCTCGAGAAGGCGGCGATCCCGACCTCGGCGCGGCCGGCGAACGCCACCGAGAACGTGAGCTGGGAGTTCAGCCGGTCGTTGTAGTTGAGCTTCGCGACGTTGTCCGGGTCGTTCTCGAAGCGCTTCCCGCTGTAGTTGACGGCGAAGTCGCCCGTGATCGGGGAGACCCAGGCGACCGGGATGTCGATGAGCCCCGAGTCCCAGTACAGGGTCGCCGGGTACTCCTGCTGCGCGCCGGCCGCGCGCACCGTGGCGAGGGAGACGACGAGCGCCGCCGCCGCGATCCTGCCGGTCCGAATCGTACGCATATGCGGAATGGGGTCTCCCTTACGGCGCCGGCGGCGCGGGTGACGGGTTGGTCGAGCCCGGCGGCGGCGTCGGCGTGGTGCGCCCCTCCTGAAGGTCGCGCAGCCGCTCGTTCGCGCGGCGGATCGCGTCGCGCTCCTGGTCCAGCTCCGCCTCGAGCGCCTGACGGCGGCGCGCGATGTCGGCGAGCTCCCCCGCCTGTGCCTTGCGCAGCGCCACCTCCAGCCCCGCGATCCGGCGCTCGCGTGACGCGATCTCCGCCCGGAGCCGCATCTGCTCGCGCGTCAGCTCCGTGATGCGCGAGCGCAGCAGCACGCCGCGCGAGATCCCGATGATGTTGCCGCTGTAGCCGAGGGCGACGTTGAGCTTCGAGTAGTTGTACAGGTCGAGGCCCTCCGCCGGCCCCTCGCGCCCCCCCTCCTCGAGCTCCGTGCCGTAGATGCCGAGCGTCAGCCCCCGCCAGTCGCCGACGATGCCGGCGTTGTAGTCCCACCCGTCGTTCTCCGCCATGAACGACACCGACGTGTTGAGCGTCGGGTGGAACACGTAGCGCCCGCCGAGGAAGAGCCCCTTCGCGATCTGGCCCCGCTTGTTGTACAGGTCACCGAGGCCGCCGTCGTCGCTGAACATCCCGTTCCCCCAGCCGAGCGTGAAGCCGGCCGTGGACGTCGGCGGACGGTCCACGCCGCCGCCGAACGAGAAGTCCTTCGTCGCCACGGCGTAGAGCGTGGGACGCGTGTTGAAGTCGCGGTAGCGCTCGTCGAGAATGCGCTCGTAGCCTCCCGGGCCCGGGCGCACGTCGCAGGCGAGGAGCATCCGGTCTTCCTGCTTGCAGTTCCCCAGGTTGCGGAAGCCGACGCTGATCGCCGGCACCCCGCTGTAGCCCTGGTTCTCGCGCAGGAGCTGGAGCTGGCCGAAGAAGCCGTAGTCCACGTTCTGGTCGTACGCCGCGACGCCGAGCGAGAAGCGGTTCAGGAGGTGGACGTCGAGCGCGATGTTCGTGTTCCAGAGGCTCGCGAAGCCCTGCTTCGTCGGGCTGTTCGGGAAGGTCGGTGTGTAGCGCCCCGACGTGTTGAGCCAGACGTCGGTGTTGTTCGGGGAGATCCACGCCACCGGAATCGTGACGAGCCCCGTGCCGAACTGCAGCGTCGCCGGATACGGATCGGCGGCGTAGGCGGTCGGGGCCGCGCCGGTCGCCTGGGCGGCGGCTTCGGGGGTGGCGGTGGCGAGCAGGACCACGCAGGCGCCGAGCCCCACGGTTCCCGAACGCAGGATGCGCATGAATCCTCCCGTGCTGGTTGTGCTGTGCCGTGGGCCGGAGCAGGCGCCCGCGGCGCCCGGGCCGGATGCGGCACACAGGGCGGGACTGGGCGTCGCGGACGGAATCGTCACTGACGGAGCGGTTCTTGGGTGGGAGGCCGCGGATCGGCCAACGCCGACGGCGGGCGCGCCCCGCCCGTGGCCGTCGCAGTCCCTCGCGACGGATTTGGGGGAACACGCCGCGTGGGACCGCGCTGCATGAGCAGCGGCCTCTGGGGTGCAAGAGACATGCCTTGTGGCAGAGTCAGCCAGCTCGTAGGTGTGAGCCGAACATCGTGTTAGGCACCGCCTCCCGTCGCGGTCCGCCGCCCGCCCCCGGCGTCGTTATGCCGCGCGCTCCCGAGCCCCGCGCGGCGGGGAACGCCCGCACACGTGTTTCGACGCCCATAATACCCGCCCGTACGCCGATGCGCGACTGCTGAGCTCGAATCGTTGCTCACGACCCGCCGTCACCCACCGGCGCCAGGCACCGCGCTACCGCACTCCGCTGCGACGCCTACCTTTCAGCGGGAGGCGCCACACCCACCGACGCCGGCGCGACCGTCGCGCCGCCGCCCCTCGACCACCACCCCCACGCCCTTGTCCACCCACTCGCTCCGCATCACCGCGCTCGCCCTCGCGCTCGCCACCGGCGCCGTCGGCGCCGCGTGCGCCCGCTCCAACGACGGCGGCGCGAAGACCCCGCCGTCCACCGCGGCCGGCACGGCGACGGCCAGCGCAGCCACCCTCGCGGCCACCCCCGCGCGGCCCGCCACCGCGGCCGCGGGCCGCGCGCCGGACACCGTCTCGGCGCGCGCCGACCGCGCCCGCATCCAGGGCGATAGCTCGGCGGCGCTCTGGATGGTCGTCGTCAGCGACTTCCAGTGCCCCTACTGCCGCATCTGGCACGACTCCACGTACCAGGCGCTCGTCGACGAGTACGTGAAGAGCGGGAAGGTGCGCATGGCGTACGTCAACTTCCCCCTCCCCAGCCACCGCAACGCCTGGCCCTCCGCCGAGACGGCGATGTGCTCCGGCGTGCAGGGGAAGTTCTGGGCGATGCACGACCGGATCTTCGCGACGCAGGAGCGCTGGGCCGGCCTCGCCGACCCGATGCCCTTCTTCGACTCGCTGGCGACGAGCGCGGGCGTGGACGCGGCGCGCATGCGCGCCTGCGTCGCGTCGCACGCCACCCGTCCCCTGATCCAGGCCGACTACGACCGCAGCGCGGCGGCCGGGATCAACTCCACCCCGAGCTTCATCATCGGCAACCGCGTCGTCGAGGGCGCGCTGCCGACCGACGTCTTCCGCCGCGCGATCGACGCCGCGCTGGCGGCGAAGAAGTGAGGTGGGGCGCGGGCGGGGACCGGCCGGCGCCGCCGCCGGTCGCGGGGGGGCCGGTCGCGGGGGGGCCCCCCCGCCGGGAAGGTAGCACGACCCGCCGATCGGCCGGCATCGCGATCCCGCGCCCCGCATCCCGATCGCCCCGCCCCGCGCCCCACTCCCCTCGATGAACCCCGCACTCCGCCTCGGCTACGGCGCCGCCGGCCACCTGGCGCGCGCCCTGGCCGCGGTGGCGCCGGCCGGTCAGTCGAAGCTCGCGCGCACCCTGCGCGCGCGGCGCGGCATCGGCGAGCGCTTCGCCCGCTGGGGGCGCGACGGGCGCGACCCCGCGCGCCCCCTCCTCTGGGTCCACGCCCCATCGGTCGGCGAAGGGCTGCAGGCGCGACCGGTGCTCGAGCTCTTCCGCCGCGAGCGCCCCGACGTCCAGCTCGCCTACACGCACTTCTCACCGAGCGCGGCGTCGTTCGCCGCCTCGCTGGACGTCGACTTCCGCGACTATCTCCCCTTCGACACCCCGGCCGACGCGCGCCTCGCCCTCGACGCGCTCCGGCCGACCGCACTCGTCTTCAGCAAGCTGGACGTCTGGCCCGTGCTCGCCGAGCGCGCCGCCGCGCGCGGCACCCGCCTCGGCCTCGTCAGCGCTACCCTCGCCGCCGACTCGTCGCGGCGCTCGGGGCTCGCCGCGGCGCTGCTCCGCGACGCCTACGCGCGGCTCGACGCCGTCGGCGCAATCGACGCCGAGGACGCGGAGCGCCTCGTCGCGCTGGGGGCGCGGCGCGCCGCCGTCGCCGTGACCGGTGACACGCGCTACGACCAGGTGTGGGCGCGCGCCGCGCGCGCCGACCCCGGCAGCCCGCTGCTCGCCCCCCTCGCCTCCGGCCGGCCGACGCTCGTCGCCGGCTCCACCTGGCCGGCCGACGAGGAGCCGCTGCTCGCCGCCTGGCGCGAGCTGCGCGGCGAGCAGCGCGTCCCCGACGCGCGCCTCGTCATCGCGCCGCACGAGCCGACTCCGGCGCACCTGGCGCCGATCGAGCGCTGGGCCGCCGCCGCCGGCCTCACCCTCGCGCGCCTCGCCGGCGTCGACGCGACGGAGGGCGCGTCGGCCGCCGCGGCCGACGTGATTCTCGTGGACCGGGTGGGCGTGCTCGGCGACCTCTACGCGCTGGCGGACGCGGCCTTCGTCGGCGGCGGCTTCCACGCCGCGGGGCTCCACTCCGTGCTCGAGCCGGCCGCCTTCGGCGCCCCGGTGCTCTTCGGGCCGCGCTACCGCGGCAGCCGCGACGCCCGCCTTCTCGTCGCCGCCGGGGGTGGGGCGAGCGGCGCGTCCGTCGCCGACCTCTTCCTCCACCTGCACCGCTGGCTCGGCGCCGAGGACGCGCGCCGGGCGGCGGGCGCGAAGGCGCGCGCCGTGGTGGAGGGGGGACTCGGCGCGGCGCGCCGGTCGTTCGAGCTCGTCTGCGGGTTGCTGTCGTGACGCTGGCGCGTCGCCGGCCAGACCCTCAGCCGCCGAGCGCCGTGAGCCGCCCGCCGTCCCCCGACGAGCGCTCGGCGCGCTCCTGCGGCTCCTCTGGCACCGGCGGCACGGGGGTCCGCGCCCCGTCGTACTTCCCTCCGCCGCCCGACCCCGGGTGGTGGATGTAGAAGCCCTGCACCAGGTGGACGCCGAGCGCCCGCACCGTCTCCATCTCCTCGGCGCGCTCCACCCCCTCGGCGATCACCCGCGCCCCCTGGTCGTTCGCGAACTTCACCATGGTCTCGACCAGGTTCTGCTTGATGAAGTTCGTGTCGATGCAGTTGATGAGCGACATGTCGAGCTTGATGAAGTCCGGCTCCAGGTTGGCGATCGAGCCGAGCCCGGCGTAGCCGCTCCCCGCGTCGTCCACCGCGAAGCGGTAGCCGCGGTCGCGGAACGCCTTCAGCCGCTCGCGGAACTTCGGGTAGTCCTTGATCGCCGTGCGCTCGGTGATCTCGATCACGACGCGCGCCGGCTCGGCGACGTCGCGCTCGAAGGTCTGCGTGAACTCCGGGTCGGCGAAGTCGTGCGGGTCCACGTTCAGGAAGAGCAGCTCCCCCGGGGCGAGCTGTCGCGGCATCCCCTCGATCGCCCTGCTCCGGCAGAGCCGGCTCAGCTCCCAGATCAGGTCCGCCTCGGCGGCGACCTCGAACATCACCTCCGGGCTGCGCAGCGTGCGCGGCCCGCCGCGGGCGAGCGCCTCGTAGCCGAACACCTCCTCCGTGTCCGCGTGCACGATCGGGTGGTAGACCACGGACACGTCGCGCTCGCGCAGCGCGGTGCGCAGGTCGGCCACCTTGCGCGCCCGCTCGCGCTCCTCGACGCTCTTCGCCGCGTTCGCCGCCTCGCGGATGCCGCGGTAGATGAGCCGCTCGAGGCGCGTCTTCGGGTTGTAATAGACGTGGGCGCTGCCGACGTAGATGTCGAACAGCGCCGCGATCTCCTCGCCGTGCGCGGCCTCGATGCGGGCGGCGACGAACTGCTGGAGCCGCCCCATGATCTCGTTGATCTCGGCGTCGCTCGCCGGCTCCACGCCCGGCGCCGGCACGTGGAAGAAGACGAAGTCGTCGTCGTTGGTGAAGCTCACCATGATCCGCGACGAGCGGAGCGCCGTGTCGCGAAGGAACTCGCTCACCGCCCCGGCCGTCGTCTCGAGCACGGCGTCGAGCTTCTCCCAGCCGTAGATCTCCTCGATCTTCGAGTAGCGGACGAAGTTGAAATAGAGCACGACGAGCTCGCCGCGCTCCTTGATGAGCTGCCGCGACCGCTCGATCATCACCGGGAGCGTCGGCAGCCCCGTGAGGAAGTCGTAGAGCATCTGCTCGTACTCGACGCGGTCCACGCGGTCGGCGACGTGGGCCGGCGTCGGCATCCCGCGCACCAGCGCCGAGCGGATCCGGGCGGCGATCTCGGCCGGGTCGGCCGGCTCGCGGTACCACTCGTCGGCGCGCAGCTCGACCGCCCGGCGGCGCATCGTCTCGTCGCGGCAGCCGACGATCACCGGCACGCTGCGGTGGCGCGCGCGCTCGAACACCTCGCGCAGGGCGTTCGGGTTGTCGGTCGTGACGAGCACCGCGCGCAGGTCGGGCGCATCGACGACGGCGTCGGCGAGGGCCCGGTCGGCGGCGCGCACCTCCACGCGCCAGTCGCCGAGCTCGGCGACGGCCGCCGCGATGGCGGGGTCGATGCTGTCGGTGAGGAGGACCGGTGAGTTCACACGAACGCGCGGGCGTCCGGGCGCCGTGCTACGGCGCCGAGGCCGGAAGAAGCGCCGCATTCCGCTCCACCGCCGCCGCCAGGCGGGCGAGGTCGAACGGCTTCTCGACGTAGTCGTCGGCGCCCGTCTGCAGCGCCTGCCGCTTGTCGTCCCACTCGTCGAGAGCGGTGACCATGATCACGCGCACGGACCGCCCGAGCTCGCGGTGCTGCTTCATGACGCGACACACCTCCCACCCGTCGCGCCCCGGCATCATCACGTCGAGCAGCACGATGCTCGGGCGCACGGTCTCGAACAGGGCGAGCGCCTCGTCGCCGTCGTGGGCGACCGTGATCGGGTAGCCGCGCGCCTCGAGGTAGTGCTGAATGATGTCCGTGTTGTCCTGGTTGTCGTCGACGACGAGGATCGTCGGCAGATGCCCTTCCTTCATGCTCCGTCCGTCGAGGCAGGTATGCGGCCCGGAGGGGCAAGATGCAAGCCACCCCCGGCCCGCCCGGGGGCGCGGCGCCGCGCCGCCCTCCGCCACGGACACGCGCGGGGCCGGTGGCCACCCTCCGGCCACCGGCCCCGCGCGTCGCGACGCCCCGCCCTCGACGCGGCGGTCGCGCCTAGCGACGCAGACCCGGCGGCGTCCAGGCGAGCGAGATGCCGAGCGCGTCGTCGTCGAAGAACAGGTCGTTGGAGCCGCCGAGCTTCAGGCTCGCGCGCAGCGCGAACTGCGGCGTGAGCTCGAAGTTGGCGCCGAGGTCGAAGTTGAGGTTCACGTCCGACTTCCCCTTGTCGCCGCTGTCGTCGATGCACTGGCTGCAGTAGTCGATCGAGACGCGCGGGTGCACGTACGGCGTGATCGCCATCCCGCCCTGGAGGGGGAAGCGGTGGCCGACCGACACGCCCACGGGGACGCGCAGTACCGTGTTGTCGTTCCCGAACGCGCCGTTGAGCCCCGCCGTGAGCAGGAAATCGAACGGCATCTGCGCGTTCGCGCGCGCGAGCTGGTGGGCGAACTGCCCGCCGAGCAGGAACTCGCTGTCGCAGCCGAAGCAGTCGGGGTCGGCGAGGCCGACGTCGAGCGAGAGCTGGTTGACGGGCGAGATCCCCTCGCGCCACTGAAAGAGGAAGGAGGTCCCGGCGTTGCCGCCGTCGGCGACGCCGAAGTTGAACTCGCGTCCGACGACGGTGGGCTGCTGGAAGGACGGGTGGTTCCAGGCCTGCGCGCCGGCGCTGCGGGCGGCCGCCGCCGCGACGGCGAGAGCGGTGGCGAGGCGGAGGGCGGTGTTGCGAGTGCTCATCGAATCTCCAAGAGGTTTCACTGGAAGGCGTACGACAACCCGATACCGTAGACGGCCGAACGGGGTCCGGGGTCACTCGCCCTCGCCTCGGCGCCCGATTCGGCGCCGAGGGTGACGCCGATGTGCGAGGCCAGGGAGAGGTCGACCCCGCCGGAGACGCGGAACAGGCCGGAGGTCGTTCTCGACCCGTCGGCCGCCGTCCCACGCGTCCAGACGTAAAATGGCGCGGCATACACCGACACGCCACGGGTCGAGCCTAACGGCCGCCGGTAGCCGACCGACACCCCCGCCGGCACGCTCGTCACCCGCCCTTCCTCCTCTTTCTTCGACGCCCCACCGAGCCCCACGAACGCCGCCACCCCGAGCGCGCCCTCCATGAACTGCCGCGCGGGGACGGCGAGCCGCGCCCCGAACGTCGCCCGGCTCGGCGCCCCCGCCGCCGACGGGTTCACCGCGCCTCCCCCGGCGCTGAGCGCGAAGCGCGCGTTGCGCGGCGCCCAGGCGGCGGCCAGGCCGTAGCTGCGCGCCCCGCTCGTCGACCCGAAGTTGGCGGCCACCGTCACGCCGGGGTTCACGAACGCGTTCTGGAGCACGGGGGTGGCCAGCATCTGCGCCCCCGCCCCCCTCAGGGGCGCCACGGCGAGGAGCGCCGCGCCCGCCGCGCCCGCCGCGCTGGCCACTGCCCGGCGACGCCGCGCGCACCACCCGTTTCCATCCACGCTGACCCGCCGCATCATCGCCGCTCCACGGAAGTGAGTGTGCCGCCGCCCATTGCAAGCGGCATGCGACGCCGGCCGCGACGCCGGCCCCGGGGCGGGCGGGGAACGAACGCGGCGCGGGGCGCCGCCGGCATCCTCGCCGGCGGCGCCCCGCGCCCCTCTACCGTGATTCTCCGCCGGCATCGCTGCCGGCGTCCGTCCTCAGGGCTTGCGCCCCGAGCGGTCGACCATGAACAGGATGCCCGGCTTCGCGAACGTCGGCCGGCTGGCAGGGCAGCCGCACGTCACCGTGGGCGGCAGCAGGACCTGCGTGAAGACGGTCTTGTCGACCTGCGTACCCGCCACCGCGTTCGCGAACGTCCCGTCGTTCGAGACGCGGGCCGGCGCGAGGCTGGCGAGCGAGTCGCCCGCCGCCGGCGCGGTCATCCCGGCCTTCCGCACCCACAGCTTGTAGGTGATCGTGTCCGAGGTGTTCGGCCGCGCGTCGAGGGTGCGGTACGCCGTCACGGCACTCCCGACGGTGGTCGGGTCGATGACCGGGACGTTCTGCTCCAGCGCCGAGCCGTCGAACGGCGTCGTGGACTCCTCGGTCGTCGCGAAGGCGTCCGCGTTCCCGAAGGGGAAGAGCGCGTTGATCGTGCGCAGCGAGATCTTCCCTCCCGCCTCCGCCGGCAGGACGTCCTTGATGACGTAGAGGCGCTGCTTCGGCGTCGCGCCCGCCTTGGCGTAGCCGGCGTGCAGGACCGTGTAGTACGTGTTCGGCTCGAACGTCACCGTCGTGTCGATCAGGAACTGCTTCGCGATGATCTGCGAGCTGTCCGCGCGGTACCCGTTCGGGCTCACGAACACCTTGACGTGGCGCGCGCCCGTGCCGGTCTGCTGGTACGGCGTGTACTGTCGGTAGTTGACGCCCACGAAGACCGGGGAGTTCTCGATCGCGTCGACGAAGCGGAAGTCGACCCCGCTGGTGTCGGGGATGGCGTTCACGTACCGCACGTAGGCGACGTTCTGCGATGGCGACGTCGACCCGTTGTCGTCGTTTCCGCACCCGGCGGCCACGACGGCGAGCCCGCCAAGGGTGAGAAGACGGTGCACTTTCATGTAAGGCTCCAACGGCTTGAGGTTGAGCGAGGGGGCGGCCACGCCGCCCGCCTCGCGCGACTCTTCGGAAAGTTCTCGGTCTGTGGGCGGCCCGGGCGTCACCGCCCCGGCACGCGGGAGGCAGCGCCCGACGGTGGGTTCGGATCGGCTCCCCCTTTCCCTCCCTCGCCGCCGCCGGAGATCGTGCGCGTCAGCACGAAGCTCCCGACGGCGGCCAGCACCGCGCCCCCCACGATCGCGGTGCGCGAGCGC
>JBJMNL010000107.1:0-1731 GCA_045804285.1 Gemmatimonadaceae bacterium
GCCTCGCCGACGGATTCGGCGAAGGGGGGGCGACGGTAGCGGCGCGAGTCAGTCGTCCGTCATGCCGCGCGCACACCCCATTCACCGCACGCGCCGCCGGATGGGGGAGGAGTGGGTGCGCCGCCGGCCGCGGGCATCGCCAGGCCGGCGCCAGCAGGCCGCCGCCAGGCGGCCAGTGCGACCCGGGGAGCGCCGCCAGAGGGGCACCGGGCGCGGCGGCACCGTTCGTGAACGGTCGTGAGTCGCGGCGCACCGGAGCGCCGCGGCGATGGCAACGGCGAGACGGAGACATCATGGCGCGACATGGCGGGCAGCACCGTGGCAGAGCCGGACGCAGGGGAGCGGCGGGCGCGGCGAGGCATTCCGTGATGCGGCGTGCGGGAGAGCGTGTCGGACCGACGCGCGCCGGGGCGCTGCCCTCAAGGAGACACTTTCCACCCTCAACGCACTCTTGGGCACGAGCCCGTACCGAAGGCTGAGTGTGTAAGGGTGTGCGAGATTAGACCACACCGTAGAGCCCCAGGGTGTCTTAGCCGAGCTCTACTCGGGGCCACTGTGCTCTACTCCCCAGTTCGCCGAGACGCTTTTCGGGAGGTATGATGGTCCACTCGAGGAGGTCGCGCCATGGAAACCCATCGGCGGGGCGCGAACGGGAAGCGGCTGTTCACGACCGAGTGAGACGTTCACCAGCGGGAGCAGATCGGGCGACGCGCGCGGGGGGACGTGACCGTCGCGGAGCTGAGTCGCGAACTCCATTTCTCCGACTCGCTGCTCCGGCACTGGGGACACCTGGTCGGCGCGGGGGCGGCGACGGCCGTGGCGGCGAACACGGCCGTTGTCCCGCTTAGCGAGCTGCGGGCGGCCGAGCCGCGCATCCAGGAGCTCGAGCGGGCGCTGGGCCGCAAGACGATGGAGGTCGAGATCCTCCAGGCCGCCCGCGACGAGGTGAAAAAAAGGCCGAGTTGGTACGGCGGCTGCCCTGCATCGCAGGGCGACCGGCTCAGCGCGTCCAAGCGAGGCCCGGTCATCGACTCGCGCCGATCTGCCGGGCTCCGGGCACCAACCGCGCGACGGCGTACCGCCCGCGCGGGGCGCGCGCCCGTCGCTACGCCCGCGCCGACGACCGGCTGGTCGCCGCGCAGATCCGCAGCGTCATCCGCTCGCGCGCCAGCGTGGGAGCACTGGGTACCGGCGCGGGCGGGCGCTCGCCAGCCGCGCCTCCGGGACGCGCTACAACGCGACGCGCAGTCGCCCGGTCATGGAGCTCACCGGCCGGGCGCTCGCGCGCCCGAGCCACCGGCGCACCGGACGGGCGCACGCGGGGCGCGTCCGGCGGGACGGCTCGACCGACGGGGTCCCCAGCGCGCCAGCGCCGGGATGGCACAGCGCTGGTGCTCGGATCGCGTCTGGATCGGTGGAGAGAGCTCGCCGCCGAGCGCCGGGACGTACACATACGCCGCGTACGCGTCGGGCGGCGGCGGCAACTACGCGTACCGGTGGGAGCGGAGCACAGACGGGGGACCGTTCCAGGACACCGGCGTCACCACGCGGACCATCTCCCAGTACGTGCCCACGCGCGGTTCCGTCCTGCTGCGCGTCACGGTGACCGCCGGCTCGGGTCAGGCGGTGGCGACGTTCAACATCGCCGTCGTGCCTCCCGACCCGCCGTGCGGGGGGCCGGTCATGTGTTGAGCGGCTCGAGCTGAACGCGGTGCGGCGGCCGCCGCACCC
>JBJMNL010000108.1:0-21052 GCA_045804285.1 Gemmatimonadaceae bacterium
CGTGTGGGCAGTGGGGCGCAAAGCTCGGTCGCCTCCCCTGAGTCGGAACGGCTCGCCTCCGACGAGTTGATCGCTCGTGACCGTCGGACACCAGCGCCGCTCGATGTGCGTGATGATTGGCTCCATGCCCCAGGCGTGGCCGCGGGAATCGCGGGTGGAAGGCATCGGTGAGGTCTCGGCAGAGCACGGGCCGCTTCCCCCCAGTGCACGAGCTGGCGGCCCCCGTACGCTCGGCTGAGAATGCAGACGTTCGTGTGCACCCCCATCACGAGGATGAACGCGATCCCGCGCTGCTCGAGCACGTTGAAGAACTCCTGGCCGTTCGTGTCTTGAGCGCCCATGACAGCGTTACCTGAGCGAGCTGCACTGTTCCCAAGCTGGACGTCGCCGGTTCGAGTCCGGTCGCCCGCTCCTGCGAGCTCCATAGGGAAAAGCGAAATCCCCGGTGCCCACCCAGGCACCGGGGATCTTCGTTGGCTCCGGCCGTGGGGGATTCGTCACACGACTCCGGCCGCTCGCGCGGTCAGGAGCAACCCCACCCCGACGGCCACCGCGCCGATCGCCCGCGCGACGCGTGCACCGGCCGGTGTGAGGCGTTCGGCGGTGATCGCTGCCGTCACGACGGCCATCGCGCGGAGGTCCATGACGCCGACGGCGAGAACGGTCGCTGTCAGCCCGGCGCAGCTCAGGCTGCAGTGAACACCGAGGCGGAAGCCGTGTCGCCATGCCGTCGCGGCGTCGGCGGGCGTGGAGCATCCCGGCACAGATGCCTCCCGACACCGGGCGAGTTGTTGCGCCTTCCACGCGGTGAGCTGCAACGCGCCGGCGCCCACGACGACCACGCCGACCATGAGCGGTACGGCGCGCGCGAGCACCGGCAGCCGCATCCCGGCCGCGGCCAGGCCGGCGCCCAGCGGGAACAGCGCCATGCCGATCGCGGCCCACACGACGAAGTACCCCATGCCGACCAGCACCGTCTGCCGGCCCGGGTGCGGCATTCCCATTCCGTCGAGGGCCCGGTGGTAGCGCCACAGCGTCGGCGCGAGCGACGGCAGCATCATCGCCACCATCATCACGGTCCACATGGCGACGAATGACGCTGCGCCCCCGGCCCACGGCAGTCCGCTCATCCCGGTCGACGCCATGGACATCGCCGATCCTCCTCGCATGGGCATCACGCCCATGTGCGACGTGGACGTGCCTCCCACGACCGTCAGGGCCGAACTGCCGGCGAAGAGCAGCGCCAGGACGGCGACGAGGGCTCGCGGGGACGCCCGCCCGGACAGAAGTCGGGGCCGCCGCCCCGCGACGGCCCCGACTCGGCTCATCGCTGCCCGTACTCGTCGCGGCGGCGCCACCAGATGCCCTGCTCGTTGCGGCCCAGCGGGGCACGGTCGAGCCACTGGTACATGCCCCAGAGGCCGTCCAGTCCGCGCGAGAACGTCGAATAGGTGTGATAGACGACGCCATCACGAAGCGCGAAGGCGCTCACGCCCGGCCGCTCGCGCGTGTACGTTGCCACGTCGGTGCCGGAGGAGCCCGCGAGCTGGGCGACCGGCACTTCGCTGCCTCGCAGATGCCACTCCTGAACGGTCGTCCGGGCGACGGACTCCGGCATGGCGGCCTCACGTCGATAGTTGTACTCGATGTCGCCCCCGCGCTGCTGCTCCTCGGTGAACGTGACGCTGAAGTCGAAGTTGAAGTCTCCGCCGAACGTGGACGCCCAGGGGAACGTCCACCCCATACGCTGCTTGTACGCCTGCAGCTTCGCGAGCGGCGCCCGCGAGACGGCGCCGAGTGCCACGTCATGATTGGCCAGATGGACGGCGATGCCGTTGAAACCGTCCGCGATGGCCGAGCAGGAGGAACACCCGGCCTTGTAGTCGGGGCCGAACATGAAGTGGTAGAGGAGGAGCTGCGAGCGCCCGCGGAAGAGATCCGCCAGCGAGGCGCTTCCCTCGTCGGTGTCGAACCGGTACTCCTTCTCCACCCGGACCCACGGCAGCGCCTGGCGCTGCCGCGCCAGCTCGTCGCTCCGCCGCGTCAGCTCCTTCTCGGCCGCCAGCAGCTCGAGGCGCGCCGCCAGCCATTCCTCACGTGTTCCGGTCTTCAGGGTCGTCATCTCTGTGCTCTCCGTTCGTCTGTGAGTCGGTATCGTGCGGCCCGTCGTCGGTCTGACGTGCCGGCCGGTGAACGGGGGATAGATTAGGACCCGACGATCCGAGGGTGTGAGTAACAAGTGTGACGGGATTCCGATGGACGCGATGATCACGGCCGCCGCCCGCGCCCTCGCCGCGGGCAACCCCTTCGGCGCGTTGAACCGGGTCGCCCTGCGCGACGACGCGGCCGCGCTTGCGCTGCGGGGAATCGCGATGGCGCAGCTCGGCGACCTCGAACGCGCGAAGGCGCTCCTCCGGAGCGCGGCGCGTGCCTTCGGGCCACGAGAGGCCGTGGCCCGCGCGCGGTGCGTCGTGGCCGAGGCGGAGATCGCGCTCGTCACGCGCGACCTGGGCTGGCCCGTGAAGGCGCTCGAGGCGGCGCGGGCGACGCTCGCGCGCCACGGCGACCGGGTGAACGCCGCGCACGCGCGGCACCTCGAGGCTCGGCGCTTCCTCCTGACGGGGCACGTGTACGAGGCGGAACGTGCGCTCGCCGATCTCGACCCCGGGTCCTTTCCGCCCGCGTCGAGAGCCGCCTTCGAGCTCGTGGTCGCGGGCATCGCGATGCGACGCCTCCGGACGAAGGTGGCGCGGGAGGCGCTCGCCCGCGCCGCCAGCGCGGCACACGCCGCGGGCATCCCCGCGCTGAGCGCGGAGGTGGAGCGCGCTTCGCTCGTCCTGGACACGCCCGCGGCGCGGCTGATCGCGGGAGGCGGGGAGCGGTCCCTCCTGCTCGAGGACGTCGAAGCCGTGCTGGCGTCGGACGCGTTGGTCGTGGACGCCTGCCGGAACGCCGTGCGCCATGCGGGTGCATCCGTCTCCCTGGCGACGCGTCCGGTGCTCTTCGCGCTCGCACGCGCCCTTGGCGAAGCCTGGCCGGGCGACGTGGCGCGGGACGTCCTCGTGGCGCGCGCGTTCGGCGCGAAGGACGCCGACGACTCGCACCGCGCGCGGTTGCGCGTCGAAGTCGGGCGGCTTCGCGCGGCGCTCCGGCCGGTCGCCGGTATCGGCGCGACGAAGCGCGGGTTCGCATTCGCCCCGCACCGTGCGGGCGAGGTCGTCGTGCTGGCGCGACCCGTCGAAGAGCCGCATGCGTCGGTGCTCGCCCTGCTGGAGGACGGCGAGTCGTGGTCGAGCTCCGCCCTGGCGCTCGCGCTAGGCGCCAGCCAGCGCACCGTGCAGCGCGCGCTCGACGCGCTCGCGGGGGCGGGGAAGGTGCAGTCGTTCGGTCACGGGCGGGCCCGCCGGTGGATCATGCCACCCGTGTCGGGATTCACGACAGCGTTGTTACTCCCGGCCGCGCTGCCGATCGAGTAAGCTCAAGGCATGCGCCGATCCACTGTCGAGGTCATTCGGGAATACGGACCCTTTCCGAGGGCCAACGTAGGCGGGGTCACGTACGACGGCCGGCACGTCTGGTTCGCGGGCGGAGACGCGCTGCGCGCATTCGATCCGGCCAGCGGCGAGGAGCTGCGCGCGATCGACGTCCCCGCACACGCGGGAACGGCCTTCGACGGCCAGCACCTGTATCAGCTCGCCGAGCATCGCATCCAGAAGATCGACCCGACGACCGGCCGTGTGATCGCCACGATCCCGGCGCCCGGTGGCGGCGCCGACTCGGGACTCGCGTGGGCCGAGGGCACGCTCTGGGTGGGGCAGTATCGGGACCGGAAGATCCATCAGATCGATCCCGGAACCGGGGCGATCCTCCGCACGATCGAGTCGAACCGCTTCGTTACCGGCGTCACCTGGGTCGAAGGAGAGCTCTGGCACGGCACCTGGGAGGGCGACCAGGGCGACGTGCGACGCGTCGACCCGCAGACCGGCGAGGTTCTCGAGTGCCTGGAGATGGCGCCTGGCGTCGGCGTCTCGGGGCTCGAGTCCGACGGGGGCGACCAGTTCTTCTGCGGAGGCGGGAAGAGCGGGATGGTCAGCGCCATACGCCGCCCCGGGCGAGGCTCCGCGACATAGCGAGTCGCTCATCCCTCGACGCTGCCAGGAGCTTCGGCCCGTCGGGCTGCGTAGCTCGAGGGCATGGAGCAGCGGTTGCAGGCGCGGGCCGTGGCCCGCAAGCCGTGCCCGAGTGATGTGAGCGACGAGGCGTGGGCCCTGTCACGCCGGCCGGGGAGCAGGAGCGGGCGCTGGTCGGCGGGCTGAGGGCCGAAGGCCAATCGGTCAGGGGCGGCGAGGTCGCGTTGGCGTCCGTGCACCAGGGCTACACCGGCGAGGCGCCGGCGGCGGCGGCCGCGCAGGGGATCACCCTCGCGGTGGTGCGGCTGCCCGAGGCGAGGCGCGGCTTCGTGCTCCTCCCCCGGCGCCCAGGCGCGCCACTCGCCCAGCTGAGGCTGCTGGCGATGTGACGGAGCCATCTGGACAGGCGCTTGACACCGGCCGCTGTCCCTTGTATTTAGCTACTTGGTTAGATAACCTTGTGGTTAGATATGTCAGCCGACCCCCTCTCCCTCACGTTCGCCGCGCTCGCCGATCCGACTCGGCGCGCCATCCTCGCGCGCCTGGCCCACGGCGAATGCACAGTCGGCGAGCTCGCCAAGCCGTTCGCCATGAGCGGGCCCGCGGTCTCGAAGCACCTCAAGGTGCTCGAGCGCGCCGGGCTCGTCTCGCGCGGACGCGACGCGCAGTGGAGGCCCTGCCGGCTCCAGGCGGCGCCGATCAAGAAGGTCGCCGACTGGGCGGACGACTATCGCCAGTTCTGGGACGCGAGCTACGAGCGTCTCGACGCATACCTCAACCAACTCATGTCGGAGGAGCCGGACGATGACGCCGCCAAGTGACGCCCCCGCCGCCACGCGCCACCAGACGATCTACTCGACGCCGAGCGATCGCGAGCTCGTGATCACCCGCACGTTCGACGCGCCGCGCTCGCTCGTCTGGGCGGCGTTCACCGATCCGAAGCATCTCCCGAACTGGCAGACCGGCCCGGAAGGGTTCACGATGCCCGTCTGCGAGATCGACCTGCGCCCCGGCGGCTCATGGCGCTACATGTGGCGAAACGCGAAGGGCCGCGAGTTCGGGGCAACCGGCACGTACCGCGACGTCGATCCGCCGAATCGCATCGTCTACGTGACGAACGTCAACGGTGAAGAGCAGACGAGTGCGACGACCTTCACCGAGGAGAACGGCCGCACCACGGTGATCAACTCGATGCTCTTCGCCAGCAAGGCGTCACGCGACCAGGGGCTCCCGTACGCCAAGGTCGGCACCGAGAGCAACTACGCGCGCCTCGACGCGTATCTCGCGTCGACGCGCTGACCGCTCCGACCTCGATACGCGCCTCGTCCCGGGGCTCGAACACTCGGCGCAGCACCCCGCAGGTCAGGAGCAGCGGGACGAGCACGACGAACGCGATCTTCAGCACGACCCCACGTGACAGAACGGAGGAGAATCGGATGAGAATCAGGCTGACGAGCGTCCATGTGGACGACCTGGACAAGGCCCTGCGCTTCTACACGGAAGTGTTGGGCTTCGTGAAGAAGGCCGACTTTTCGCAGGGACCGTATCGCTGGCTGACGGTCGCCTCGCCAGAGGAGCCGGACGGAACCGAGCTACAGCTGGCGCTGAACGACAATCCGGCAGCTGCGTCCTATCAGCGGGCGATGTTTCAGCAGCGCCAGCCCGCGGCGATGTTCTTCACCAACGACGTCAAGGGCGACTACGAGCGCATCAAGGAGCGCGGCGCCGAGTTCACCATGCCGCCTAACGAGGTGACCGGATCGACCATCGCCCAGCTGAACGACAGCTGCGGCAACCTCATTCAGATCACCCAGCTCGCGCGCCGGTAGGGTGGGCGTTCTTCGATGTGCTGGAGCGGCTTCTCGCCAACCTCGTCTTCAGTGGAGGTCCCATTGAACTGGAACAGCTTGATCCGGCAGATCCACCGCTGGCTGTCCATCGCCTTCACGGTGACTGTCATCGCCAACTTCATCGCCCTGGCGCTGGGGGAGGGGACGCCGTCGCCCTGGGTGACCTACTCGCCGCTGCTCCCGCTCGCCATTCTCCTGTTCACCGGACTGTACATGTTCATGCTGCCGTATGCCGCCAGGTGGCGCAGGGGGAGGAGCACATGAAACAGTCGGGCGCGAGCCAGGGCCAGTCGGCATCGGAGCTCATCTCGAAGAGAATCGCCGAGCTCGGGGACTGGCGCGGGGAAACCCTCGGCAGGGTGCGCAAGCTCATCAAGGACGCAGACCCGGACGTCGTCGAGGAGTGGAAGTGGATGGGCACTCCGGTCTGGTCGCACGATGGCGTCATCTGCACCGGCGAATCCTACAAGAATGTCGTGAAGCTCACCTTCCTCAAGGGCGCGTCTCTGAAGGATCCGGCCGGTCTCTTCAACTCGAGTCTCGACGGAAACTCACGCCGCGCGATCGACATCCACGAAGGAGAAGAAGTCGACGAGTCCGCCTTCAAGGCGCTCGTTCGCCAAGCGGTCGCCCTCAACAGTTCTGGTAAGTCGAAACCCTCGAAGAAAGCGAAGTCCTAGGACGCTCAGCGAGCGCACGGAGAAAGCGGCGATGCCGTACCTCAAATGGCCACGCGCATCAACATCAACGCGAAGGTGCTCGCGGGCGTCGCCCGAGATACGCTGCGGCCAGGTTCCGGCCGGCCAGGTGTTCATGGGTGTCGTCCTGCCGCTTGGGGGGCCGGCACGATCGCCAGCCCTGCCCCCCGGATCGCCGCGGGCGGCCGCCGCGAGGTGACAGGCATCTGCGAATCAGTGGTGTGTTGAAACGGGCCTCCCGCTGGGGGCCCGTTCTCTCGTGCTCGGAACGTGCCCCGAATGACCCAGGCGCCGCGCTCGGATCGGCCGTTGGCGTCGGGGCCCCCGGACCGCGCCCGGCGGTGCGGCGCGGAGGCCGAATGCCGGGAACTCGCGCGCCGGGAGGCGTCAGGTGCGTATGTTTCATTGGCGCCTTGCCACGACGTCCGAGAGACGACCGTCAGGGACCACATCATCATCATCACGACGGACCCCAGGAACGCACATGACCAGAACGCTCGCCGCCGCACGCCAAAGTCTCGTTGCCGCGATCCAGCGGGACACGCCGGGCACGGATCTCCCGCGCCTGGTCAAGGTGCTCGATACCCTGATCGCGTGGAGTGTCGCGCGTCCGAGTCAGCTCGCGTTTCGGGCCGACGAGGGACGCAGCGACGTGATCAGCTTCGAGCTGGTGGGGACAAAGGTGGTGTTCTGGTCGGCCCAGGTGACCCGTGGGGCAGGACCGAGGCTGGAGATCTACCCACCGTCGGGGCGGGCGCTGAGCGCCGAGGAACGGGCGAGCGTGTTGGAGACGCTGAACGCACACTCGCGCGCGGTGCTGGTCGACGGCGATCGACTGCGGATCGGGTTCGGCGCGCTGAAGAACGACGACGCCCGCACCGCCGTGCTGGCCCTGATGAAGCAGCTCCTGGCGACGAGCGGCCAGCCGTCGGCGTCACCCCCGTCGGAGGGGACAGCTGCGTCGTCGTGAGCCGCGAGGCGCCCATCTGATCGCCGGCTACTCCTGGCCGAGACCCCACCCTTACCGAACACCTACCGAGAGGCCCGCACAATGCGCGCGAAGGGAACCGTGAAGTGGTTCAACAACGAGAAGGGCTTCGGCTTCATCACGCCGGAGGATGGCACCAAGGACCTGTTCGTCCACCACTCGGCCATCCAGGGCGGCGGCTTCAAGTCGCTCGACGAGGGGGAGAGCGTGGAATTCGACGTCGTGCAAGGCCAGAAGGGCCCTGCCGCCGAAAACGTGACGCGGCTCGGCGGCGGGACGCCGGGGGGCGGCGGGGGAGGGGGCCGTGGTGGGCGCGGGCGCGGGTACTGAGCGTCTGACGCAGCAGGCAGCCGGGGACGCAGTCCTCCACGCGCGACTCGATGCCCTGTGCGCCGACGGCTGGGCGATCTGGGAGCGGTTCGACCGCAGCGTGCGGGAGCGCCGCTTCCACCCGTTCGTCGCCGCCGACTACGAGGTCGTGCGGAGAGCGCTCCTTCCGCTCCGCGCGCCGGGGCGCCGCTTCCTGGAGTGGGGATCGGCCTCCGGAATCATCACGGTGATGGCCGACCTGATGGGCTTCGACGCGTGTGGGATCGAAGTCGATGCCGCGTTGGTGAAGACGGCCGAGGCGGTCGCCGTCCGCCACGGCTCGGGCGCGCGCTTCGTCGAGGGCAGCTTCCTGCCGACTGGCTACGAGTGGCAGTCGGGCGACGGTGATACGCGCACGGCGACGATCACGGGCGGGCCTTCGGGCTACCTGCAGCTCGGTCGTGCGCTGGACGACTTCGACGTCGTGTTCGGCTATCCATGGGGCGGAGAGGCACCCCTCATGCGGGACCTGATGCAGCGGTACGGACGGCACGATGCGCTCCTGCTTCTGTACGATGCGGACGGCCACGTCCGGACGTACCGCGGCGGGCGCTGATCACTTCCTGGTGCAGGTCGACCTCGGCTTCACGAACGACTGAGGGCGAGTCGGCACCGGCGGCGGCCGTCGTCGTTCGGTCACCGCTCGCTTCCGTCACTCCGCGTCGACGCCAGGGCGTCCGCCTGCCGCTTCGCCTGCGCGACGATCCCGTCCGCCCGCGCATCGGCCTCGCGGACGATCCGCTCGGCCTGCTGGTCGGCCTCACGGCGGAGCTGGTCCGTGGCCAACCGCGCCGTCATCCGGGCGGCGGGGCTCGTCGCGCGCGCCAGCAGGGTATCGGCTCGCTCGTTCCCCTCACGCCGCGCCGCGGCCGCCAGCGTGCGCGCCTCGGCGCGGATCGCGGCGGCCTGACGCTCGGCCTCCCCGACGATCCGGTCCGCCTCGGCGCGCGCGCGGCGCCGAGCCTCCTCGGCGGCGGAGTCGGCCCTCTGCGCCGCGGCGGCCGCGCGAGTCGCCACCTCCTGCCGGACGGCGTTCCGCGCCGCGTACTGCGCCGCCGCGGCCACGCCGGCGAAATTCGCCCTGACCGTGGGGCTCGTGACCGTTCCGGTCACCTGGGCACGCAGCTGCACCACCTCGCCGGCGGTCGGGACGGCCGCCGCCTTTCCCGCCTGCGACGCGAGCCTCGCCACCGCGTTCTCGGCGGCGGCGCCGAGCAGCGCGCGCGGCACGGCCAGCGCCAGGTCGTACTGTAACGACTGGTCGATCCCGTTCGAGCCGGCGACCGTCATGTCGATCCCGTTCATCTTCACGGCGAACGGCTGTACGCGAAGGCGGCCGTCGGTGACGTCGTAGGACGCACGCACCGCGCCGAGCGCCGGCTGCCGGACCTGGTCGAGCGAGAGGGCGTCGGCCAGCTTCTGGAGCACCGGGACGCCCTGGAGCACCAGCTGCTCGGTCTCGATCGTCCCCTTGCCGGCGAGGGTGGAGAACAGCGGGACCATGTCGTGCCCCAGCGCGCCCTTCATCCCCATGGTGCCGGAGACGCTGCCCCGCGCCCAGCGCGCGACGGGGGCGAGCTTCTGTACGGTGGTGAGCGCCGCGAAGGCGGCGGGGATGTCCACGGCCGCGAGGCGTACGTCGACGTCGAAGGTGGGCCGGCCGGGGACCGTGGTCTCGTAGAATCCGTTGGCGATCACCGAGCCGCGCAGCGTCTCCATGCGGAGCTCATCGAGCGTCACCCGCTGGTCCTTCACGCGCAGGTTACCGCGCACGTTCGCCGCCGTCAGCGCGCCGTAGGTGACGCGGGCGGCCGATGCCTTCAGCGCGAAGTCGACGTGTGGCGGCACCGGGATCACCTCGGTCGCCTCGTCCTTCGAGCGCCACTCGTTCAGGTCGAAGCGATCGCTGCTCACCGTCGCGCTTCCGCGCAGATCTTCGTCGCGCAACGCGAATCCGAGAACGTTGTCCAGCGATCCGGCCGCGCGCAGGTCGCTGCCACCGATCCGCGCGGTGAGCGACGTCAGCTCGGCGCTCCGCGGCGTCAGGCGCAGCGCGGCCGTGTCGATCGCGATCGCGCGCGGCAGCGTCGCCGACCGCAGCGCGGCGTGCGCGACGTCCACCGTCCCGCGGGCAGCGACCCGGTCGTACCTGCCCGCGTCGATGTCCGACATGCGGGCGTGCATCGCGACGTCGGCGGCGACCAGGCCCGCCAGCTCGCTCACCCCGTCCAGCTTCACGGTGCGTCCGACGTCCGCCAGGTTCAGCGCGCCAACCAGGCGCAGCTCCACGTCCGGATCGCTCGCCGGCGTACGCATCGTCAGACGCGCGTCCAGCGCCCGCCCGCCAATCACCGCGTGGAGGCGCTTCAGGTCGACGACAGTGTTGTCGAGGTGGCCGCCCGGATTGTCCACGGCCAGCTCCATGGCGATGTCGCGCGCGGGGAGGGGCAGCCCCGGATAGCGGAAGGCGCCGTTCTGCACCCGGGCCCGCAGCGCGAGCGCCGGGAACGCGTGGGGCCCGTACGTGCCGCGCACGCGTCCCGACACGGACATGGTGCCGGCCGTCTGGAGGTGCTCGAAGTCCCGGGTGTAGACGGCGGGGACGAGAGAGAGTATGTCGCCGAACGCGGTGCTCGGGGTGGAGAAGGCCAGATCCAGGGCGACGTCCGGCTTGCCCGCGGTGACCGAGCCCGCGAATGCGAGCACGAGCTCGTTGAGGCGGAGCGAGTCGTTGGTGAAGGTGAAGCGGTGCGCGGCCAGATCGGCATCTACGTCCGCGTTCAGCTCGAGGGCCACGCGGCTCAGGTAGGGAATGCCGGCGAAACGGAGCGAGACGGTATCGGCGCGCGTACGTGTCGCGAGCACGAACCTGCTCCGCGCGAAATCACCCCGCAGCGACTCCTGGAGCCCCTTCACCGACGCCGTGAGCTGAGACTGCCGGTCGTCGAGGATCACGCTGCCGTCGCTGATCCGGAGATCGCGCAGGGTGACGCCGATGGCGCGCTCGGTGTCGGTCGTGGCGCCGCCCCGATCGCGAGCGATGTCCCAGTTTGCCCTCCCGTCCGCGAGCACGCGGAGCTTCACCGCCGGCTCCCGGAGCACGATCTCGCGGATGATGATCCGGTCGCCGCCATTCAGGTGGCGGATGACGCTGCCGACGTCGAGCACCAGGCGTGCCTGGCGCATCGACACGAGGGTGTCGCCCTCGAACGGCTTCAGGCCGACGACGGAGAGGCGGTCCAGGCTGAGGGTGACGTTCGGGAAGTCGCGAAGCAGGCTCAGGCCGACTCCGCCACAGGCCAACCGGGCGTTGACGGAGCCGCTGATCTCGGACTTCAGCCGCGCCGCGATACGGTCGCGAAAGAGAAGCGGGAGGACGAGCAGGGCGACGAGCAGGGACGCGACCAGCGCGCCGAGGCCGAGCGCGAGCTTGCGGGGGGATCGCATGAGACGAGCAGGATGGCGAGACGAGGCGGGATCGCGCGAGTGCGCGAGGGAGCCGATGGCGCGTGGGAGCCGATGGAAAGTAACGCTCTCGAGGCGACGGGATGCGGAGTCTGGCTATTGGACGATCCGCGCTCGACCCACGTCTCCACGCTTCCAAGCTAGCGACAGGGCCGTTTGCTCGACTATCCAGCCTGCGGCAGGATGGTCAGCACGGTACGCAAGGTCTCGAGCCGCGGCGCGAACAGCGAGAGCTGCTCCGGGTCGGCGAACACCGTCGCGAAGTCGTCGGGCGTGAATGCACGCGCGAGCCGCTCCGCGTACGTGGCGCGCAGGAGCCGCACGTAGTAGGCGACGTCGTAGTCGCGCGGGTCGCGGGTGGAGACGTCCTCCTCCGAGAACGGGACCAGGCCCGGTTCGCCATTTCGACGTCGGTACACGCGGATGCGATCACCGACCCGCCAGTCGGTCTGCCCGTTCGCGAGCAGCGCCTCATACGGTAGCTCGCGGCGCTTCGGCCGGGTCGCGAGGTACTCGTCGCTCGTCTTCGTGAGGCGAACCTTCGACGAGAGGTCGTGGGTCGAGAGCGTACGCGTGCGCAGGGCCGCGATCGTCGCGAGGTAGTGCTCGCGAACGCCGCGGACGTCGCCGCGGAGGAGCCGCTCGATCGCACGTCGCAGAAAGGCGTCGCCGAAGGGCTCCGAGCGACTGGAGCGAAAGGCGACGCCGCGCAGGAGCAGGGTGCCGTCGTAGCCGAGCAGCGCATAGTTCTTGGGCTCGTGCGACAGCATCGCCGCGTAGCGGCCGTCGAGCTCGAGCTGCACCAGCGGCGGCAGCAGTGCGGCCACCTCGGCCACGACGCACCGCTCGTCCGCCTCGCTCCAGCTCTCCGGCACGGCGAAGTACACGCCGTCGGTATCGGCCTCGAGCAGGGTGACACCGCGTGCGGCGAGCTCCCGGCAGAGGAGGGCGAGCACCTCGCGCCCGCGGCGGGTCACCTCGTTGGCGGCGTGCACGTCGGCGAAGCGTGTGAGCCCGCCGCCGGCCGCGAGGTACCCGTAGGCCGAGTTGACGACGATCTTGAGCGCGGCCGACATCGCCTCGTGCGAGTGGCGCTCCGCCGACCCCGCGGGAGCCGCGCGCGCCCGCGCCTTCGCCTCGAGGCGCCGCGCGACGAGCCCGTCGACGAGCGCCAGCAACGCGCCGAGGCGGTCGCGTGACGGACCGATCCGGTATGCGCGCATCAGCGACGGATACAGGCTCGCGACGTCCGCCTTCACCACGCGGCGCGCCACGCCGGACGCGAAGAGATGCAGCGCCGCGCCCGTGTGCGGCGTGCCGTCGCTCGCCGCGTGCGCGGGAAGCGCCGCGCCCGCACGGAGGTAGGCCCGGACGAGGAGCGGATCGATGACACCCGTCGCCGGGCCGGCGTCGGCGAGACGCTCGTACCGGCGCGGCACCATCTGCGCGAGCGCGTAGGCCGCGCCGCCGAGCGTGCGCGACAGCGCGGCGACCTCCTTCACGTCGTCCGTCGCGTAGCGGCGCACGCGCTCCGGATCGGTGCGGTAGGTGGCGTAGATCTGGTCGCCGCGAATGTACTCGCGATCGGGCGCGGCGATGCCGAGGTGCCTCGCGACGACCTTGAGCCCGTGTCCCGGCAGCTCGCGCGTCGAGAAGTCGTGCAGGCGCACCGCGTCCAGGGTGTCGATCAACTCGCGCCCCGGTGCGACGAACCGCATCCGGCGGCGGTCGTTCGGGTCGCCGGATCGGGCGCCGCGCCGAGCGGCACGCCGGCTGAGGCCCGGGCCGCCGATGCGGCCGAGCGTGAGCGCGACGCCGAGTCGCCGCGCACGCTCGTCGAGGAAGGGAAGGTCGAACCCGTGCAGGTTGTGGTTCTCGATCACGTCCGGGTCCGCCGATCGCACGCGCTCCAGGAGCCGGCCGATCAGCGCCGCCTCCGCGGCGTCGCTCTCGTCGAGCGCTTCGAGCACCTCCGTGCCGCCGTCGTGATAGCGAACGGAGATCATGAAGATGCGGTCCCGCCGCGCGTCGAGGCCCGTCGTCTCCAGATCGAACTGCAGGCGATGCACCGCGTCGAAGGGGAGACCGCGGAAGTACGTGCGACCCGTGGCGACGAGGTATTGCTCCTCGGACGGCAGCGAGAGCACGCTGTCCCTCTCCATCTCTGCGAGGCTGGCGACGGGTCGCCCCAATCGCGCGGAGGCGCCGCGCAGCACCGCCGACGTCAGCGCGCGGCCGTCGGCGGCGCTGACGAGATGGCGCAGCGCGCCCGGGCCGTCGAGCTCCCGGTGGCGGACGCTCCCGCCGGAGTCGCCATCCCGGCCCCGGCGCGCTTCGACGTACTGGAGGTCTTCGGCGTGCGCGAGAAGGAGCCAGGGCCGGTAGCGCTCCTCTTCCCGCACCAGCGCCCCGGTCTCGGCGAGGCGGCGCCAGACCACGGCTCGGCCATGGTGATCGGCGTGGACGGAGACGATGCCGGGGGTTGGATCCCAACCCCAGAGCCATTCGTGCTCGGTCGAGCTCACCGGTCGTGCCGTCGCGCCATGCAGCAATGTACCACGGCGTGCCAGCGTCTCAGCCACACGGCACCCGTGGCGTCATGCCAGCTCCTCGAACCGCTCGAACCGGTACGCCAGCGCCGGGCCCCCGTCGCCCTCGTACGCGAGCTGCCCGACGAGCAGCGTGAACGGCTCGATGTACCGGGCGACCTTGAGGGGGCCGGCGTCCACCGGATCGAACCCCACGTCGCGGATCAGCCGCGCCGCGACCTCCTTGGCGTCCGCGGCGTCGCCGCAGTAGACCAGGCTGGGGCGCCTGTCGCTGTCCCGAGCCTCGAACACGGCGAACAGCACCTCGCTCGGCACGGTGCCGAGCGCGGAGATGACGGCGGCGCCAGGCACCTTCCGCGCGAGCTCCTCCGCCCCCGACGAGGTGTGGGCGACCGCGAGCTCCGTGTCGTCCTCGTTCATTGGCAACGAGCAGCTCACGATGACCTTGCCCGACACGTCGCCAGCCTGCTGCAGCACGTCGTCGACGCGCGACCAGTGCACGGCGAGCAGGAGGACGTCCGCGTCCTGCGCCGCCTCGCGCGGCCTGCCCGCCCGAGCGCTCCCCCCGGCGTCCTGCGCCAGTCGCTCCAGCTTCTTCCGGCTGCGCGAGTAGCTGAAGACCACCTCGTGCCCGGCCCGCGCGAAGAGCGTCCCGAGCTTGCCGCCCATCAATCCCGAACCAAGGATGCCGATCCGCATGTCGTCCTCCCTCAGCTGCCACCAGGGACCGCACGCCGAGAGGGCGCGTGGTCCCGCCGATTCGATCGGGCCGCGCTCCTGCCCGGCACGGCGCCTGTCGGCGCGCGCGGCGCAGTTAGACGACGAGCGCGCGGAGCGCCGGGGGCGGCGGCGGGCGAAGTGGGCGGGGGCGCCCACCACCACGAGTCGGATGTCTCCGGTCACGGGCACGACGATCATGTCCCGGTCGATCACCTCGCCGGGCTGGATCCCGGCGTCGTACACCTTTGGCTCCGCGACGGCGACGAACAGCGCCATCCCGTCCGGGTCATCCGCCATTGGGAAGAACAGCTTATCAGTGTGTCAATCACCGTCAAGTAGACCGGAGGCCCGGGACTCGCTTCATTTCATCGAGTCGAGCGGTCGCCCACGTCCGCGGAGGCTCGAGCGGCCGCAACGGGGGACGCGGCATCGTGCGTGCATCCACGCCGCCCCCCAACCCCGAGAGCTCGCAGCAGAGGACCGGTCGACTGGATGGAGAGGGTCAGCGACGAGCAATATCTGGCGAAGCCCCTGGTCCGATGATGCCTCTCGCTCACGCGCCTGGCGCCGTGAGCTCTGCACAACTTCCAACACGCTCACTACACATGCTACCCACCCGCACACTCGGCACGCAGGGACTCACCGTCTCGGCCCTTGGCCTCGGCTTGATGGGGATGAGCCACGCGTACGGCTCCCCCGAGGAGCGCGACGAGCGCGAGTCGATCGCCACCATCCACCGGGCCGTCGAGCTCGGGTGCACGTTCCTCGACACGGCCGAGGCGTACGGGCCCTATGCGAACGAGGAGCTGCTGGCCCGCGCCCTCAAGGAGCTCCAGGGAGGGCGCGACCGCGTCGTCATCGCGACCAAGTTCGGCTTCAAGTTCGACGCGAACGGCGTCATCGCCGGCATGGACAGCCGGCCGGCGCACATCCGCGAGGTCGTCGAGGGCTCGCTCCGCCGCCTCGGCACCGACCGCATCGACCTCCTCTACCAGCACCGCGTCGACCCCGCCGTGCCCATCGAGGACGTGGTCGGCACGATGGCCGACCTCGTGCGCGAGGGGAAGGTGCGCTTCCTCGGGCTCTCCGAGGCCGGCGAGCGGACGATCCGCCGGGCGCACGCGGTGCACCCGATCGCGGCGCTCCAGAGCGAGTATTCCCTGTGGGAGCGCAACCTCGAGCCCGGGATCATCCCGCTGCTGCGCGAGCTCGGCATCGGCCTCGTCCCGTTCGCGCCCCTGGGCCGCGGCTTCCTCACGGGCTCCGTGAAGCGCGCCGAGGAGTACCCGGAGGGCGACTTCCGCCGTGGCGACCCGCGCTACCAGGGCGAGAATTTCGACGCGAACGTGCGAGCCGCGTCGGCCGTGCGCGAGCTGGCGGCGCGGAAGGGCGCGACCGCGGGGCAGATCGCGCTCGCCTGGCTGCTGCACAAGGGGCCGGACGTCGTGCCGATCCCCGGCACCAAGCGGCGGCGCTACCTCGAGGAGAACGTCGGCGCGGCGGCCGTGTCGCTCAGCGCCGCGGAGATGGCCGCGCTCGACGCGGCGCTCGCGCCGGAGCAGGTGGCGGGGCCGCGCTACGGCGAGAAGCAGATGGCGCAGGTGGACCGGTGACGCCCGCGACCTCGCGCTCGAGGCCGTAGCGCGCGCGGTTCGCCTCTCGATTCGGGAGCGACGGCGGATCCGATGTGACACGCGCGAGCCGACGGGTCGTCGGTCAGTGGGATTTGTTGAACATGTAACGCGCGATCTTCCACGACCCGTCGTCCCGGCGGAAGATGAACATCTCGCGGTTCGACTCGGCGCCGCTGGCACCCGTGGCGAGGATCGTCTGCGTGCCGTTGCTACGCGTCAGCGCGAAGGCAATCTCGTCGCTGGCGACCACCAGCTCGTCGATCGTGAACTTCACCTGCAGCCGTATCGCCGCGAACGTCTTCTCGTAGGCGTCCTGCATCGCCCCGCCTTTCGCCGTGGGCAGGGTGGTCGGCATGAACATGCCGTCGCTCGTATAGCACGACGCCGCCAGCGCGGCGTCGCTCGTGTTCAAGGACTTCTCGTAGGTCTTCAGCAGCTCGGTGATGTCGTCCCGGGCACTCATGGGGCGCTCCTGTCGAGTTGGCTCGTGGGTCGTGTCGAAATCCCGGAGTCCTGCGGCCTCGCAAACCCTCCGTGCGTTGCTGGAGTTCGTGTGTCACACAGCTGTGCGACGCCGACATCCTGTGTCGAGCACGACCGTGAGCTCGGTGCGCTCGCGCCGCCGGGGCGTACCGACTCCTCGCCGTCCGTTCACCCCCAGCCTGACGCTACGATGACCGAGGATACGCGAACGTCCCCTCGCGCATTAGGAGTCGAAGCCGTGAATCACCTTCCCGGAACCGGCGGGACTCGGGCGGACCACGTCGTGGACCTCAACGCGCTGGTGCTGTTCGCCAAGGTGGCGGAGTCGCGGAGCTTCTCGGAGGCGGCGCGTCGCCTCCAGCTGCCCGTCTCGAGCGTCAGCCGGCGCATCGCCGATGCTGGTGGCCAGCACATCCCGCGGTCGGTGCGCGCGTTCAAGGACTTCACGGCGAAGGTGGCGCCGACGCTTTTCCCGACGCTGCCGACGTGAGAGCGGAGAGCCTCGCGCAGTGGCGCGACGGTACGCGGAAGCGACGTCAACACATCACCGTGAGGAAGAGAACGATGCGAGCAGCACAGGTGACGGCGATTGGCGGTCCGGAGGTCCTGCGCGTGGCCAACCTGCCGGACCCGACTCCCGGTCCGGGCGAGGTACTGGTGCGCGTGGAGGCCGCTGGGGTGGGGCCGTGGGACACGAAGATGCGCGCGGGGAACTTCGGCAAACGGCGCACCCCGTACATCCCGGGCGGGGAGCTCGCCGGGACGGTGACGGCGGTCGGCGCCGGGGTCGACGGGTTCACCGTGGGCGACGCGGTGTGGGCGTTCCCCGGGATCACGGGCGCGACGGCGGAACTGGTCGTCGTGCCGGTCGCGGCCGTGGGCCGGCGCCCCACGACGCTCTCCGCCGTCGACGCCGCGGGCGCGCCAGTGGGCGTGCTGACCGCCGACGAGGCACTCGACCTTCTCGAGCTCGGGGCGGGGCAGACGCTCCTCGTCCTCGCGGCGGGAGGCAACGTCGGCTCGTTCGCCGTGCAGCTCGCCAGGCACCGTGGCGCCACGGTGATCGCGCAGGCGAGTGCCGTGGACGCGGACCGGCTGCGCGAGCGGGGCGCGGCGGTGGTCGTGGACTATCACGGCGACTGGCCTGCGGCCGTGCGGCGGGCCGCGCCGGGCGGGGTGGACGCGCTGCTCGACCCGCTGGCGGGCGAGGCGCGCGTCGCCGCGCTCGCGCTCGTCCGTGACGGCGGTCGTGCGGTGACGCTCCTCCCGGAGAGCCTGCCCGAGGCGCCGCGCGGGGTCACGCTCACCGGCATGTCCGTCAAACCGGACGGCCGGCGCCTCACCCGGCTCGCCGAGCTTTTCGACCAGGGAGTGCTGCATACGCAGACCGGACCGACGTTCGCGCTGGACCAGATCGCCGACGCGCACCGCGCGTACGAGCAGGGGGCGAAAGGAAAGGTCGTCGTGCGCATGGCATAGGACGCCCGGCCGGCTCCGTCGGGCCCACCAGCACGCCGCCGGCGCGGTCGGTGGGCCTGCGGCCGAAGCCCTGGGGCGGAGCCGCGCCGGCAGCGTCGTCACGCGCGACGTGCCGGAGGGCGTGTTCGCCGCGGGGAACCCATGCCGCATCGTCCGCGAGATCACCGAGTGAGCGGTCGACGTGCTGCCGCACCCGCCCGAACGCGTTCCAGCGCTACCGCGCGAGGCTTTGCACCCGCGCCCTAGCACTACTCCGCCACATCTCCGGGTCGCTGCCAAGGCCCCCGTGTATTCGGCGTAGCGGCTGCGGCGGCGGGAGAAGAGGAAGCGCGGACGGAAGTGAGCCGTCCCGCTCCGCGCACGGCCGGGCCGGATTGACACCCTGGATGACTCTCCTATCGTGGCAGCATGCTCCGATGCCGTGATGCCGCGGCGTCGTCCGACGGCCGCTCCTCCCGCCGTCGCGTTCGTGCCTCGAGCCTGGAGCTCGTCATGCGCCACCTCGCCACTTCCGTCTGCTGCTCCCTCCTGATCGCCGGCTGTGGCAGATCCGACAGGGCTCGTGCCGCCGGCACCACCGGCGCGGCGCCGGCGGCCGCGACCCGCTCCGCCGGCGCCGCGCCGGCGATCGCGCTGACCGACCTCGCCGGCAAGTGGAACATGCGCGCGACGCCAACGACCGGTCGCGACACCTCGCCCACCGTGTACGTGCTGACGGCGACCGGCGATACGTCGGGCTGGGCGCTGACGCCCCGGAACCGGAAGCCGATCCCCGTGCGCGTCGTCGCCGTCGCCGGCGACAGCGTCGTCATCGAGGCCGGGCCGTACGAGAGCATGCGGCGCAAGGGCGTGCCGGTGTACGTGCGAACGGTGCTGCGGATGCGGGGCGACAGCCTGGTGGGCACCACGACGGCGCACTACGCCACCAAGAGGGCCGACTCTGTCCTCGCCGTGCGGGTCGTGGGGACGCGGGCGCCGTAGCAGGGCAGGCTTCTCAGGCCGCCATGTCTCTCGCTCGGTAAGAGGGAGTTACCGAAGCCGTCTCATCGAGCCACACAACGGCGGAATCGGCGCGCTCCCAGAGGATGTGGCGGAGTAGTGCTAGGCGTCGTGCCGCTGCGGCACGTCGCGTTCGGCGCGCGCCGCCGCGTCGCGGAGCGCGCGGATGAACGCGCCCTCGTCCGCCCACGGCCCGTCGTGGCGCCGGCCGTTGATGAAGAAGGTGGGCGTGCCGTTCACCCCGCTCCTGACGCCGCCCCGAAAGTCGTCGCGCACCCGCTTCGCGTAGGTCCCGGCGTCGAGCGCCAGCGCCACGCGCGCGACGTCGAGGCCGCGCTCGTCGGCGTAGCGGAGCAGATCGGCGTCCGCGAGCGCGTACTGGTGCTCGAAGATCGCGTCGTGCATCTCCCAGAACTTCCCCTGCGCCGCCGCCGCCTCCGCCGCCTCGGCGGCATGCTGCGCGTGCTCGTGGATCTTCGTGAGCGGGAAGTTCCGGAAGACGAAGCGCAGCCGCCGGCCGAGACGCCGCCGCGCCGCATTGACGATCGGATACGCCATCCCGCAGCTCGGGCATTCGTAGTCGCCGTACTCGACGAGCGTGACCGGCGCGTCGTCGGGGCCGGTGGCGTGGTCGTCGGCACCCACGGGTGGCGTGAGCTGGCCCTCGCTCATGGCTCCGCCTTCGCCGAGCTCGCGTGTGGGGACGTGAGTCGCATGTGACTTACCTCGAGATCGAGAGCCCGGACAACGAACCTCCGCGCCGGGAGCGTGAGATCAGTCTACGGGGAGCGCCCCGGCGGCGACATGCCCGCGACGTGTGGTCCTCGAGTGCCCGGTTCGTGGTAGCCGAGCTCCGCCGTCGGCGACCACCCGACGGTGGTATCGCAAGACTCCCCGTTCTCGTGACGCTCGTTCCGCAACGCTGGGCGCAGACTGGCATCAGGGCCGGCGGAATCCCGGCAGACGGGCGACCATCGGTCGGATCGCCACGGAGCCCTGCCGGAAGCTGGCGAGTCTCGCTCGCCAGTGCCACCCAGGCGGACGTCCGGCACATGGGGATGTCCGATCTTCGATGCTCAGATGGGAGACGCCACATGTCCACACCGAGGACCTCCAGCGCCGATCAGCGGATGACGCTTCGCTTCACCAACGGCGCGCGGGTCTACCTCTATCACTTCGAGAACGGCTCCCGGGTCGCCACGTACCAGAGGGCCGACGGCTCGACGCGCCAGTTCCACTCCTTCATCATCCGCCCGAACGGCTACAAGATGGCCCCGCTGTGGGGGGCGTGGGTGTCGTGCGGATGGAGCTACGAGTTCCCGATCGAGGTCGAGGGCAGCCGCCGCTACACCCTCGAGCCGCTCGCCCACATCGATCTCGGGCGTGAGACCGAACCGGACCCGTTCCTCGACGGGGCGTCCCGCCTCATCAACGACGACAGCGGCGCGCGGGTAGGACTCGCCGTCCCCGAGCCGCTGGACGCGCGCATCATGCGGAGCGCCCCGTCCGGCCGATACCGGCACTGAGAGCGGGCGGGAGACGGAGTCGACCGCGCGCAGCTTGCGCGCGCCGACGTCCGGACGCACTCTCGAAGGAGGTCCTCGCCCACGGGGGTGGTAGCGGTGCCTTCTGCCCAGGCTGCGCTCGGGCCCAGCACGCAGCCGGCGCGTCCTGGCGTGGCGAATCAG
>JBJMNL010000109.1:0-1741 GCA_045804285.1 Gemmatimonadaceae bacterium
CGGTCGGGGTCGGCGTGCGCGACGAGCGGGCCTCCGTCGTGCACGGCCTCGCACTCGTAGCGGATCCCCTTCGCGCTCGCCTGCGGCTCGATCATCGACCACACCTCGTCGACCAGCGGCGGCAGCGGCACGTCGCGCACGGCGAGCTGCATCTGGCCGGCGTCGATGCGGCTGAAGTTCAGGATGTCGGTGATGATGCCGAGCAGGTGCCGCTGGCCGCGCCGGATGCGATCGAGGTCCCGCAGCTGCGCGGCGTTCACCGGGCCGTGGATGCCCAACGCCATCAGCTCGGCGTAGCCGCCGATGGCGTTGAGCGGGGTGCGCAGCTCGTGGCTCATCGTCGCCAGGAACTCCGCCTTCGCGCGGTTCGCCTCCTCCGACGCCCGCCGAGCCTCCTCGGCCTCGGCCGTCTTCGCCAGCAGCTCGTCGTTCGCCTGCTCCAGCTCCTCGGCGAGCGCCTGCGTCTCCTCCACCTGCTGCTCGAGCTCGGCGGCCTGCTCCGCGAGGAGCGCGTTCCGCTCGGCGAGCTGACGCGCGCCCTCCTCCTCCCGCGCGGCGGCGCGCAGCAGGAGCCGGTTCACGGTGAGCGCGACGCCGAGCGTGACGAGGAGTCCGGCGAGCACGACGGCGACCGTGACGCGCGTCCGCCAGCGGGCGGCGCTGTTTCGCCGCGCGAGGAGCCGCGACTCCGTCTCCTGCATCTCCTTCAGCAGCACGCGCGCGCTGTCCATGAGCGACTTGCCGCGGCCCGTGAGCATCACCTGGCGCGACGCCTCGAAGCCGCGCTCCCGCCGCGCCGTGATCACCGAGTCGAGCCGGACGAACCGCGCATGCGCGATGCGGTCGAGCGTGTCGAGCCGGCGCTGCTGCGCGGGGTTGTCGGCCGTCAGGCGGCGGAGCGCACCGAGCGACCGGTCGACGTCGGCCCGGGCGCGCTCGTAGGGCTCGAGGTACTCGTCGCCACCGGTGACCACGTAGCCGCGCTCCCCCGTCTCGGCGTCCACGAGGCGCGCCAGCACGGCGTCCCCGTTCTGCATCACGTCCCGGGTGTGGGCGACCAGCCGCTCGGCGCCGCGCCCGCGCTCGACTGCATCGAACGCGAGAGCGGCGACCACGGCGACGGTGGCGACCGGGGCGGCGACGGCGACGATCCGCCGTGTGCGCGAGAGCATGGCGGAAGTTACGGGCAGCGCGCGGCGGGGTCTACCGGGCCCCACGGGGCGGGAGGGGCGCCCCGCGCCGCCGGGGACGTCCAGCGGGCGCAGCATTCCGCACCGCGACAGCGTAAGCTTGATCTGTACGTCGCGTCAGAGGGCCACGTCCGCACGCGTCGGCCCCGCGCCCCGTCCGACCCCGCCGGTCCGCCGGTGGACCGGCGCCCCGCCCACCCCGTCCCGACCACATGTCCGCCCGCCGCTTCCTCCCCGCCGTCCTCGTCCTGCTCGGCGCGTCAGCATCAGGCGCACAGCAGGCGCCCTCCTCCCCTTCGCTCGCCGGCTACTCCCCCGCCGCGGCCGCCCGGCAGCGGGCCGCGGAGGCGGCGGCGGTGGCTCGGCCGTCGCCCGAGCGCGCCGCCCGGCTGTCGCGCGAGCTGTCGCGCGAGCCGCACGTCGCGGGCACGCCGGCCCAGACGCGCACCCGCGACTACGTGATCGCGCAGATGAAGGCGATGGGGCTGGAGACCGAGGTGCGGGGCTACGACGTCTGGATGCCGCACCCGACGAGCGTGCGCGTCTGGCGA
>JBJMNL010000110.1:0-22381 GCA_045804285.1 Gemmatimonadaceae bacterium
GCACTCGACGGTCCACCGGCGAATCACCCCGGCGGCCTCCAACCGGCGCAGCCGCTCGTGAACGGACGAGGGGGCCATGCCGACACGCCGCCCCAGGTCCTCGAGCCGCTGCCTCGCGTCGTGCTGCAGGGCTTCGACCAGCGCGAAATCCGTTCGGTCCAGCTCCATCGGTCCACCCCTCGTTCGAAAATATTTCGGCGTGTTTGCACTTCCACAGAAGACCATCTAGACATCATGTCGTATAAGCTAATTCTACTCGACACCGGGAGGAACGAGATGCAGGCGCTCATCGTCGTGGACGCACAGAACGAGTTCTCGGCGCGCGGTCAGCGCGCCGTCCCCAACCACGCCACCGCGCTCGTCGCGATCACACGCTGGGTCGCGCACGCGCGTGCGGCGGGCTGGCCGATCGCGTGGGTCCGACACCACAACCGGCCGCACGAGTCGCGGGCGTTCCTCCCCGGGTCGTGGGGCGCCGAGCTCTCGCCCGGGCTCGGGGCGCGCGGCGACTCGCCCGACGAGCGACTCTTCGAGAAGGACGTCTACGGCGCCTTCACCACCACCGACCTCGATTCGTGGCTCCGTACCCGCGGCGTCACCGACGTGGTGATCGTCGGCTTCTACGCGCACATGTGTCTGTCGACGAGCGTGCGTGAGGCGCTGATCCGCGACTACGAGGTCGCGGTGGACCCCGAGGCGACCGGCGCGCGCGACCTCGAGCACGAGCGGCTGGGCCGGCAGACGGCGGACGAGGTCCGGCGCTCGACGCTCCTGCAGCTCACGAACATGGGCGCGACGGTCGCCGAGACGCCCGCCGCGCCGGTGGAGGCGGCGACCCCCGCCGGCGCCGCGTCGGCGACATGAGCACACCTCCGCGACCGCCACTCGACCGGCGGGCGGCGGCGCTCGCGGCCGCCCCACAGCTACCCGACTACTGGCGCGACCTGGCCGCGTCGTCGGAGGGGGCCCCGTCGTGACGCGCGGGGAAAGCGAGCGGCACGTTCGACAGCTCCTGGATACCGCCGCCGCGGCGGCGCCGATGCTGGCCGGCGCGGTCCTCGCCTGGCGTCGCGAAGACGCGCTCGCGGAAGCCCGGCGGTGGGACGCCGCCGCATTGGCGGCCGAGGCCACCGCGCCGCCGCTGGCCGGCTGCGCACTCAGCGTGAAGGCGTGCGTGGACGTGGCGGGGTGGGTCACGCACGCCGGCTCACGCGTGCTCGCCGACGCCGCCCCGGCGGCGGCGGATGCCCCGGTCGTGGCCGCGCTACGCGACGCGGGGGCCGTCGTGCTCGCGCAGACGAACATGACCGAGTTCGCGTACTCGGGACTCGGTCTCAACCCGCACTACGGCACGCCGCGGAGCCCCGTCTACGCGGGCGGCGACCGGATCGCCGGCGGGTCGTCGTCGGGAGCCGCCGTGACGGTGGCCGTCGGCGCGGTGGACGCGGCGCTCGGCACGGACACGAGCGGCTCCGTCCGCATCCCCGCGGCGTTCTGCGGCGTCGTCGGGTTCAAGCCGTCGGCGGGGCGTTACCCGATCGCGGGGACGATCCCGCTCGCGCCGTCCTTCGACGTACCCGGATTCATCGCGCGCTCGGCCGCGGAGTGCGACCGCCTCGACGCCGCGCTCACCCGCCGCGTCCACCCGGCGCCGCGCCTCTCCGTTCGGGGGGCGCGTCTGCTCGTGCCTCGCGGCTTCCTCGCGGGCCGGGTCGACGACGTGGTGGCGACCGCGGTCGAGGCGACGGTGCGCCGGCTGGCGTCGCTCGGCGCGCGCGTCGAGGAGCGTGACATGGCGTACCTCGCGGAGATCGGCGAGGCGACGCGCGACGGCGGGATGGTCGCCGCGGAGTCGTACGACTGGCACGAGCCGCTCCTCGCGCGGCGGGCGGCGCTCTACGACCCTCGCGTGGGCCCACGGATCGCCGCGGGCGCGCGCGTCCGCGCCGTCGACTACGTGCGCGCGCGGCGGCGACTGCGAGATCTCGCCCTCCGCTACGCGGCCGACCTGGAGGGTGCCGACGCGCTGCTCACCCCGACGGTGCCGCTCGAGCCGCCCGCTCTCGCGGACCTCGCCGACGACGACCGCTACCTCGCGGTGAACGGCCGCGTCCTCTACTGCACCGAGCTCGCCAACCGCGTCGACGTGCCGAGCATCTCGCTGCCCGTCGGCGGCCCCGAGTGCGCCGTGGGGTTGTTGCTCACCGGCCGGCGGGGTGAGGACGCGGCGCTCCTGTCTCTCGCGCGCGCGGTCGAGACCGCGCTGCGCACGAGGACGTCGCCATGACGTCGCCGCCCCTGCCCGACACGGCCAGCGACGTCGCCGTGAACCCGCTGCGGCTGGCGTGGGGCGAGGGGCGCCCCTCCGTCGTCGCCTGGCTCCAGATCCCCGCGCCACTGTCGGCGGAGGCCGTGGCCCGCTGCGGCTACGACGGCGTCGTCATCGACCTCCAGCACGCCCCGATTGGAACCGCAGAAGCGGCGGCGATGACCGCGGCGATCGAGCTGGGTGGGGCTGTGCCGCTGGCGCGCACCCGCGCCAACGATCCGGCCGAGATCATGGCGCTGCTCGACGTCGGCGCCTGTGGGATCATCGCGCCCATGGTGAACGACGCCGCCGACGCCAGGCGCCTGGCGTCGGCGCTGCACTACCCGCCGCGGGGGACGCGCTCGTACGGCCCGCGGCGGCCGCTCCTCCGACACGGCGCACGCTACGCGGAGTTCGCGTCGAGCACGCTCGTGTCGTTCGCCATGATCGAGACCCGGGCCGGCCTCGACAACCTCGACGCGATTCTGGAGACGGAAGGGCTCGACGGCGTCTTCGTGGGGCCGTCCGACCTCGCGCTCGCTCTCGGCGCCCGCCCGGGCGGGGACTCCGCGGACCCCGCCGTGGTCGACGCGGTGAGCTACGTCCGCGAGAGCGCGCACGCGCGCGGCCGGCGCGCCGGCATTCACTGCGCGACGACGCCATTCGCGCGCGCGAAGCTCGCCGAAGGGTTCGACCTCGTCTCCACCACCCCGGACCTCGCCCTCCTCACCGCCGCCGCGCGCCTCGCCCTCCGCGACGTGCGCCGCGACCTGCCCCGCCCATGAAGTCCACACCCCGGTTCGCGAGAGCGGACACCGCTCCGATCTCTGCGTCGGCACCCGAGCCCGAGCTCCCCACCGTCCGACTCCTCATCGACGGCGCGTTCCGCGACTCGGCGTCCTCCACCTGGCAGGATGTCGTCGACCCCGCCACGCAGCGGCCGCTCGCCCGAGTGCCCTTCGCGACGCCCGATGAAGTCGGTGCCGCCGTCTCCGCGGCCGCTCGGGCCTTCGAGCGGTGGCGCGCCGCCCCGCTCGGCACTCGTACCCGCGTCATGCTCAGGTATCAGCAGCTCATCCGCGAACGGCTGCCGGAGCTCGCGGCGCTTCTCACGGCGGAGCAGGGGAAGACGCTCGACGACGCGGAAGGGGAGCTGGCACGCGGGCTCGAGGTGGTGGAGCACGCGGCGTCGGTGGCGACGCTGCAGCTCGGTGAGCTCGCCCGCAACGTCGCGGGCGGCGTGGACACCTACACGCTGCTGCACCCGCTCGGCGTATGCGTCGGGATCACCCCGTTCAACTTCCCGGCGATGATCCCGCTGTGGATGTACCCCATGGCGATCGCCTGCGGCAACACGTTCGTACTCAAGCCCTCCGAGCGCGACCCGATGGTGACGATGCGGCTCGCGGAGCTGGCGCTCGAGGCCGGCGTGCCGGCCGGCGTGCTCAACGTCGTGCACGGGGGCGCCGAGGTCGTCGACGCGCTGTGCGACCACCCCGACGTGCGGGCGGTGTCGTTCGTCGGCTCCACCCGCGTCGGCACGCAGGTGCACCGGCGGGCGTCGCTCGCGGGGAAGCGGGTCCAGTGCCTGATGGGTGCGAAGAATCACGCCGTCGTCATGCCCGACGCGAACCGCGAGCACGCGGTGCGTCAGGTGGTCGGCGCGGCGTTCGGCGCCGCGGGCCAGCGGTGCATGGCGATTTCCGTGGTCGTACTTGTAGGTGGGGCGCGTGACTGGGTGCCTGATCTGGTGCGGAGCGCGCTGCGGCTCAGGGTCACCGCCGGCTCCGAACCCGGGGCCGACGTCGGCCCGGTGATCTCTCCCGCCGCGCGCGAGCGCATCGAGGCGCTCGTCGCGAGTGCGGAGCGCCAGGGGGCGCGCCTCGTGCTCGATGGCCGCACCCCGGCCGTGCCCGACTACCCGCGCGGGAATTTCGTCGGCCCGACGATCCTCGCCGGCGTGGCGCCCGGGATGAGCGTCTATGAGGAGGAAGTGTTCGGCCCCGTGTTGGCGGTGATGCTCGCCGACTCGCTGGACGACGCTATCGGGATCGTCAACGCGAACCCGAACGGCAACGGCACGGCCATCTTCACCGGCTCGGGTGCGGCGGCGCGTCGCTTCCAGGAGGAGGTGGACGTCGGACAGGTCGGCGTGAACGTCGCGATCCCGGTGCCCGTGGCGACCTTCTCGTTCAGCGGGTCCCGCGCCTCGAAGCTCGGCGACCTCGGCCCCTACGGAAAGCAGTCGGTGCTGTTCTACACGCAGACCAAGACCGTCACGGCGCGCTGGCCGGAGGCGGGCGGTGCGCAGCCACGCACCGCGATGACGATTGGCTTGACCTGATCGCCTCGAACAGCTCGTGCTCGCGGTTCGCGACCCGCAGCGGACCGCTGCGGCTCTGCCAAGTAGGTAGCCAGAACTCTTGCATCACTTTCGCGAGCCAGAAGTGCTTCGAGCGCATTCCCGCCTTCTGTCGGGCCTCACGCGGGCTGAGGCCGCGCGTCCACGCTGCCGCGTCCGCGGCGAGGGCGTCGGCGGTCGCGGCCTGGCGGTTGGCGGCGATGAGACGCCTCAGCTCGCGACAGAGGTGGTCCATCGCGTTGAGCTCCGGCGCCTGCCTCGGCAGCCAGACGAACTCGGTCCGGAGCTGGAGCGCCAGGGCGAGCGTCGCCGTGGCGGTGTGCCCACTCGCTCGGTCGGCCAGCAACCAGACGGTCCTCGCCCGGCGGTAGCGGCGGCGCAGGTCGCGCAGGAAGGCGCACACCGCCGGCGCGCGGGCGGTGCGGGCGATGCACACCGGCCGGCGTGCTGCCCGCAGGGTGATCGTGCCGGAGAGCACCCGCCTCGCGTTCTGCCCGGGGATCGGCACCACGGCCTGCGTGCCCACGCACGCCCACGGGCTCCGCAGCGGCAGGAACGGCCGCAGGAACGGCCGCAGGAACGGCCGCAGCCGGGCCCGGTCGGTGAACAGCGCCACGTCGCGCGGGCGCACCCGGCGCCTCAAGCGGCGGACGAGAGCCCCGTTTTCTGGCCCAGCTGCCGCGCCCGCCCGCTGTACACGTAGCGCGGCCGCGTCCAGCGGCAGCCCAGCTCGTGCGGGCGCCACCGGAGCGAGCGCGCCCTGATCGCGAGGCCCACGTGCGCAGCGAAGTAGCCGACCAGCAGGGGCACCGTCCACGCCCTGGCGCGGTAGCCCAGCTCGCGCGGGTCGCGCGCGAGTGCGGCGGCCGCGACCTCGCGCGTGAGGCCGGGCGCGGCGCGGTGGCGCCCACTGCGCGGGCGGTCGGCGAGGGCGCCGGGCGCTCGCACCGCCAGGTAGCGCGCCACCCAGCGCCGCACGCTCGTGACGTCGCTCCGTACCCGCTGCGCCGCCTCGCGCGGCGGCTGGCCTTCGGCGACGAGGAGCACCGCCTCGAGCCGGCGGTAGCCGCGGGCAAGCCGGGCCGTCTGGAGTGCGCGCTCCAGTCGCCGCAGGTCCGCCCGGACTCAAAAACCTGTGGAGTACATCGGCCGGAGTGCCGGTCCTCGCGCCTCCGCTCCTCGCAGTGCGAGCAGCGACAGGCTCACGTCGCCCCCCGATTTCATTCCCGGTTCGGTGACTCACACATGGCACCCGGCGCGGTGCGACGGCAATCAGCACCCCAGGCGCGACGCTGACGTTGCGTCAGCACCGAGGCGTGTGTCCACCCGCTGGACTGCGAGGACGCGCTACCGTGTCTCATGCCCCTTTGGGATCGCGCCGAGCTGCATACCCCTTGCTGGCATCCTGACCTCGCCCAGCCTCGCCGCCAGGGACACCCACCCGCGCATCACGATCCAGGAACATCCCCCCGGTTCGCGGCGTCGAGGCGGCCATCGCGCGCTCCCGGTCGGACGTCGTCGAGCCGGTCCTCGCGGCCGCGCCCGGCGTCCCGCGGCTCCGCGCTCGCGGGCGAGGCCGCGGAGGCGGGGGAGCTGCCGCCGGCGACGGAGGCCGCGCTGTTCGCGTTCCAGCTGCACGGCGTCCTGCTGAGCTACCACCAGGCGCATCACCTGATGCGCGACCCGCGGGCGCGCGCCAGGGCCGAGGCGGCGCTCGAGATGCTGCTCGGCGCGCATCGGGCCCTGGCCGGCTGACGCCTCGGCTCCGACCGCGCCGGGTGGGGCGCTGCCTCGCCGGGAGGCGATGGCGCTCTACGCCGGCGAGGGCACGGGACTCGTGCGCGCGACCGACCCGGCCGCCCTGATCGTCGCCGACCTCGCGGCCGGGCTGCCCGTGGGATGGGTCGCATGAGCACATCCGGGAGCCGCAGTGCAGGGCTCCCGTGGCGCCCTTCGACTTCGCAGAATCGCGCGCGGCCACGCTTGCAAAATCGTACGGTCGTTCGTACTAATATGTAACACGACGTCGGCGCGACGCGACCCCTCGCTGGTGAACGCCAAGTCCCCTCAGACATGCGAAACTTCGTCCCCGGTGCGAGCGGCGTGATCGGACGACTGGCGGTCGCCGCATGACACCGTCCGCCTCCGATCGCGACGCGGCGACGGCGCCGATCACGCCGGAGGTCGCGCGCGTCGTTCACGAGCAGGGGACGGCGTTCGTCGCCACCGTGAACGCCGACGGCACGCCGAACCTGTCGCCCAAGGGGTCGCTCACGGTCGTCGACCCGACGCACCTCGCCTTCGTCGACCTGCGCTCGCCGCAGACGGTACGGAACGTCGCGGCCCGCCCCGCCGTCCAGGTGAACGTCGTCGACGCGGTGCGGCGGACGGGGTACCGCTTCCGCGGCCGCGCCACGGTGCTCACCGCGGGCGCCGCGTTCGAGCGCGTCGTCGCTCACTACGCCGCCCGCGGCTTCCGGCGGCCGATCGAGACGGTCGTGCTCATCGAGGTCGCGGCGGTCGCGCCGCTCGTGTCGCCGTCGTACGACGACGGCACGCCCGAGGACGAGATCGTCGCCGGCTGGGCAGCTCGCCTGCTGGCACTGCACCCCGGGCCGGGCGTCCCCGAGCGCCGGAGCAGGCCATGAGCCGGCCCACGATGCTCGACCTGCTCCCCGAGCTCCCGCGCCGCGAATGGGCCGCGGCGCGCGGGCTCGACGCAGTCATGGCCCGGGCGGCACGGGAAGCGTGCATCGCGGGGCTCGGCGATGCCGCCTGACGTGGCGACCGCGCGAGAGTTCCTGCGCGCGCAGCCGTTCTCCGTCTGGCTCGGCGCGGACGTACGTCGGTTCGAGGCGGGAGACGTCGAGATCCTCGTCCCGTGCCGGGTGGAGCTCACCCGGCACCACGGGTACGTGCACGGCGGCGCGGTGAGCGCGCTGGCCGACCTCGCGGTGACGTTCGCCGGCGGGTCGGTGCTCGGCGACGCACTCACGAACGAGTTCAAGATCAGCTTCGTCCGTCCGGCCGTCGGAGAAACGCTGGTGGCGCGGGGCCGCGTGCTGCACGCCGGGAAGACGCAGGCGACAGCGGAGGCGCGCGTGTCCGTCGTGCGAGTCGGCGAGGAGCAGCTGGTCGCCGTCGCGCTCGGTACGGTCGTCCGCACCCGCGCGTGAGACGCACGATCACCCGCCGCTCACCCATGTCGATGTCTGCCCACCGGAATCGTCATCCCCGCGCCGCGCCGGACACGGCGGAGTCGCTGGACGAGCAACTCGTCGCCACCGGGTGCGCCGCTCGCGCGATCGTCGGCGGGCTCACGGCCGTGCAGTTCAACTGGCGCCCCGCTGCGGCCCGGTGGTCGGTCGGCGAGCACCTCGCGCATCTGAACCTGGTGGACGCCAGCTACCTCCCGCACCTCGACGCCATGCTCGCGCGGACGGCGGTGGCCGCGCGCACGACGCACCCCGCGCGGCCGCGGCGCCTGGGTGCCTGGCTCGTACGGGCGACGGAGCCGCCGGTGCGCCTGAAGGTTCGCACGGCCCGGCGGTTCGTCCCCGCATCCCGGCGCGATGCGCCGGCGCTCGACCCCGGAGCCGTCCTCGCGGAGTTCGCGTCCACTCGTCAGGCGCTGCGCGAGCGACTCGCCCGCGCGTCCGGGCGCGACCTCGACGCGATCCAGGCGCGCTACACGCCCGGGCTCGGGCCGGCGCGCTTCGTCGTGCTGAGCCTGGGGCAGTGGTTCGCGCTCACGGCCGCGCACGACCGCCGCCACCTGTGGTCGGCCGAGCGCGTGACGCACGAGGCCCTCTTCCCTCGGCCCATGCGTGTCGCCCCACCACGCGAGCACCAGCCGAGCCCCACCGGACCGTGACCGCCCTTTCGCACCTTCACCACTCCACCACACCTTGCCGTGCGCACGCCGGCGCCGGCGTGCGCCCGAGTACCCCGATCGCCGGGAGTGACGGCCGCCGCGACTCGGCAGACGCCACGACGGCCCGTCGCGGCCAGGCGTTGACGGGAGAGACGCGCACGGTGGAGACGACGGGTGCCGGCGCCACGAACCCGCGCCAGACGCTGATCGTGGAGGACCAACCCGCGCTCGCGTTTGGCCTGCGGGTGGCGTTCGAGTCGCACGGGTACGAGGTGCTCATCGCCGCCGACCCGGCGTCCGCGGTCGCGGCCATGCCGTTGGCCGACTGGGACCTGGTGCTGCTCGACCTGGACCTCCCCGATCTTGGCGGGTACGACGTGCTGCGCGCGCTCCAGGAGCGGCCCGCCGTGGCGCGCCCACCGACGCCAGTCCTGGTCGTGAGCAGCCGCTCGGCCGAGGCCGACAAGGTGCGCGCGCTCCACGAAGGCGCCAGCGATTACGTCACGAAGCCGTTCGGCGTCGCCGAGCTCCTCGCGCGCGCCGCGGCGCTCGGGCGGCGGACGCGCGGCGCGAACGCCGCGGCGCGCGAGCGCTACGCCTTCGGCGCGGTCAAAGTGGACGTCGCCGCTCGGGCCGTCACCCGCGCCGGACACGAGGTCACCCTCCCGCCCCGCGCCTTCGACCTCCTCGTCGCGCTGCTGCGGCGCGATGGCGCGGTGGCCGGGCGCGACGAGCTGCTACGCGACGTCTGGGGGCGCATCGCCGGGGTGTCCACCCGCACGGTCGACATGCACATAAGCATCCTGCGGCGCGCGATCGAGCACGCCCCTTCGCGGCCGCGCCACATCCGGACCATCTTCAAGCTGGGCTACCGCCTCGACCCGTGAGGGGCCAGAGGGGCCAGAGGCGCCCGTGCTCGCCATCCCCGGCGGCCTTCGTGCCGGCGTGGGCGCGGGGACGACGTGGAACGACGTGGCGGCGGGCGTGCCCGGCGGCCGGTGCATCGCCCGTGACTCTCGTCGCCGCCGTCAGCATCGGGAGAGGGCGAGTCGGGTGAGGAGCGAGGAGCCGCGCGCGACCGCCCCCAGGTCCGCGCGGCGGTGCAGGTGACCGGCCGCCCCGGCGTCGATGAGCGTGCTGCCCCACGCCGCGGCGAACGTCGCCGCGCGCTCCATCGCCAGGTGCGGGTCGTTACGGCTCGCGATGACGACGCTCGGGAACGGCAGGCAGCTCAGCGGAACTGGCGCGAACGCGCGCACTGCGGGCGGCGCGTCCTCCCGCTCGACGTCCACGGGCGCGACGAGCAGCGCGCCGGCGACTCTCGCGGGCCGCACCCTGTGGTCGGGCCAGCCGCCCCCCGCACCGGCGCACCACTGAGCGTAGTGCACTACGGCGAGGCAGCCGGTGTCGTGCGCCACCAGGATCGGCGCAGTGTCGCAGCGGTCGGTGGCCCTGGCCAGCGCCCACACCCAGTCCGCGAGCAGTGGCGCGTGGCACAGGGGGAGGCTTACCCGGCGCACGGCCGGGTCGGCGCACGCCCAGACGTGCTGCCAGTGCTCGGACTCGCCGTTGCGCCACCCCAGCACCGTCAACAGGGGGCGGCGGGCCGCTGTGTCTGGTTGGTCCATCTCACGTCTCGCGGGCCGTCACGGGTCAGGAACTGCGACGCGGGGTGAGCCGCGGCTGGGGGCCGCGGCCGACCGCACCGCTCGCGGCGGCCCTCGGTCGTCACCCGCGCATCGACCTCGGATTGCGTGCCGAGCAAGTTGCACGTGGCGGGTGAAGCGGGCTGTCAAACTCTTGTCGGCGTTGCCGCCGGACCCCCCGCTCGCAGCCGCGGCGCCGCCGAGCACACGCAGTCGCGAGCCGCGTAGTGGCGAGCCGCGTGGCGGGGTCCGGCGCGCGGCGCGCAAGATTTTGATAGCGCGCCTCGGGACCGTTACCTGCTCGGCACGAGCCCGCGGCGCCTCGTCAGGGCGCGCGTACCGGTCGGCGCGGGCTCGGCGCGTGGCCACATCGCGGCGTGCGCGACGAAGCTCGTGTCGACGGTTGCGGTCGAACGGCGCCACGCGTCGGATCGCCCGTGTCTGACGGCCATCAGAGCGCTCGGAAGCGACCCACCGCGACCGTCACGCACAGGGTCAGGAGGACGAGGTTGGCGGCCGCCGTCCTGTACTCGCGGCGCCGCACGTGCACCCGCGCCGCGAGCACCATGATGATGCCGAGGGCCGCCGCCGCGCTGGGCGTGAGCACGGGGAAGGTCTGCAATGCCCACGGCAGCACGAGGCCGGCGACGCCGAACAGCTCGCAGATGCCGATGAAGCACACGAGACCCCTCGGCAGTCCCTCGACCCCCGTCTGCCCGCTGGCGACGAGGCGCGCGACAGGCTGCGTGGACTTCGTGACGCCCGAGAAGAGGAAGACGAGGGCGAGAAGGAGCTGGCAGATCCAGAGGGCGACGTTCATCGAGGCGTCCAAAGCCGGGTCGATTACACGTTGACATCGGTTGGGGAGAGAGTAATCTCTCACTAACACGCTCGCAAGAGGCTCGCTTCGACGCTGACTCGCGGGTGTCGTCATGTCCACCAGACCAGCGGCGCGGGTCTGGCCGCGCATCGTCCAGGCCCACTACATGACGCGCACATTGCTCGCCGGAACCATCGGCCGTAGTCTGAGAGAGAGCACTCGCTCACGTCCTCTGGCGAGCGCTCGTCCGCGCATCCACATCGCGCGCCGGAGCGCGGCGCGTCGGTCTTCTGCGCTTCGCGCCGCCCCCTCGACGCCGCGCCACGCCGCGTCGCACCGTCAGCTCCCACGCCGACCCATGTTCGCACCCCGCCGCTCCGACGCCGCCGAGCGCATCCTGCGCGAGGCGATGCGCCTCTTCGCCGAGAAGGGCTACGAGCGCACCAGCATCGCCGACATCCAGGCCGCCGCGGGCCTCAACCCCGGGTCGGGCGCGCTCTACAAGCACTTCCCCTCCAAGGAGGCCGTGCTCCGGGCCGGCGTCGAGCGGTTCGTCGCCGAGACGCGCCAGGCCGAGGCGCTCATGGCCGCCCTGCCCGGCCCGGCGGACGACGTGCTGCTCCTCCTCGGCCGGGCCGCGCTCGACATGCTCGCCGCCGACCGGGACATGCTGCGGGTCATGTGGCGCGAGCTGGAGCCCTTCCCCGACCTCCGGGACCATGCGCGTGAGGGCCGCGTGCAGGCCAGCTACGCCGCCGTGGCCGGCTGGCTTCGGGCGCGCGCGGCAGGTGGCGAGCTGCGCGTGCCGGACCCCGAGGCGACGGCCGTGGCGCTGCTCGGCAGCCTCACGATGTTCCGCGTCTTCGAGGCCCTGCTGGGGAGCAAGCCAGGCCGCGTGGACGACGAGCGGCTCCTCCGCGCCTGGCACGACCTCGTGACGCGCGGGCTGAGCGTGCGCGTCGGCGAGACCGAGACCGAGCACGGTGGGGACGGGGGCGCGTCCGAGAGTCCTTCCGACAGTCCAGGTACGCAGCGTGGCACGGTCCCGGACGCGCCCTGACGAGCTCCGGATTCGGTCCGCCCGGACTGCTCGCCAGCCGTGCCTCGTCGTTCTCCCAACGCAATCACCTCGCGCCCGCTCCCATCCCATGTCCGCTCGTTCTCGCCGGCATGCCGGTCGCGCGTGCCCCGCGTATCTGTTGGCGACGATCGCCGCTCTGGCGGCTCCCGCGCGGGCCGGCGCAACGACGCCCGACTGCCACGTCGGTGCCTACCGCCTCACGGACGGGACGGTCGTCGACGTGGCGCCGTCAGACAGTGCCACCCTGCGGTGGCGCCGGCTCGATGGCACCACAGGCGCGCTGACCCGGTCGGACGGCGGTCGCTGGGTGAGCACCTCCGGGTGGACTGGTCGACCAGACGGCATCCAAGTCACGTTCGGACACTGTGCGACCGGCGACATGCGCTTCGGGGCGTTGCGCGGGCAGCGCATCCGCTTCGACGTCACGGAGACGCGCTTCGTGTCGCGGGGCACGGCGCTCGCCGGCCGGCTCGTGTTGCCGAGGCGCGGCGGTCGCGTTCCGCTCGTCGTGCTGGTGCACGGAGCCGAGCGCAGCTCCGCGCTCGACCTCTATGCGTTGCAGCGCATGCTGCCCGCCGAGGGCGTCGGCGCGTTCGTGTACGACAAGCGCGGGACCGGCGCATCGGCGGGGCAGTACACGCAGGACTTCGACGTCCTCGCTGACGACGCGGTCGCGGCCATGCGGGAGGCGAGGCGGATCGCGGGTGGCCGGGCCGGCCGCGTCGGCTACCAGGGCGGGAGCCAGGGCGGCTGGGTCGCCCCGATCGCGGCCAGCCGCGCGCCGGTCGACTTCGTGATCGTGAGCTTCGGCCTCGCCGTGTCCGTCATCGACGAGGACCAGGAGGCGACCGCGCTCGAGATGCGCCTGAAGGGCCACGGTCCGGAGGAGATCGCCAAGGCATTGGAGGTGGCGGCCGCCGCGGAGGCTGTTTTCGAGAGCGGCTTCACCGGCGGTTTCGAGCAGCTCGACGCGGTCCGGGCGAAGTACGGCAAGGAGCCCTGGTACAAGGACGTGCACGGCAACTTCACGCACCTGATCCTGTCGATGAGTACGGCCGAGATGAAGGAGAAGGGCGCGGCCTTTCGCTTCGGAACGCCGTTCCGCTACGACCCCATGCCGACGCTGGCGGCGCTGACCGTGCCGCAGCTCTGGGTGCTCGGCGGGGCCGACCTGGACGCCCCGAGTGGCGAGACCAGCCGCCGGCTGAAGGGGCTGATCGCTGATGGCCGGCCGATCACGCTGGCGCTCTACCCGCAGGCCGAGCACGGGATGACCGAGTTCGAGACCACGCCTGACGGCAGGCGGGTGTCGACACGGTACGCCGCGGGCTACTTCGCGATGCTGCGCGATTTCGCGCGTGCCGGACGGCTCGCTTCGTCGTACGGCTCCAGCGTGATCACGAGACCCGCACGGTGAAGTCGCCGTGCGGCTCGCAGCGCGTTTCGTTCGAGTCGCGCGAACCGCGTGACCTCCTGCACGAGCCGCCGCCCGATTCCGAGCCCGCGCGCTGACGGCTCGACGTACAGCATCCGCAGCTTCGCCACCCCCTCGCGCTCGGCTACCAGGTGAACGGCGGCGGCGGTTGCCAGCGTACAAGCTTCATTTGTTTCGGGCAAGCACATCGTGCAGCGGAACCGTTCGCAGCATCCCGATCACCGCGACCGCCGTCGCGCCGACCACCACGGCGCTGATCAACGCGGTCAGACTGAGCGCGCGGCTGAACGCCTCCCGCGCAACGCCGACCAGCTCGGTGCCTACGCCGTGGGGGAGCTGCTCGGCGATTGCCACGGCGCCGCCGAGCGTGCCGCGCGCGACGTCCCCCGCCGCCAGCGGAACGCCGCTCGGGATGGCGTGGGCCATGGCGCCGCGGTACACCGCCGTCCCCACGCTGCCGAGCACCGCGATGCCGAGCGCGCCCCCGAGCTCGGAGCCGGTCTCCGAGAGCGCCGACGCCACGCCGGCGCGCTCGGGGGGTGCGGCGCCGACGACCATGTCCGTCGTCAGCGTGAAGACCGGGGCGAGACCCAGCGAGTACACCACGCATCCCGCCACGAGGGCGACCAGTCCGGAGGTCACGCCGGCGCGCGCGAGCAGCACGAATCCGATGGCCGCCACGCCGAGGCCCGCACCCAGCACCGTGCCCGGGCGAACGCGCCGCGCGATCATCGGGGCGAGGGTCGAGCCGGCGATGAACGCGGCGAAGAGCGGCAGCATCCACAGACCCGCGTGCAGCGGCGACATCCCGCGCACCAGCTGCAGGTACTGGGCGACGAAGAGGAGCGTCCCGAACCCGACGAACGTGCCGATGGTGTACGTCGCCAGCGCCGCGCTGAAGGCGCGGGCGCGGAACAGCCGGAGGTCGACGAGCGGGTCCGACAGCGTTCGTTGCCGGTGGATGAAGACGACGCCGACCGCGAGGCCGCTCGCCATCGACAGTACCGGCGACCAGCCGTGCTCGCCTTGCGCGACCTGTTTGACACCGTAGACGACGAGCAGCACGGCGGCGAGCGACAGGGCGGCGCTGGGTAGGTCCAGCCGGCCCGGGTCGGGGTCCCGGAACTCGGGAAGCAGCGCCGGCCCGGCCGCGAGCAGAAGCATCATCACCGGCACGCCGATGAGGAACACCGAGCCCCACCAGAAGCGCTCCAGCAGGATGCCGCCGAGCAGCGGGCCGACGGCGCCGCCGATCGAGTAGCTGGTGATCCACACGCCGATCGCCGCGGTGCGCTGCTGCGGGTCGGCGAACATGTTGCGGATCAGCGACAGCGTGGAGGGCGCGAGTGTCGCTCCCGCGACGCCGAGCACCGCGCGTGCGGCGATCAGCATCGGGGCACTTCGTGAGAACGCGGCCAGCACCGACGCGGCCCCGAACGCCGCCGCGCCGATCAGCAGCAGCCGCCGGCGGCCGATCCGGTCGCCGAGCGTACCCATCGGGATCAGCAGGCCGGCGAGCACGAAGCCGTAGATGTCCACGATCCAGAGTAGCTGAGCGCTCGTCGGCCGGAGGTCCGCGGTGATGTGCGGCACCGCGAGGTTCAGCACCGTCAGGTCCATCGAGTAGAGCAGGCAGGGGAGCGCGATCACGGCGAGCCCGATCCACTCGCGGCGTCCGGCCCGGGCCGGGGCGGCCGCGCTCACGGAGTCCGGCCGCGCGCCGCGCGCAGCGCCTCGGCGGAGGTGACCAGGGCGGCGCCGGGCAGCAGGTCGAACGGTGTCTCCATGGCCTTCGTCATCACCCCGGCCATCACGTCGTCCCAGTAGTCGACGGACCAGCCGCCGTGCGTGAACCCCCTGTCGGGTCCTCCCCGGGGCCGCCGGGGCGTGCATGACGCCGTCGAGGGTGACGAAGGTACTCGCGATGAGCTTGCGCATGGGATCTCTCCGGGTGGAAGCACGTGCCGTCGCATGGCCTCCTCACCCATACGTCGAATAAGCGGGGCGGAAATCGACAGAGCCGTACACGGCTCCCGGAGAGTGGACGTTACGGAGGCAGTGTCGGCAGTCAGGCGCACCCTCGGCGATGCTTGGCTGCGGAGTATCTGCGGGTACACTCCGGCGTTCAGCCTTCCCATCAAGTCTCATCGGGTCGCTCGGTCACCAGCGCAGCCAGGCTGCCATGGTCACCAGCTTCAGAATCGCAAAGAGCCGTTCGGCCGTCATGCTGCCATTCGCTCCGAGCCCTCGCGCGAGGCGCCGCGGGAGCCGAAGCCGATCCAGCAGAGCGCGAGCAGGGTGACCGCCGCCCAGATTGCGATCGACGCGAGTGCCATCGCATCGGGCGCCACGACGCTCTGTCCTCGGAGCGCCGCCCAGAGCAGCAGGAGAAACAGCGACGCATGGCTGGCCGCCGCAGCCAGCACCGCCCTGACGCGAACGGCCTCGGGCCGGCGCCACCGCCGTAGGGCGACCGCGACGAGCACCAGCGCCTGGATCGCGTGCAGGCCGATGAAGTGCGGAACGCGCAGATCGCCGTGCTCGCGGCTCCACCCGGTCACCGGGACACCGGGACCGCCATCCGGGCCGCCGACGGTATGCGCGCCCACGGTCGTCATGCGCCCGCCCGCGCGGGCGTTCGCGAGCTGCGGCTCCGTGGGGCGGGTCATCAGCGGGCCGGTCAGCGCGCCGACGATGGTCAGCGTCATGCCGAGACGCAGGGCCCATGCGAGTGGCCGGTCCGTGAGCCGCTGGCGCCACAGCGCGACGGCGACCGCCACGCTGACGAACGTCTGCAGCAGGATCGCGGCGCCCATCGCCACGAACAGCACCCTGTCGAGCGTCGTCGACACGTTGAAGTGGCTGGTCGTTCCGCGCCACGCCTGCGTATCGATGATCGCCACCTCGAGCACGAACACGATCGCGGTCGTCCACCCCACGACCCGGCGGACCCGCGGCCAGTCCGACAGCCATCCGAAGATCCACGCGAGCGTGAGACTGTAGACGGCGGTGGAGATCGCGAACTTGAACGGCTTGAGCCAGGCGGGCGCGCCGGTGATGACGCGCGGATCGACGAGCATGCCCACGAGCGAAGCGCCGGCCACGACGAGCATCAGCGTTCCCACCGCCGTCAGCGGCGGGCTCGTGCGCCACAGGTGGCTGAGCGGTGCCGCGGCTCGAGCGACCGCGGTAGACGGGGTGGCGCGTCGTGTCGAATCGCGTTGTGTCGAGTCCATGAGTGCCTGCCTCGAATGTTGCCACTGACAACATAGGCTACCGCGCGGCGTTGACGATGTCAACACCTTCCCGTAAGATGAGGTTGCATGCCTCCATCCAAGCGCTCAGCCCGCAAGCCGCGCCGGCCCTACCATCACGGCAACCTGCGACGCGCGCTCCTCGACGAGGCGCTCGCCACCATCCGCGCCGAAGGCGTGGGTGGGGTGACCCTGCGCGCGATCGGGGCCCGCCTCGGCGTCTCGCGTTCGGCGCTCTACCGGCACTTCGCCGACAAGCGCGCGTTGCTCGCGGCCGTCGCCACCGAGGGGTTCCGCACGCTGCGCCAGCAGTTGGTCACGGCGTGGGAGGCCGGCGACCGCGGTGACGACGCGTTCCGCTCGATGGGCGTTGCCTACATTCGCTTCGCCGTTGCCAACCCGTCTCACTATCGCGTGATGTTCGGCGGCTCCGTCGACCCGCGGGCGGAGGACCCCGAGCTGGCCGCCGAAGCGCAGGGCGCCTTCCAGGCGCTCGTGGACGCCCTCGCCGCGCTGCAGCGCGACGCGGTCGTGCGCGGCGACGACAGCGTGCTGATGGCCAGGTACGTGTGGGCGCTCGTGCACGGCCTGGCCATGCTCGGCATCGATGGCCGGCTGCCCGAGCCGGGTGCCGTCGAAGCGCTGATGCGGTACGCGTTCGAGCGGCTGCGGACCGGAATCGCGGCCGACGCCGAAAGTCGGCCGGCCCAGACCCGATGACGGCCGCCGGGTCCGGCGACCGTCCGTCCGACTGCCTCGCCGAGCAGACCGGCGTCCGGATGAGCCGCGCGAATGTGTATCGGCTACTGCGCGCCGGCGGCGTGCACCTGAACCGGCCGCCTGCGGCGTGAGCCGCTCACGGTCACGAGCCCCGACGTCGTGTCAATCCCCCAGTGCAGGTGCTGGGGAGGACTCGTCACGCGCAAGGCTGCTGTCGGGGAGGGGAGCCGTCCGCGGGCGCGACCGCACGACCCCCACCCGCCCGACGGCTGCGGCGCCTCGTCCGGCAACGACGCGGGCGCGCCGCTATGGCCCATGCCTCAGGCGCAGGAAGGCGGCGTGCTCGCCCCGCATGAGCTCCCAGAACGAGGGGTAGCGCCGGGCGCCCGGCCGCCAGTGGGCGAAGAACCACGCCTCCCACTCGCCGCCCGGGGTGACCACCTGCGGGTTGAGCAGGAAGCACTCCCCGTCCAGGTGGCGCGGGTCGCTCACCTGCCGCGCCGTGCGGAAGTGCCGCCTGCGCACGCTCGCCACGTCCGGCCGCTCACCGTACACGTCCGGCCGCTCATCGCCGGGGAGGTACTGCGCGTCCGGGGCGCCGGCCGCCGCGTCCCCGTCGTCGCCCTCGCCCCAGATCGCCACGAGGTCGGGGTCGCGGCCGCGCGGCCACCCGACGGCCTCCGCGGGGAGCAGCAGGCCGGCGAAGGGGTGGTCGCCACGCTCCACCCGTTCGTCGTCGCGAGGAACGCGCGGTACGACGGCGGGAGCCGCGTCCCGAGCCTCCCCTCCAGCGCGGCGAGCTGCGCCTCGGCGGCGGGCGGGTAGCCGAGCCACCGCCGGGCGGCCATCTCGGGCGTGATCAGGTCGCCCCGCTCCCGGCCCACCAGGCGGCTGTCCAGCACGTCGCTGCTCCACCGGGCGAGCAGCCCGCCCCAGTCGAACTCCGCCATCCGCCGCCCCCCCGTCAGCGTGGCCTGGCGCGTCGGAATGCATGCTGTCGTGATTCTCGCTCGAGTGTACCGCGGCGCCCCACTCGTGCGCCTCGAGGCGCAGCGGGCTCACGCGTCGCGGTCACGCCGGCGCGCGCGGCTCGACGACGACCTCGGTGCGCACCGAGTTCGCGATGTAGCACTGCTCGTGCGCCTCGTGGTGCAGCGACGCCTCGGCCGCCGCATCTGCGGGGGCGTGCGGGGCGTAAGTCACCCGCGGCCGCAGCACCACGCGCGTGATCGCGAGCCGGCCCTGCTCATTCTCGGTCATCTCGCCTTCGGCGGCGTCGTCGTAGCGCTCGACCACGACGCCGCGCCTGGCCGCGAGGTAGAGGAAGGAGAGCATGTGGCACGACGAGAGCGCGGCCACGAGCGCCTCCTCCGGGTCCACGCCCGCCGGGTCGGACAGCGGCACCTTCACGTGATGGGGCGAGGACGACGCGGGCACGTCGAGGCCGCCGTCGAAGCGCCACCGGTGCGCGCGGTTGTAGCGGAGGTCGGTGAACGGCGCCTCGCGGCGCTCCCACGTCACGGTCGCGGTGTAGCGGGCCATGGCACTCCACGGGATGAAGGGGTTCAGCGCGACACTGAAGGTCCGCGAGCCGCAGTCGGGCGAGGCGCGCCGCCCTGGTCGACGTCGGTCCAGAGTGGCTGCACGGCACGCGCGCACGAGCTCACGAGTGCCTGCTCCGCGGGGCCGAACGCCCCCGGCGCGGGACCTTCGGGGCGCGATGCGGTCCGTGCTCGCGACCGGGTGTGGTCAGCACGGGGGCAGCGCGAGCGTCATGAACACGCTGTTCGGATCGGGCCGGTAGTCGCCGAACGGCGGGCACTCGACGAAGCCGTGGCGCGCGTACAGTGCGCGCGCCGGCGCGAAGTACGGCCACGACCCCGTCTCGAGGCTCAGGCGCGACATGCCGCGCGTCCGTGCGGACGCGATGATGTGGCGCAGGAGCGCGGACCCGACGCCGCGACCGCGCATCGCCTCCGCCGTGTGCATCGACTTCACCTCGCCGTGCTCGGCGCTCAGCCGCCTGAGGGCGCCGACGCCGACGAGTGTCTCCCGTGCGTCACCCACCCAGGCGGACCAGAACGTCACCTCGGGCGCCCGCAGCCCGGCGAGGTCGATCGCGTGCGCGCTGCCCGGCGCCGTCTCCGCACGGGCGCTGAGCAGGTGGGTGTGCAGGAGCTCGACTACGCGCGGGTCGTCCAGGCCACCTTCGACTACGATCATGACCACGTCTCCGTGAGTCGATCAGGGCCCGCGTTCAGCGGCACACCGGCCGCTTCACCGCGAAGCTCACGGTGAACGGGCGCAGCTCCGTGCAGCCGTTCACCATGCGGCCGGATCCACGCGCGACGGGTACGTCGTGCGCTAGCGCGCGGCCTTCTCTCTCTCGACACGCTGGGCGAGCCGCTCGCGCGCCGATGCCGCGTAGCGCCGGCACGCCGAGGGATCCACGAGGGCATTCGCGTCGCCCGCGTCGCGGCGAGCCAGGCGCGCCCAGAGCCCCGATGCATCGGGATGCGGGGTGAGGAGGATCCCGCAGGGCAGCCGGTCCAGCACGGCGAGTCCCTTCGCGAAGTCGGCGAGTGCGCCCGGATACGCGGCGCTGCGCGTGAAGAGAAAGCCCTCGGCGGAGACAGGGGTCTGGCTGTCGGCGTAGACGAGATCTTCGCAGCGCTCGCCTTCACACGATCGCCACGACCAGGTCGTGCCGCCGTGGGTGTGACCGGGGGTGAGGTGGGCCGTGAGCGCCAGCGGGCCGACGTGCACCGTCTCGCCGTCCGCGACGACGCGCACGCTCGCGATCGGCGCGATGGCGGGGAGGATGCCGTACTGCGGATCGTCGGGACCGGACGTGCCGCGCTCCAGCACCTCCGCACTCGGTGCACTGGCGGCCACCACGGCGCCGGAGCGGCGCTGCAGCTCGGCGAGGCCGCCCGCATGATCGAAGTGCACGTGCGAGTTGAGGATGAGCTTCACGTCCTCGACGCGGAAGCCCAGCGCCCGCACGTTCGCGAGGATCGCCGGCGCCGACTCCGGGAGTGCGCCGTCGATCAGCACGTGGCCGGCGCTCGACGTGACGAGCAGCGCGGACAGGCCATGCGTCCCCACGTAGTACGTGTTGCCGAATACGCGAAATGGCGGCTGCGGCGCGTTCCACGCCGCGCAGTTCGGGCAGTTCGGGGTGGACGGACGAGCGGCGGCGCTGTCGCCGGTCTGCGCGCGAAGAGCCGCAGGGGGCAGAACGGCGAGCAGCGCGAGGAGCAGGGGGGAGTGACGGGACACGGGGTCGGCGCGCTGGTTGATGGACGACGATGCGCTTCAGGTGCGCCAAGATAACACCGCCTCAGCCGGTGCCCCGACCCGCCACCTCTGCGGCGGCGCAGGCGCGGCCATGGCGCGGCGACGTATGGCGATATATTACGAACGTTCGTAAGTTCCTGCAACCCGGCGGCGCGCGGAGCCCCGACTCGCGGCGGCGCTCGCAACGAGAGCACGAACGCTCACCATGATTTCCGAAGGCGATCACCCACTCTGGATTCGGAGGAGACCTCATGCGCGCATCCGCTCCGCCCCGTACGACGGTCGCCGCGTTCGCTCTCGCGGCGGTCGCCGGGTGTGGTCAGGCGACGGCCACCCGTCAGGATCCGGCCCTGGGACGTCAGATCGGGGTGCTGCAGATGGTGAATTCCGAGGCGACCGGCGCCGACACATCTGGCGGTAGGAGCGACAGCGCCGTGTCGTCGGGGCCGATCACGTGGGACCGCCCGCCCGGTCCGGACGTGGTGACGCCGCTCCGGGTCATCGAGTTGCCGGACACCGTACTGGTTGGGCAGCAGGTCGATGTGATCGTGCGCACCGTGCTCCCGGATGGCTGCTGGCGGACGGACGGGGAGAGCGTGCGGCAATCCGGGCTCGTCGTCGAGGTGACGCCCCAGGACGTTCGCTCGGATGCGCAGATCTGCCCCATGATCTGGAGCAATGGCGTACACGAGTTCCGGGTGACGTTCGCCAGCCGCGGCACGGCCACGGTGCGGGTGAACGGCCGCCTCCTGCGTCAGGGCAGTCAGACGACGAGCGAGCCGGTGTGGGCGGAGCGGTCGATCGTGGTGCGGTAGCCTCGTTCGCTTCAGCGTCAGCCCGCCAGTCGGCGCTGCCTCCCTCGACTCGAACCACCGGCTCATGGGCACCCGCGTTCTCGGCCCGCTGCTGCTGCCCGTCATCTACGTCCAGGCCCGGCGCGTGCGCCGCACCCTCCTGGTCCTCCCCGAGCCACCCGGGGCACGCGCCGGCCGGGGCTACCCGGCCGCGGGTGCGCCGCCCGGCGCCACGCCCGGCGCGCCCCCGCTGCGCCTGCTCGTGGTCGGCGATTCGGCCGCGGCCGGCGTCGGCGCCCCGTCACAGGACGAGGCCCTCCTGGGCCAGCTCGTCGGCGCCCTCGCCGCCGACGGGCCGCTCGCGTGGCGGCTGGTGGCGCGCACGGGCGCGACCGCCGCCGGCACGCGCCGCCACCTGGCCGCGCTCGCCCCCGAGCCCTTCGACGTGGCCGTGACCTCGCTCGGTCTCAACGACGTGACCGCCGGCCGCGCCCCGGCCGCGGTGCTCGCCGACCTCCAGGCGGTCATTGCCCTCCTGCGGGAGCGCTTCGGCGTGCGGCACGTCGTCCTCTCGGGCCTCCCGCGGGTGGGCGAGTTTCCGTCGCTGCCCGAGCCGCTGCGTGGGTACCTGGGCCGCCGCGCGCGGGCGCTGGACGGCGCGCTCGCGGCGTGGGCCGGTGCCCAGCCCGACGTCGAGCACCTCGCACTCGACGTCGCCATCGACCCCGCGGCGATGGCGAGCGACGGATTCCATCCCGGACCGGCGATGTACGCGGCGTGGGCGCGC
>JBJMNL010000111.1:0-2196 GCA_045804285.1 Gemmatimonadaceae bacterium
CACCACGACTCCCTGGATGCGGGCGCTGTTCGCCGTGCCGCGCTCGGAGACGACGTTCGCCATCGCCGTTCGCAGCACCTCCATCTGCTGGTTCGTGAGGGTGAAGAGGTGCTGACGCTCCGGCCTCCGCTTCACGATCTCGGGCCTCGCCGCCGAGCCGTCGGTGGCCAGGGCGGTGTAGAACTTGGCCATGTTCACCACCGTCTGCGCGTTCTCCCCCTGCCCGATCGAGAGGTTGAGCACGGACGCGCCGGCGGTCCAGCCGCGGGGACCGTAGCGCTCGTTGTAGTAGGCGTTGACGTCCTTTTTCGGGAAGAGCGGACGCTTCTCCTCCGGCAGGTCGATCCCCGACTTGTCGCGGAAGCCGAGCGTGATCCCGCCCGCCACGAGCCGGGCGAGCGTCATCTTCAGCCCGAGCTGGTAGAAGTAGACGTCGCACGACTTGGCGATCGCCCCGACCATGTCGAGGTTGCCGTGGCCGCGGTGGTCCCAGCAGCGGATGTAGCGGTTGCCGTACTGGAGCCCTCCCGTGCAGGGCACGGGCATGTGCTCGGACGGCGTGACGAGCCCGTCCTGCAGCGCGAGCGCCGAGGTCGCCAGCTTCCAGGTCGATCCGGGCGGGTAGGTGCCCTGCACGACCTTGTTGTACATCGGTCGCCGCGGGTCGTCGAGGAGCGCCCTGTAGTAGTCGGCCGGGATGCCGCCGATGAAGCGGTTCGGGTCGTAGGTCGGCGCGCTGTGGAGCGCCAGCACCTCCCCCGTCTTGGGGTCCATGGCGATGACGCCGCCCTGGATCGAGTCGCCGAACAGGCTGGCGGCGAACTTCTGCAGATCGAGGTCGATGTTCGTGTGGAGCGCCGGCGCACCTTCGGGCTGGATGTCCTGCCGCGCGCCGGCCTCGCGCACGACGCGGCCGCGCGCGTCCACCTCGACGAAGCGCGTCCCCTCGTGCCCGCGGAGCTCCGCCTCGTACTGCTTCTCGAGCCCTCCACGGCCGATCTGCTGGCCGCTCTTGTAGCTCTCGAACTCGGGCGAGTTGAGCTCCGACTCGTTGATCTCCCCCGTGTAGCCGATGAACGACGCGACCGCCGGCCCGTCGGGGTAGTAGCGCTTGGGCGCGCTCTGGATGATGAGCCCCGGGAACTCGACCCGGTGCTCCTCGAGCACGGAGACGACGTCGAAGGGTGCGTCATTAAGGACGACCGTCGGCCGGTTCGGCGCGCGCCGGAAGCGCCGGACGGCCGACTCGATCTGTTCCGGGGAGAGGGTGATCGTCCCGCTCAGCCGGCGCAGCGATGCGCGGAGCGAGTCGGCCGTCGGCGTGAGCATGGACACCGAGTAGCCGGGCACGTTCTCGGCGATGATCTTGCCGTTGCGGTCGAAGATGATGCCGCGTGGCGCCGGGAGCGGAACCTCGCGCAGCCGGTTCTCCTCCGACTGCAGGACGTACTGCTCGTTCTTGAGCACCTGCGTCTTGAAGAAGGCGCTCACGAGCAGCGCGAACGCGCCGACGAACATGATCGAGGCCGAACGGCCGCGCCGAGCGACGTCGTTCGGATGAAAGCTCACGGGGAACTCCTCAGGCGGGAGACGTCTCGAGCAGCGGGCGCAGGAGCACCAGGAGCACCACGCCCGCCAGCGCCGTGGCGGCGGCGGCGAGCGGCGACCAGACCAGCACCTGCATCACGAGCTCGGCGCCGTGCACCTGCCGCTGCGCGACGACGAGGAGCAGGTCGAACCCCCACTTGCCGAGGAAGAAGAACAGGCCGTTGAGCAGCAGGTTGTCGGCGAAGAAGATGGCCTTGAGCCAGGACGCCGAGAACCCGACCGCCGTCATCGCCAGCGCTCCCCATCCGAACGACGCCGGGGTCATGGAATCGGCGGCCAGCCCCATGATACACCCGATCACCGCCGCCGCGCCCGGGCGGACGCGCACCGCGGCGAGAAGGAGGGCGATGATGAGGAAGTCCATCGGCGTGCGCCAGCCGAGGAGGGGGCGCAGGGTGTAGTTGAGGAGAATCAGAATCGCGAACGCGGCGGTCAGGCGGAGGGTGCCGTTCACGTTCACGGGGTCACCGGCGTCGGCGTTGGAGAGACGGAATCGCGGCGCGGCGCCGCGCTGTCGGGGGCGCGTGGCGCCGCGCGCGGCGCCGCCGGCGCCGCCGGTCTGCCCGCGCTGTCGGAACGGACGGCGGC
>JBJMNL010000112.1:0-2840 GCA_045804285.1 Gemmatimonadaceae bacterium
ATGACGGCGCGAAGCCAGATCCTCGCACCGGTCGCGGCCGAGCCGAGGCCGACGGCACCCGCCGCCCCCACCCCCGTGCGTCGCCGGCTGGCCCCGGCGGGGCGCTGGCCGAGTGTCGACCTCCGGGAGCTCTGGGCGGCGCGGGGGCTGTTCGGCTTTCTCGTCTGGCGGGACGTGAAGGTCCGCTACGCCCAGACGGTGCTCGGCGCGGGGTGGGCCGTCCTGCAGCCGATGCTCGCGATGGTCGTCTTCACGGTGATCTTCGGCCGGTTCGCCCGCATCCCCTCCGACGGGGTGCCGTACCCGGCGTTCTCGCTCGCGGCGCTCGTGCCGTGGACCTACTTCGCGACGGCGCTCGCGGGGGCGAGCAACAGCCTGCTGCTGAGCACGAACCTGCTGACCAAGGTGTACTTCCCGCGGCTCGCGATCCCGATGGCGCCGGTGCTCGCCACCCTCCTCGACTTCGGCATCGCCCTCACCGTGCTGCTCCTCGTGCTCTCCTGGTTCCACATCGTGCCGTCGGCGTGGGCGGTCCTCGTCGTGCCGCTGCTGCTGCTCGTCACCGTCATGACGGCCACCGGGGTGGGCTGCTTCCTGGCCGCGCTGAACGTGCAGTACCGCGACGTGAAGTACGTCACGCCCTTCCTGGTCCAGGTGTGGATGTACGGGTCGCCGATCGTGTACCCGCTGTCGCTGGTGCCGCGGGAGCTCCGCGCCGTCTATGCGTTGAACCCGATGGTCGGGGTGATCTCCGGCTTCCGTGCCGTGCTCCTCGGGCAGGCGCAGATCCCGTGGTCGGCGATCCTCCCGGGCGCGGCGACCAGCGTCGTGCTGCTCGTGATCGGCGTCCTCTACTTCCAGCACACCGAGCGCGTCTTCGCCGACGTCGCCTGAGTCGAACACCCCCGACCATGTCGCGCTACGCGATCGAGACCGCCGCGCTCGGAAAGCGCTACCGCATCGGAGCCGCGCCGCGCGGCTACCGCAGCTTCGGGGACGTCGTCGCCCGCGTGGCGGCGATGCCCCTCGACCGGCTGCGGCGCTCGCGCGAGGCGGGGGCGCCGGACGCCGGCGCGAGCACGACGGTCTGGGCGCTGCGCGACGTGAGCTTCGGCGTGCGCGAGGGCGAGGTGCTGGGGATCATCGGGCGGAACGGCGCCGGCAAGAGCACGCTGCTCAAGATCCTCTCGCGCATCACCAGCCCGTCGGTCGGCTACGCGGACGTGTGGGGGCGAGTCGGATCGCTGCTGGAGGTCGGGACCGGGTTCCACCCGGAGCTCACGGGCCGGGACAACGTCTACCTGAACGGCGCGATCCTCGGGATGGACCGCCGCTACATCGACGCGAGGCTCGAGGAGATCGTGGCGTTCGCCGGAGTGGAGCGGTTCATCAACACCCCGGTCAAGCGCTACTCGAGCGGGATGGCCCTGCGGCTCGCGTTCGCGGTGGCCGCGCACCTCGAGCCGGAAGTGCTGATCATCGACGAGGTGCTGGCGGTCGGCGACGCGGAGTTCCAGAAGCGGTGCATCGCCCGGATGGACGCCGTCGCGCGCGAAGGGCGCACGGTCCTCTTCGTGAGCCACGACCTCACCGTGGTCCAGCGCCTCTGCACGCGCTGCCTCCTGCTGGAGGAGGGGCGGATCGCGGACGACGGCGGCACGCAGGAGATCGTCGCGCAGTACCTCACGCGCGGCGGCGGGCAGTCCGTGGGGCCCGAGCGCTGGATCGACCTCTCCGGCCTGTCCCGCGCGGGGGCCGGCGGCGCGCTGCTCGAGGCGGTGTGGTTCAGCAGCGGGAACGAGGAGCTCGACGGCCTCCCGTACACCTACGGACCGCTCGAGGTACGCCTGGCGATCTCGTCGCGCACGGCCCAGACGGTCGACCGCTTCCACGTCTGGCTCGCGAACCCGCAGGGGACGCGTCTGCTGGCCGTCGACAGCCTGGCCATGGGCGGGGTGACGGCGTTGCGGGAGGGGCGGAACGTGGTCGGCTTCCGCATCCCGCGGCTCAACCTCAACGCCGGGATCTACACCTTCAACTTCAAGCTGAGAAACAGGAAGGGCGTCGTGTTCGACCACCTCGAGCCGGCCTTCTCGTTCGACGTGGTCGATCTGCGGGCGAACCGCCCGCTCAAGGGCGTGCGGAGCGCGGCGGTGCCGTGCGAGCCCACGCTGCTCGAGCCGTCGCCGGGCGACGCGGGCGAGTCGGACGTCCGGCCGCTCGCGAGCGACACGTAGGCGCCGCGGCCGACGAGGGCGTCACCGTCATTCACGCTCCGGGGACTCTTCATGGCACGCACGACACTCTCGACGCTCCTGCGCTCGGGTCTGCGCACGATCGAGGCGGGCGCGACGGACCTCGGTCTGGCGCGGGCGATCGCGCGCCGGGGACACGCGCGCCATCTGTGCCTCGCGACGCCGGAGGCGTGCGAGTCGGCCACCGCCTCGGGGGACGCGGGGTGCGTGGTGCCCTACACCACCCCGCGGCAGATCCCGGCCAACAACGCCGAGGTGCTCGTCCTGTCCGGTCGCGCGTCGCGTGCCCTGTGGTCGTTCGCCGCGTTCTGGCACGCGGGCTACGTGGCGCTGCCGCTCGCGGCGAGCCGGGACGCGTTGGTGGGAATGCTCGGGATCGCGAAGCACGTGCTGCGCGGGCGCGTCCGGCTCGCGGGGATCGAGTGGCTCCGGACCGGGCCGCGGGGCGGGAGGGCGCTCCTGCTCGCCAGGGTGATCCGCCGCAAGCCGCAGGGAGCGCGCCGCTTCGTCTCACCGGTGCTCGGCGTCGACGGCTTCCTGAAGGCGCTCGGGCATCGAGGGGTGAGCTACGTGGTGCTGCGCTGG
>JBJMNL010000113.1:0-12356 GCA_045804285.1 Gemmatimonadaceae bacterium
GCGCGCTGCCCTCGACCGGGAGTTCGAAGCGTACCTCGCGCAGGTCGGGCCGGTTCGAGGCAGCGAGCCGGCCACCTAGCGTGGCGTTGAGCCTGACGGGCGAGCTATGGAAGCTGCGGCTGCGCCGCCGCATCTTGTGGCGTCCGCCCACAACCGAGCTCGGGCGCTAGGCCGTGGTGCTCCGACTGGCCCCGGCGGGCGGCGGCCACGAGGCGCCGGCGCCGCACGTCGGCGTGCGGCTCGCGGCGGACAGCGTGGCGAGCAGCTGTCTGCGCAGCTGGAACGCGACCTTCGTCTTCGACACCGGCGCGGGCGGGGCGCCGCGGCTCAGCGGCGTCCTCTACGACCAGTGGGAGTGGTAGCGCGGGCCGACCGTGCCCCGACGGCGGCCCGGCCGCACGGCGGCCGAACCAGGGGGCGCTGCGGCCGACGGGCGCTCCTCGGAGTCATTGGGTTGTGCCTCTCGACGTGTCCTCCGCCTGGTAGCATCGTTGCGCGAGGGACAGCACGCGCCCGCAGCTGAGCTCCGGCGTTAGGTGGCACGCCTCCATTCTCGCTCCAGCAGATGACCTCCCTCCGCATCGCGCCGCTCCCCGGGTACGCACCGACGGTCGGCCGCCTGGTCGGCATGCTCACGTACACGCGCCAGACGCTCCTGGCGGCGGTCGACGGACTGTCGCGGGACGAGCTCGACCACCTGCACGACGCCCAGAGTAACTCCATCGGCGCCTTGCTCGCGCATGCCGCGGCCGTGGAGCGCTGGTATCAGGTCCTCACCTTCGTGGCACGCGCGCCGTCCCCGAGCGAAGAGGCAGCCTGGGCGGCGGCGCTGGATCTCGGCGACGCGGGGCGGCGCCAACTCCGCGGGCGCGAGCTGCCGTCGTACGTGGAGGAGCTGGCCACGGCCCGGCGGGCCACGCTCGCGGCGCTGGCCGCCCGGGATGACGCGTGGCTCGAGGCGCCGCTGGTCGCGGCGCCGGAGATGAACGCGCACTGGGCCTGGTTCCACGTGGCCGAGGACGAGCTGAGCCACCGCGGACAGATCCGCTGGCTCCGCGCGCGCCTTCCGGGACGCCTCGACGGAGGCGCCGCCTAACGAGACGCTGCAGCTGACGGGCGCGACTCGGAGCATCGGGTTGACTCCCGGCCACCTTGGTACCATTCTCGGCGCCGCGCCCTCGCGAGGCTGCGCGCCCGCAGCCGATATCGGGCGTTAGGCGGCAGCGCCGGTACGCGGCCGGCGCGGTGCCACGTCGTCCCGTTCCCGGAGTCCCGAATGCACGTCGCTGACCCGCGGCAGCCGCCCGCGACCGTCTTTCTCTACACCCTGCATCCCAGGCGCCTGGCGATGCTGACCGAGGGCGCGACCGCCGAGCCGTCGGACCCGGGCCCCGGGCGCTGAGGATCGCGGCGCCAAGCTGCGCCCTGACGAGGCGCTGCAGCCGTGTTGATCGCTTGGTCGTAAGTTCGAGCTCGCCCTGGAACACGTTGCCGTTCGGAGCATTCGCGCAGGTGAACCAGCCAATGACCGGGGTGGTTTTCGGCGCTGCGTGAATTGCAGCAGCCCGCGGTCGCGGTCCGTCGCGAGGTGCATCTCATGGATTGGTCGATCAGGATCGGCCGCTACCTGTTCGCGGCAAGCATGGCCTTGTTCGGCGTGCTACACCTCGGCTACGCCAGCGGCAGCACGTTTGCCGTCGGAGCGCCGTGGGTCCTCTATGGGCCCCTGTGGGGCTTCCTGACCGCCGCCGTCCTGCTCGGCGCCAGTGTGAGGATCGCCACCTCCGCAAGGGCGCGCCTCGGCGCGAGCGTCCTGGCCGGCGCGCTCCTTCTCTACGCGCTGTGCTCCTACGCGCCCGGCCTGCTCCACAACATCCGCGCCGGCGGCAGTTGGACGGGTATGGGAGAGATCCTCTCTCTGTCGGGAGCGGCCTTCGTGCTCGCGGGAACACTCGGGCCCGCGGCGGACGATGCCCGTCCATCCTCCGCCATTGCGCCGGGGCGCGTGCTGTACGCCGTACCGTTGATCATCTTCGGCGTTCAACATTTCATATACGCGCCTTTCGTCGTGGCCCTGATCCCGGGCTGGATTCCGAGTCCGTACTTCTGGGCGTATTTCGTGGGCGTGGCGTTCATTGCCGCAAGTCTCAGCCTGCTGACGGGCTGGAAGGCACAGTGGGCGGCGGCGCTCCTCGGCGTGCAGTTTGGACTGTGGGTCCTGATCGTGCACATCCCGCGCGCGCTCGTCGTCATTCGCCAGGGCAACGAGTGGACCGGCGCCGGTGTGGCCCTGGGAATGTGCGGTGGCGCGTGGTTGTTGGCGGGCACCATCCGCTCCAGCGCCGGCGTTCGCGTTCCGCAATCAGCGAACGCTGCACGTGGTCGTGGTCCGCTCCCGGTTCGACCAGGTGAGATTCAGCAGTCCCGCGTTTGAGGCGGCGGGCTCGATCGTGATCGCGATGCGGTCCATTCGACTCGATTGCAGGTGAGCTTATGCGTGAGGCCGCGACACCCTTCCGATGCGCACACACGTTCGCTTCGCCTCAGCCCTGTTCTCGCCCCGGCAGCCGGAGACGGATCATGAGGCGCACCCGGAGTGACCGTGTCCCCGACCCGGTCGACGACCGCCAACTGCGAACTGCCGACTGACAACTGCCAACTGCGAACTGCAGTTGGCAGTTGTCAGTCGGCAGTTCTCAGTCGTTGGTTGTCTACGGCAGCAGATGCCGCGGGCGACCTGGCAGCATGTTCTCGCCCGCAGAAAAGACGCCCGCAGCCGAGCCGGGGCGTCAGGTCACCCACGCTCTCCGATGGCAGTCACGACGGGTCTCCTGGCCGATCACCCCGAGCACCTGCCGACCGTGGCCGGCTGGCTCCACCGCGAGTGGGGGAGCCGGCGTCCGGGGAGCAGCCCGGAGCGCGTTGCCGAGCACCTGAAGTCGCACCTCGGGCGCGGCCGGCTGCCGCTGATGGTCCTCGCGCTCGACGGGCCGGAGTGCGTCGGGTGCGCCAGCGTGCGGGCGGCGGATCTGGAGGGGCGCGCCGACCTGACACCCTGGCTCGCGAGCGTCTACGTGCCGGAGGCCCGGCGCCGCGCCGGCATTGGAGCGCTGCTCGTCCGAACCGCGGAGGCGGAGGCGGTGCGGCTGGGCTTTGCCACGCTCTACCTCTTCACATCCGACCGGCAGGGCTTCTACTCGGCGCTGGGCTGGAACGCGCAGGAGCGCGCGGTGCATGCCGGCGAGGCGGTCACGGTCATGTGTCGGCGACTTGGCGGCGAGCCGCCGCCGTTGGCGTGACCTGACGAATCGCTGCGGCCGACGGGCGGGCCCGTCAGCCGCGTACTCTCGCACGCGCGCCGATGCCGGCGTACATTGGCGTCCGCGGCTGAGTCGGGACGTTGGGTGGCAGCATCTCGTTTCTTCAACAGGCGGAGTGAGCCATGCCCATGCGGTACTATCGGCTGACCGTCGTCGGCTGCGCGCTCTCGTGGTTCCTGGTCGGGCTCCACATGCCGGCCCTGCACCAGATGACGCACCACGGCCGCGCCCCGCACTGGCCCGTGCTCGCGGCCGTGTCCTTCGTCGCGCTCGTGGCCGTCGCCGGGCTCGTGGCGCTGCTTCGTGCACCGGGGCGACCGCGCGCCGGCGCCGCGGCTCCCTGACGAGGCGCTGCAGACGCCATTCCGGCCCAGCCATCGCTCACGGGGGCGTGCACCCGAGGTGGCCGGGCGAAGGGACCGGCTCTCCCACAGTCGCGAGGCCCGCATGTCGGTCGACATCAAGACCAGCGGCGTCCACCACGTCGTGTTGCGCGTCACCGATCTGGCGCGCGCGAAGCGCTTCTACACCGAGACCCTCGGGTTCCCGGTGATCGTCGAGACGCCGGGCGTCGTGCTCTTCTTGGCGGGCGGCACGGCGATCGGCCTCCGTGCCCCCTCCGAACACACGCCGGCCGGGGATCAGTTCAGCCCGCATCGGGTCGGCCTCGATCACATCGCGCTGGCGTGCGCCGAGGAAGCGGAGCTCGAGCGCGTCGCGGCGGCACTCACCGACGCGGGCATCGAGAGTACGGGGACGAAGCTCGATGAGACGCTCGGAAAGCGGTATGTCGCCTTCAAGGACCCCGACCGCATCTCATGGGAACTCTACATGGCGTAGCGGGTCACGTCGCGCGGCGAGCGTTCCTCACCGCCGAGTGGCGCCATCTCGTGATGCTGAACTACGAGGTCGCGCCCGCGGCGCTGCAGCCGCTCCTCCCGGCCGGTGTGACGCTCGACCTCTGGGAGGGACGGGCGCTGGTGAGCGTCGTCGGGTTCCGCTTCTGCCGCACGCGTATCCTCGGCGTTCCGGTGCCCTTCCACCGGGACTTCGACGAGGTGAACCTGCGCTTCTACGTCCGGCGCGCGGTGCCCGGCCGCGCGGACCGCAGGGGCGTGGTGTTCGTGCGCGAGCTGGTGCCCCGGCCGGCCATCGCGCTCGTCGCGCGCCTCGCGTACAACGAGCCGTACCGCGCCGTGCCGATGCGGAGCACCGCGCCGGCCGCGCCCACCGACGCCCCCGGGCGGATCGCCTACGAGTGGCGGTCGAGCCGCCGCTGGCAGCGGGTCGCCGCGACGGCCATCGGCGCCCCGGCCGTACCGCCGCCCGGGTCCGAAGCCGCCTTCGTCGCGGAGCACTACTGGGGCTACACCCGGCAGCGGGACGGCGGGACGGTGGAGTACGCGGTGGCGCACCCGCCGTGGCGCGTATGGGCGGCCGAGGCGCCGGAGCTCGCGGCCGACGTGCGGGGACTCTACGGCGGGGCGTTCGAGCGCGCGCTCGCCGGACCGCCCGCCTCGGCCCTCGTCGCGGCGGGCTCGCCCGTGACCGTGTCCGCCCCCCGCCGACTCGCCCCGGCGGCCGAACCGCACGCGCGACCAACGGGCGTCGGCGTGGGCGCGGACTGACGAAGCGCCGCGCCCGACGAGCGCGCTGCCGCACGCCGCACTAGCCGCATTAGTATTCGTGCGCGCAGGTGGGCACGAGCGTCGGACGTCGGCCATGCGGAGGCGTACATGCAGCTCTACACGTATCTGAACTACGGCGGCAATTGCCGGCAGGCGTTCGAGTTCTACGCCGAGCATCTCGGCGGCAGGATCACGATGCTCACGACGCATGGCGAGCAGCCGGAGGCGGGCAGCGTGCCCCCGGAGTGGAGGCAAGCGGTCCTCCATGCGCGCCTCGAGCTGGGCGGGACGGTCATCCTCGGCGCGGATATTCCACCCGACCGATTCCAGCCGATGCGCAGCGCCTATCTCTCGCTGATGACCGCGAGCGTCGACGAGGCGGAGCGGACCTACGCGCTCCTTTCCGAGGGAGGACAGGTCTTCATGCCGATGGCGGAGACGTTCTTCGCGCACCGGTTCGCGATGCTGCGTGACCGCTTCGGGACCTCGTGGATGTTGCTGTACGAACGGTCCGCGCCTTAGCCGGATCGCGCCCCCGAGACACTCACGTGGGACGACCGGTATCCGGTTCGCCGACTGGCGAGCTCCGAATCGAGGCGGCATCTTCTCCGCCGCCGCGGTCCTCGCGGCCGAGCCCAGGCGTCAGGCGGCGACACCTTCCGGAGGCGTGCGATGTCCAGATGGCGCGAGCGCGGCGTGCGGCCCGTAGTCACCGGCGCCGCCCTGCTGGTGGCGGCGGCCGCGTGCGGCTCCTGGCGTTCGGCCGGCTCGACGCTGCCCCCACCGGCGGCGCTCGCCGAGCTCGAGCTCGCCCCGCCGCGCGACGTGGCCGCCCGGACCGCGGCGGGGCGATACGGTGTGGCTGCGCGGCGTGGCCGCGCTCACCGGCCGGACCGCCGCCGGGAGCACGGGCGATACGCTCGTCTTCACCCCGGACGGGCTGCGCCGTGCCGGTGGGAGGCGCGAGGTCCTGCCGCGCGGGCTGACCGTGCGGCTGCCGCGCGCCGGGGCCGCCGGCGTCCGGCTCCGCGTCGAGCGGCCCGACATGCGCCCGGACATGCTCATCGTCGGTGTCGCGTTGGGCACCCTGGCCGGGATCGGGATCTACGTCGGCTACGGCCTCTAGGGCGGGCGCCCCGCGGCTGCCGCCTGACGGGGCGCTTTGCAGCTCCGCCTTCGCCTCAACCGAGCCACATGTCCGAGCCGAGTCTACAGTGCCCCGCCTGCGGGGCGAGCGACGTCACCCGCGGCCGCCTGGGAGAGGGGCGCCCAGGCACGTTCACGCCCGACGGTCTCCGCTTCTGGACACTGACCGTGGGGATGCTGCCGCTGCTCGACCGCAGCGACCCCGGGGCGGCCCCGATGAGCGGGGCCGGCCACGCGTGCACCGCCTGTGGGCTGGTGTGGACGCACGTCGATCCCGAGCGGCTGCGGACCGTGCTGCGCGAGGCGGGTACGGCGGCCACGCGCGCGCGGTTCGCCGCCAACGACGGGGAGTCGTCGTCGTGAGCTGCGGGCGAAGGAGAGCCAGCAGATGACTACGGTGGGGATCGTCGGCGGCCTTGGCCCGGAGTCCACGGTCGACTACTACCGCCGCATTCTGGAGGCCTGGGAGCGGGTCGACCCGTCCACCGCTCCGTCCATCGTCATCGACAGTCTGGACGTTCGGCGGGCCCTCCGCCTCGTCGAGCACGACCGGCCGGCGCTCGTCGAGTATCTGCTGGCATCGCTGCGCCGGCTCGCCGGCGCCGGCGTGGACTTCGCCGCGATGACCGCCAACACGCCCCACATCGTGTTCGACGAGCTCGCGGCCCGATCGCCAGTGCCTCTGGTGAGCATCGTCGAGGTCTGCGCCCGGGAAGCGCGACGGCGCGGGTTGGAGCGATTGGCCCTGCTCGGCACGCGGTTCACCATGGAGGCGCCCTTCTACCCCGCGGTGTGCGCCCGGTACCGGATCGCCGTCGTGCCGCCGAGCGACGCGGATCGGGCCTGGGTCCACGAGCGGTACGTGGGGGAGCTCCTCAGGGGCGCGTTCCGGGACGAGACGCGGCGGGAGCTCGAGTCGCTCGTCCGCCGTCTGCGGGACACGGAGGGCATCGACGGGGTCATCCTGGGCGGGACCGAGCTGCCGTTGCTCCTGACCACACCGGACGTCGCCGGCGTTCCGGCGCTCGACACCACGGCGCTGCACGTGGCCGCCATCGTCGAGCGTCTACGACACGCAGGTGCCCCACCGTCCGATACCCGGGCGCCCGCGACCTGACGCGGCGTCGCCGCGGACGGGCGGATTACGTGGGCGCGCCGCGCGCTATGATTGACCCGCCCGCGGCGGAAGCGGCGCGATAGGCGCCGGTCCGGCGCCTGCGCGTCGTGCCCAACCGACGTCACCCACGACGGCCCACCCCGACGCCGAACCGACCCGTGCCTCTCCCTCGACACGCAGGACTCAGCAGCCGTTCGCCCCTGTCGCGAATCGTGCGCGCCGGCCTCCTGACCGGCGTCACCGACGGGCTCTTCTCGGGTGTGCTGAGCGTCGCGTTCTACCACTCCACCGTGACGCGGCTCTTTCAGGGCGTGGCCTCCGCGCTGCTCGGTCCGGCCGCGATCGAGGGCGGTGGTCGAACGGCCGCGCTCGGCGTGCTGATGCATTTCGGCGTCGCCCTGGGCTGGTCGGCCGTATTTGTGCTTCTCGTCGAGCGGTCGCCCTGGGTCCGTCGCGTGCGCCGATCGCCCTACGGCGTGCTGAAGGTCGCCGCCGTGTATGGGCCGTTCGTCTGGCTCGTGATGTCGCTGGTGGTCATTCCGCTACTCGTGCACCGCCCGCCGACGATCACTGCGCGCTGGTGGGTCCAGCTGATCGGCCACATTCCGTTCGTCGGACTGCCCATCGTCGCGGCGGCCGGCGAGGCGGCGGCCGACGAGCCTCTCGCGACCTCGGAGGCGGCGCCCCGTTAGGCCGCCGCCTCCGACGGGCGCGGGGCGGAGTCGTGGGGTCGGGCGCCCGGAGCGCGATCAGGGCTTCTTCCCCTCCGACTTCTGCAGCCGGCGCGTGATCGGGGTATCGACGCCCGTCGCGGCGTCGCGCCCCGACTCGGTGGTGCCCGCGCCGGCCGGGCCGGCAGTCACGGAGGCGCCGGTCGAATCGGTGCGCGTCTGCCTGGTCGTGTCGACCGCGGCGGCGGGAACGGCGATCGTGTCGCCACCCTTGCCGGCGTCGCGCCCCTTGCACGCCGACGCGGCGAGGGCGGAGGCGAGGAGGGCGGCGGCGGGGACGATCGAGCGGAGCGGCATCGGGCAGTCTCCTGGCTGGATGGGGCGGGCGGCCATTTCTTTCGCTGCGCGCGGGAAGGGCGCTGCGCCCCACCCCGGGGTCGCCCCCCGGCGCGCAAGGGGCGTACCCGGCCCGGCGGCCCCGGCCGCCTCGCGGCACGTCCGGTGCACCTGCCACGCCGTGCGGGCCGTCCGTGGCGCGTCGAGCGCCGCGTGGGTCGCGCGCCGGCACCGCCATCCGGGGCCCCGCCGCCGGTCCTCCTCCACCAGAACCGTCCGCCGTGCACCGACACCCTCTCGCGCCGCGCCGCCGGCCAACGCGGGCCGCGTCCCGCGCCCTCGCCGCCGCCCTCCTCGCCGCGCTCGCGCCGCTCGCCCCGGCGCGCACGGCCGGCGCGCAGCCGGCCGACACGATCGCGCGCTCGACCAAGCCGCTCTTCACCTCGCGCGACGCGCTCGTCGCCGGCGGCTTCGTCCTCGGGACGATGGCCGTCATCCCGCTCGACCGGCCGGCGGCCAGGCTGCTCCAGGACTCGACGCGGCAGGCGAGCCGGTTCCTGCGCCACCAGGCGACGAACGTCCGCCTGATCGCGGAGCCCGGCTCGCTGATCATCGGCGGCACGCTCTACGCGGTGGGGCGTCTCGCCGGCAACGAGCGCATGGCGGACCTCGGGCTGCACGGCACCGAGGCGATCGGCGTCGGGCTCGGCGTCGTGACCGTCGCCAAGATCCTCGCCGGGCGGGCCCGACCCTACGTGGACCTCGAGGACCCGCGCGACTTCGGCTTCGGCCGCGGGCTGCGCCACGAGGAGTACCGCTCCTTCCCCTCGGGGCACACCGTGATGGCCTTCTCGGCCGCGGCGGCGGTGACGTCGGAGACGTCGCGCTGGTGGCCGAGCTCGCGCTGGTACGTCGGACCGCTGATGTATGGGGGGGCGTCGCTCGTCGGAGCCTCGCGGATGTACAACAACAAGCACTGGGCGAGCGACGTGCTCGTCGGCGCGGCGGTGGGTACGTTCAGCGGCCTCAAGGTGGTGCGCTACCACCACTCGCACCCGAGCAACAAGATCGACGACTGGCTGCTCGCCGGCTCGATCGTGCCGGCGCGCGGTGGCGGCCACACGCTCCGATTGACCATCATTCCCCGCTGACGGCGCGAACGTCGTCCCGGCGGCGGCACCGAGAAGAAGACACGACGCAACGGCGGAAGCGCCCGGCTGGACGCGCCACGCGGTGAGAGGCGTTCGGGCCCCTTCCGGGTCCCGCGTCACCCGCCGGCGGCTTCCGCCTCTCCCACACGGATCCCATGACTACCCCCGACATCACGCCGGCCAACGATTCGCCCGACGGCGAGCCGAACGCCTTCACCTCCCTGGGCATCGTCGAGCCCATCGTCGCCGCGCTCACCCAGCTCGGCTACGAAGAGCCGACGCCGATCCAGCGGGAGGCGATCCCGCCGCTGCTCGCCGGCCGCGACCTCCTCGGCCAGGCGGCGACGGGGACGGGGAAGACGGCGGCGTTCGCGCTCCCGCTGCTCCAGCGCATCCACCGCGAGGACGGCGGCGCGCCGGAGCCGGCGGCCCTCGTCCTCGTCCCGACCCGCGAGCTGGCCATGCAGGTCGCGGAGGCGACGCACAAGTACGGGCGCGGGCTCGGGGTCCGCGTGCTGGCCGTCTACGGCGGGGCGAGCATGGAGCAGCAGCTCCGCGCGCTCCGGCGCGGTGTGGACGTCGTCATCGCCACCCCGGGGCGCGCCCTCGACCACGTGCGGCGCAACACCCTCCGCCTCGACGCGCTCCAGGTCCTCGTCCTCGACGAGGCCGACGAGATGCTCGACATGGGGTTCGAGGAGGACCTCCAGGCGATCCTCGACGCCACCCCCGAGGGGCGCCAGACCGCGCTCTTCTCGGCGACCATGGCGCCCCGGATCGCGTCGATCGCCGCGCGCCACCTCCGCGACCCCGTGGAGATCAGGATCGCCCGCGAGGCGTCCGTGGCGGGCGCCCTGCCGCGCGTCCGCCAGACGGCCTACATCGTCCCGCGTGCCCACAAGTCGGCCACCCTCGGCCGCGTCCTCGACATGGAGGCGCCGACGTCGGCGATCGTCTTCTGCCGCACGCGCACGGAGGTGGACGAGCTCACCGAGACGCTCAACGGCCGCGGCTACCGCTCCGAGGCGCTCCACGGCGGGATGAACCAGGAGCAGCGCGACCGGGTGATGCGGAAGTTCCGGGCAGGGAACGCGGACCTCCTCATCGCCACCGACGTCGCGGCGCGCGGGCTCGACATCGAGCACCTCTCGCACGTCGTCAACTACGACGTGCCGAGCGCACCGGAGGCGTACGTCCACCGGATCGGGCGCACCGGGCGCGCCGGCCGCGAGGGGGTGGCGATCACGATCGCCGAGCCGCGCGAGCACCGACAGCTCCGCAACATCGAGCACCTCACCAAGCAGAAGATCGAGCTGGCGACGGTGCCGACCGTCGCCGACCTGCGGGCGCGGCGCCTCGATCTGACCCGCGCGTCGCTGCGAGAGACGCTCGTGGGCGAGGAGAGCGCCGCCGATCTCGACGGCTTCCGCGTGGTCGTCGAGTCGCTGGCGAGCGAGTTCGACCTGATGGACGTCGCCGCCGCGGCCGTGAAGCTGGCCCACGCCGCGACGGGTGGCGGGGGGGACGGGGAGGAGGTGGAGATCCCGGTGTTCCAGCCGCGCGAGCGCGGCGACCGGGCGGCCCGGGAGGCGGGGCGCGCCGGCCGCGGCGACCGCTTCGCCCGGAGCGACCGCGGCGCCGACCGCGACGCGGGGGGGCCCCCCCACCGGGAACGTACTCGGCGCGACGACGAGCGCGAGGACCGTTCCGCCGCGGAGCGGGGCCCCCGCGCGCGCCGGCCGCGGCGGACGCCGGAGTGGGACGTCACGCGGATCTACATCGGCGCCGGCCGCAAGGCGGGCGTCCGCCCGGGCGACCTCGTCGGCGCCATCGCCAACGAGGCCGGCATCGACTCGAGCGCCATCGGCGCGATCGAGATCGCCGACCGCTTCTCCCTCGTCGAGGTCCCCGACGAGATCGCCGAGGAGATCATCGGCGCCCTGCGGGGGACGACGATCAAGGGGAAGCGGGTGACGGTGCGGCGGGATCGGGACGCGGAGTGAAGGGGAGGGGCGAGGGAGGGGCGACGGGAGGCGGGAACGGACCCGGGAGGCCCCGCGGACGGTCGCCCCTCGCGCGGGGAGGGATGCGTGACGCCGTCGTGAGTGATGAGTTCTGAGTTGTGAGTCGTGAGTAGCGCGCCGGGCGGCGGCCCGCGCGCGGGGCCGGTCGCGCTTCTTCGGGACGCCATGACCCGGTGGGGTCGCGGTGGCCGCTGGGCGCGCTACTACCCGTCACTCACAACTCATCACTCATCACTCAGAACGCCATCGCGAGCTGGCTCGTCGCGCGCCGCACCTTCCCCGACGAGCCGTCCGCCCCACCGCGAGCGGTCCACACACCCCGCCCTCTCCCCCGCGAGCCGTTCCCCCGCCCCAGCGCTCCCGTCCCTGATGCCCCGCTTCTCCGACCCCGACGACTACGACGACCACGAGCACCCCGAGACCGGCCGCCCCTGGCGGCGGGCGGCGGGGATCTTCGTGCTCGCCGAGCTCGGCGGGGCGGCGGGGGAGCGGATCGCCGAGATCCAGCGTCGCTTCGACCCCAAGCTGTCGGCGTCGAGCACCCCCCACGTGACGCTCATCGGCTCCTCGGGGGCCGGCCCGATCGCCCCCTCGACGAGCCCCGCGGAGCTGCGGGCGGCGCTCGAGCCGATCGTCCGCTCCACGCCGCCGATGACGCTCGAGCTCGGGACGCCGATGCGCTTCATGCAGACCGAGATCGTCGTCCTCCCTCTCTCCCCGCACGGTCCGCTGCGCACCCTGCACGAGCGCATCAAGTCGAGCGGGCTGCGCTTCGAGCGCGCCCGCTTCGCCTTCTCCCCCCACGCGACGCTGAGCTTCTACCCGACCCTCACCCCCGCCACCAGCCGCGAGCTCCTCGCCCTCCGCGTCGGCGAGCCGGCGCTGGTGGACCGGCTGACCTTCTACTTCACGCAGGACCCGCAGCCGCGCGTGAAGCTGCTCGAGCTCCCCCTCACGGGCGAA
>JBJMNL010000114.1:0-5115 GCA_045804285.1 Gemmatimonadaceae bacterium
CTACTGGCCGTACGCGACGACGGTCTACGACTACATCCACCGCGCCATGCCGTACGACGCGCCGGGCTCGCTGGCACCGCACGAGGTGTACAGCCTCACCGCGTATCTCCTCGCCGAGAACGGCGTCGTGCCGCGCACGGCGGTGATGGACGCGGCCTCGCTCCCCAGGGTGAAGATGCCGGCGCACGATCACTTCGTACCCGACGACCGGACCGGCGGCCCGACGTTCCGGTAGACACCCCCAGGCATGCGGGCGTGCCGGTCACGACAAACGTGGGCGTGAGCGGGCAACACTCTTCGAGGACATGCACCCAGCCGAACAGAAGGTCCACGACGACGTGCGCGCGTACGGGTGGCACGTCATCAAGGTCGCCGACGGTGAGCCCGAGTTCGCCTACACGATCGGGCTCCACCGCACGTTCGGGCACCCCGAGCTCATCGTCTTCGGGCTGCCCGTCGACGCGGTCGCGCACCCGGTGCTGAACGCCCTCGGCGAGGAGGTGCGCGCCGGGCGACGCTTCGCGCCCGGCGCCACCTCGGATGCCGCGCTGGAGGGCTACGACGTGACGTTCCGGCCCGTGCCGCGCGACGCGTACCGGTCCTTCGTGGGCTTTGCGCGGTGGTTCTACGGCGGGGACGACTTCCCGGTGCTGCAGGTCGTCTACCCCGACCGGACCGGCCGCTACCCGTGGGAGGACGGCGTGGCCGAGGGCTTCCGCGCGGTGCAGCCCGTGCTCGCAGATGGGCCCGAGCGCCCGTAGGCCGGCGCGCCTGCCGCCTGACGAGGCGCCACGGCCCGCGGGCGAGCGCCCGCGGGAGGCGGCTGACCAATGACCGACCTCTGGGCCTCCGATGCGCCGGACGCGTGGCGCCACGCGCTCGAGCGCTACGACGACGTGGTCGCCGGGCAGGGAGTGGCGCGGCTCCCCGAGCTCGATCGCTGGTATCGCGCCGAGCTTCCCGCCACGATCGCCGCGCGCCAGCCCGCTCACGTGACGCTGCCCGAGCTCGTACGGCTGACCGAGTGGAAGATGGCCCGGGGGGTCTGGCGCGCGCCGAACCTCGTCCTGGTGCGCGGGAACGATCCGGACGTGGTGGTCGAGACGAGTGCGGGCGCCCTGGCGAAGATCCCACATCCGACCGCGCCGATCGCCGCCCTGGCCACGCTCGCCGGCGTGGGCCCCGCCACGGCCTCCGCCGTCGCCGCCGCGAGCGCGCCGGATCTCTATCCCTTCTTCGACGAGCTGGTCGCGGGACAGCTTCCGGGCCTCGGCAAGGTCGCCTGGACCCTCGGCTTCTACGCGCGCTACGCGGCGGCGCTCCGCGAGCGGGCGGAGCGACTCGGCCAGGGCTGGACGCCGGTGATGGTGGAGCGCGCCCTCTGGGCGCACGTCGGCGGCAAGGCGGGGGCGAGGCAGCCCGGCGAAGCCGAGAAAGATCGGTGAATCGGCGCCCTGACCTGGATAGCGCGCCCGGCGCCGCCGGCGTCGAGACCTCGGCAAACGTGTGGCGCCGTGGCGCGGCGAGGTGGCCTCCCGGTACAACGCCTGCGGCGTGCTGGCCGTAAGGTCTGGGCCGAGCCGCGATCTCCGGCCGAGCAACCGCCTTCCTCGCCAGCGCAGGTCTCTCCATCCCATGCCATCCACACCACCACGCCGGCGCACAGCAGCGTCCCCGTTCGTCGTCCTGGTGGCGGCACTCGCCGTCGCGGCGGCGCGATTGCCGGCCCAGGGCGCACCCGCCGCCGCGCACGACTACGGCCAGGCCGACGTCGCCTTCGTGCAGGGAATGATCGTCCATCACGCCCAGGCCGTGGTGATGTCCGACTGGGCAGCCACCCACGACGCGCGACCCGACCTGCTGATCCTCTGCAAGCGCATCGCGCTGTCGCAGCGCGACGAGATCACGATGATGCAGCAGTGGCTGCGGGATCGTCACCTGGCCGTTCCGGACCCCCTGCACTCGCTGCAGGGCGACCCCGGCCCCGCGCACGAGATGGCTGGGATGGACATGCCGGGTATGGACGGGCATGACCACCCGATGCCGATGACGGGGATGCTCACCCCGGCCGAGATGCGCCAGCTCGACGCCGCGCGGGGCGCGGCCTTCGACCGCCTCTACCTGACGGGGATGATCAGGCACCATCAAGGCGCCCTCGACATGGTCGCCAAGCTCTTCGCAACTCCGGGGGCGGGGCAGCAGTCGGAGCTTTCCGCCTTCGCCACGGACGTCGATGCCGGCCAGCGCGCCGAGATGGCGCGCATGCAGGCCATGTTGAACACGCTCACCGCCAATCAAACCAGATGACACGTCAGCACGCTTCCTTCCGTACGCTCGCCGCCCTCTGTGCCACGCTGTGCGCGGTCGCCGCGCTGGCGCCGGCTGCGCCGGCGCGCGCCCAGTCCAGCACCACCGACGCACGCGCCAGTCTCAAGCCCGGACTGAACGACGCCGGTGCGGCCGCGAAGGGCCTCGCGCTGGTCGCCCACCGCGTCAAGCCGGACGACTTCCATCCCAACGCGCCGGGCGGGCTGACCTACGCGAACTCCGACCTCGCGTTCGGCGGCCACTACCTGTACCAGGGGAACTTCAGCGGGCTGCAGATCTGGGACATCGCCAACCCCCTCGAGCCCAAGCTGACCCAGTCCAACCTCTGCTTCACGGAGCAGGGCGACGTCTCCATCTACGGCAACCTGCTCTTCGTCTCGGCGGAGAATACCGGGAGCCGGCTGGACTGCGGCACTCAGGGCGTGCGGGACAGCGTGAGCAGGGAGCGGATGCTCGGCATTCGCATCTTCGACGTCTCCGATCCGCTGCATCCCAAGCAGGTCGCCGACGTCCAGACCTGCCGAGGCTCGCACACGCACACCCTGGTGCCCGACCCGGCGGACAAGGGCGTGGTGTACGTGTACGTCTCGGGGCTGGCGCGGGTGCGGTCGAGCGGCGAGATGCCGGGGTGCGAGGGGGGCGACATCACCGACCCTAACACCGCGCTCTTCCGGATCGAAGTCATCCGGGTGCCGCTCGCGCACCCCGAGCAGGCGCGCATCGTGAGCTCGCCGCGCATCTTCAACGGCCTGACCGCACCGTCCACCCACGGCGTGGCGTACGCCGACACGGCGAACGGTGCCGGGGTCGAGGAGGCCCGCCGCTCGCTGCGCCGGCTCCAGCTGCCCGCGAGCACGACGGCCGCCGACTCGGCTCGCATCGCCCTGCTCTACGCGACGCTCCGCATGGAGCGGAGCGACACCGCGCGCGCGCGGGCACTGACGGACTCGCTGCGGCAGCTCGGGGTCGACGTTCGCGCGCTGGGCGGAGGCGGGGCGCGCGGCGGGCCGTCGCAGTGCCACGACATCACCGTCTACCCCGCCCTCGGGCTGGCGGCCGGCGCCTGCTCCGGCTACGGCATCCTGCTCGACATCAAGGATCCGCTCCACCCCGTGCGTCTGCAGGCGGTCGCCGACTCCAACTTCGCGTTCTGGCATTCGGCCACGTTCAGCAACGACGGATCGAAGCTGCTCTTCACCGACGAGTGGGGCGGCGGCACGCAGCCCAAGTGCCGCGCGACCGACCCGATCGAGTGGGGCGCCGACGCGCTCTTCACCCTGCGGCACGACACGCTCACGCAGGTCGGCTACTTCAAGATGCCGGCCGCGCAGACGGCGCAGGAGAACTGCGTCGCGCACAACGGCGGGCTGATCCCGGTGCCCGGCCGCGACGTCATGGTGCAGGCGTGGTACCAGGGCGGCATCTCGGTCTTCGACTGGACCGACCCGGCCCATCCCAAGGAGATCGCGTACTTCGACCGCGGGCCGGTCGACTCGTCGGCGATGGTGATCGGCGGCTACTGGGGTGGCTATTACTACAACGGCTACATCTACGGCTCGGAGATCGCGCGCGGGCTCGACGTGTTCGAGCTGACGCCGAGCGCCGATCTGACGCAGAACGAGATCGACGCCGCGAAGCTCGTCCGCTTCGACCGTCTGAACCCGCAGAGCCAGCCGAAGCTCGTCTGGCCCGCGGCGTTCCCGGTCGCACGCGCCTACCTCGACCAGCTCGTGCGTGGCCACGGCCTGCCGGAGGCGCGCACGTCGGCGATCGCGCGCGCGTTGACCGCCGCCGAGCGGGCGAGCGGCGCCGCGCGTGCGCGGGCGCTCGGGAAGTTGGCGGCGGAGCTCGACCGCGACGCCCGCGGCGCGAGCGACGCGCCGCGGGTACGGGCGCTCGCGACCGTGGTCAAAGGCCTGGAGAGGGCGAAGAGCTGATCACCGCCGTACCCCGAGCCGTCGAGTAGTGAAGGCGGGCGCGCCGAACGGCGCGCCCGCCTTCTTCATCTGGTACGGCGGACTCGATGGCGGGAGGACGTCCGATTCACCCCTGCGCGCCGGGCCGTGAAGTCCGAGGCAGCCGACGGCCGCGCCGGTCGGTCCGGGTCAGTCCACCCGGGCGACGCGCGCCGCGTACAGGTGCCAGTGCCGCTCGGCGTCGGTGGCGCCCGGGACGACCGCCCGGCGCAGCGTGTACCGCCCGCGGAAGCGCCGCACCGTGCCGTCGCGCTGCACGGCCGTGACCGCCACCGGGACGTCGACGTACCGCGAGCCGGCCGCCCCCTCCACCCGGCCGGGCGCCCCCACGGTGAGCTCGACCGAGGCCGTTTCCGCGAAGCCCCGCCGGAAGGCGTCGAAGCTCTGCCCGCTCGCGCGCCCCGCGTCCTCCCAGAGGCCGTAGGCGCGCCGGTAGTCGCGGGATTGGATTGCGTCGTAGTAGGCCCGTACGACCGCGGCCGCAGCGCCCCCGTCGTCGTCGGAGGAGCGGGCGGACACTATCGGCGCCGGAGCGGGCGCACTCCCCTGCGGGGCGCCGGCCTGCGGGGCGCCGGGCTGCGGGGCGCTCGCCGGGCGGGTGCTTACGGGGGCGTCCGCGGTGGCGCTGCCGGCGGGGGCCGGGGACCGATCCGCCCCGCGACAGCTACCCGCGAGTACCAGTACCGGGGACACGAAGAGGAGCGTGAGCGTGTGGCGCATGAGTCCTCGATCCGCCGGACGCCCTTGCCTCGGCGCGGGCGCCCGTTCGGTTCCAATGTAGAACAGCCGTACCGCCGAGTTTCCCGGCGCC
>JBJMNL010000115.1:0-3760 GCA_045804285.1 Gemmatimonadaceae bacterium
GCGGCCGGGGCGGGGGCGGCCAGGGCGGGGGACGCTGCGGCCACATTATACGCGTGTTTTCCCGGCTCGTCAAACGCCGCCGGTCTGTCGATTGCAGCGCCCGGGCGCCTAACGATTCCCCGGAACGACCGCATTGTCCCCGACCAAACGCCACCCCCGTCGCCACCCTCGCCCGCGCCCGCGGCGTGCCGCACGTCAGGCTGCCGGCGAGCCGTGCGGCGCTGACGGAGGCGATGGGGAGAGAATGAGCGCGGCGGGCGCGGCCCGCGGCGCCGGCGGCACGCGTGCCGCCGGCGCCATCCCCGCGCTATTCGCGCGCTATTCCCTGAGCAGCCCCAGCTTCAGCGCGAACTTCACGTAGTCCGACCGGTGGGTGAGGCCGAGCTTCTCGCCGATGCGCTGCTTGTAGGTGTCGACCGTCTTCGGGCTGATGAAGAGCTGCTCGCCGATCTCGGGAGCGCTGAAGCCGGCGGCGACGAGGCGGAGGACGTCGCGCTCGCGCTCCGTGAGCCGATCGTAGCGCCCGCGCTCGTCGGCGTGCTCCTCGCGCCGGCGCAGGCCGCGGACGAGGGCGCGCGCCGCCGACGGCTGTACGTAGGTGTCGCCGTGCGCCACGGCGCGGACGGCGTCCACCAGCTCGCGGTCGGCGGCGCTCTTCACGAGGTAGCCGGCGGCCCCCGCCTCGAGCAGCGGGACGAGGTACTCGTCCTCGGCGTGCATCGTGAGCACGAGGACGCGCGACCGCGCCCCGCGCTCGACGAGCGCCCGCGTCGCCGCCGTGCCGTCCATCTCCGGCATCGAGAGGTCCATCACGACGACGTCGGCGTCGAGGCGCTCGGCCATCGCGACGGCGTCGCGGCCGTTCGCGGCCTCGCCGACGACGCGGATGTCCTTCGCCGCGCCGAGGACCGCCCTGAGCCCGGCGCGCACCACGGCGTGGTCGTCGGCGAGGATGACCGTGATCACGTCCACCGGCGCGGGGCGGGTGGTCGGGTCGGACGTCATGGGAGCCTCGGGTCGGAGTGAGAGGGGTCGAGTGGCACCACCGCCTTCACGCGGGTGCCGCGGCCCGGCGCGCTGTCGACGGCGAACGAGCCGCCGACGAGCGCGAGCCGCTCGCGCATCGAAGAAAGCCCCATGCCGGGGCGGCGGGCCTCCGCGGCGGCGACGTCGAAGCCGGCGCCGTCGTCCTCCACCTCGAGGCGGAGCGTGCCGTCGCCGGCCGCGACCAGCGTCAGCTGCGCCGCGCGGGCGTCGGCGTGGCGCTCGGTGTTGCGCAGCGATTCCTGCGCGACGCGGTAGAGGGCCGCGGTGGCCGTGCGGGGGGCGGTGGAGTCCGCGGCGCGCGCCGCCTCGCCGTCCACCTCGACGCGCACGTCGAGTGGGGCGCGCTCGCGGGTCTGCCGCGCCAGCCACTCCAGCGCCGCGGCCAGCCCCAGGTCGTCGAGCACGCGCGGGTGCACCGAGTGCGAGAGCGTCCGCACCTCCTCCATCGCCGAGCCGGCCAGGTCGCGGATCAGCGTCAGCCGCTCGGCGAGTGCCGGGTCGCGGCTGTCGCGCGCCGCGGCGGCGAGCTGGAAGGTGAGCGCCGCGAGCGTCTGCGCGACCGAGTCGTGCAGCTCGCGCGCGATCCTGGCGCGCTCGGCGTCGGAGGACTCGACCGCCGCGGCGGCGAGCTCGCGCATCCGCTCGCGGTCGGCGGCGAGGCCGTCGAGCAGGCGGTTCACCGTGCGGCCGACGCGGGCCATGTCGCCGTCGGCGATCGGCGACGGGGCGACGCGCGCGCCGAGGTCGCCGTGCCAGACGCGGTCGGCGGCCGCCTCGAGCTCACGCAGCGGGCGGAGCGCCAGCCGGACGAGCGCGTAGTTGACCGTGACGCCGGCGGCGAGGGCGAGTGCGAGGACGAGCGCGTCCCCCCGCTCGCCGCCCCCCACGTGCCCGAAGAGCGTCCATGCGGCGGCCGCGACGACGGCCGCGTTCGCGCCAACCAGCTTGCCGGCGAGTGGGACGCGGAGCAGTGGCCGCAACCAGCGCGGGGTCGCCGGGCGCGCCGACGCGGGGCGCGCCGGCACCGCCGCCGGCGCGCCCCGCTTCAACTGCACGCCGCCCAGGATCGGCGAGACCGGCCGCTGCCGCATCGCTCCCCTACTTCTGAACGACGAGCGCCGTGACCATGCCGAACATCCCGTGCTCCGACTCGGCGTGCGGCAGGATGTGGCAGTGGAAGGCCCAGGTGCCCGGGTTGTTGCAGTCGACGATCACGTCCCACCGCTCGCCCGGGGCGATGTTGAGCGTGTCGCACTTCCACGGCGCGGGCTGCGGCCACCCGTCCTTGTCGATCACCGTCATGTGCATGCCGTGCAGGTGCATGGGGTGGATCATCATCCCCTCGTTCATGAAGCGGATGCGCACCTTCTGCCCGAGCCTCGCGACGATCGGCTCGGTGGCCGGGAAGCCCTTCCCGTTCAAGGTATAGCCGTGGAAGCCGTCGTTCAGGATCATGACGTAGTCGACGTCCACCTTCTCGATCCTGCGCGGCCGCCGGGGCTCGACGATGAAGGCGCCGAGGAGCCCCATGCCCACCTGCTTCGCCGAGTTGTGGTGGGAATGGTACATGTGCGAGCCCGAGTTCGGCACCGTGAACTCGTAGCTGTACGTCTCGCCCGGCTTCACCGGCGGCTGGGTGACGAAGGGGACGCCGTCCTGGTCGTTCGGCAGCTCGAGCCCGTGAAAGTGCACGGCCGTGGACTCGGGGAGCTCGTTCTTGAGGACGACGCGGACGCGGTCGCCCTCGCGGACGCGGATCTGCGGCCCGGGCACCTGGCCGTTGTACGCCCACGCCTTTACCATCTTGCCGGGCTCGGCCTCCCACTGCAACTCGCGGGCGGTGAGCTCGAAGACCTTCACCCCCTTCTCGACTCGCGGCTGGAGGAGCTGGTTCCCCTTCCCCGCGGTCCTGGCGGGGAAGGCTTTGATTCCCTTCTCGTGCATCGCGTCCATCGCGTCGGCGGCGGCGCGAGGGTCGGCCGGCGCGGACGGGGTCACCGGGTGCGGCGCCATCGAGCCGCCGCTGTGGTCGCTGTCGGTGGCCGAAGCGGCAGGCGGCTGCTGGGCGGACGACGAGTCGGGCTTGCAGGCGCCCAGCGCGGTCGCGGCGAGCGCGGTGAAGGCACTGTTGCGGAGAAAATCGCGGCGGCTGCCCGACGTCCGGATGAGGGCGTCGGGCGTGGAAGTCGCGCCGGGAGTGGTGGCCTTGGTGTCGGTGGACATGGTCGCTGTCGTCCGTCGTCGGATAGTGTGGCGCGGGAGCGCGCCGGCCTCGTGTGCGGTGACGGAGGGAAGCTACCGGCGGCGGGACCGCCGCTCTGTCGGGGGCGGTGCGGAACTCTCGTCAGGAGGATACGGCCGAGATGTCGGGGAAAGCCTGACAGGGGGACGACGGCAGACGACAGTCGGAAGTCTTCAGTTGCCAGTCCTCAGTTCGCAGTTGCCCGCCGTGACTGCGAACTGAGCACTGGCAACTCCCAACTGCCGACTGTCGTCTGCCATTCCCCGCCCCCCGGCATTTGATTTCTCTCGCCCGGCCACCCGCGTCCAACCACGAGGAGCATGTCAGAAGCGAAGATCCGGGAACCCTTCCGCGACGCCGCCAGAGCCGCCTCGATGCGGCCGCTGGCAGACTCGCTATTTGCCGCGTTGGCGGCGATCTCCGCGGACGCGATCATCGCGGTCGACGACGAGCAGCGGATCATCTTCTTCA
>JBJMNL010000116.1:0-1560 GCA_045804285.1 Gemmatimonadaceae bacterium
AGCCAGTATCTGGCGGAGATCGCTGGCCTCCTCGATGGTGGAGAGCTGAGAACACATGTGGGCGCAGTCCTACCCCTCGCGGATGCGCGCGAAGCTCATCTCATGCTGGAACGCTTACGGCCTCAGCCGAAAGGAAAGATCGTGCTTACCGTCGGAGCAAGTTGAGCGATTGGCGCCTCCGAGTTTCAGGGGCATCGCGGGAGGATTGGATGACCGAGATCGTCGAGCATCGCGAGCTCCTGCCAACCTCGGCTCGCGGGCCCGCGCCCGCAGCCGACAACCGTAAACCCTCCAGCTAAAGCGGATCAGAACGCCCAGATCCGAAGGAGGGCAGGGCTGGGGGCGAGAACATCCCGGATCGCCTCGACCAGCGCCACGTCCCGCATCGACCCGACGGGACCAGGGCGCCGCGGTGGCGTCTGCCGTGCCGGGGCGTGGTGCCGGTAGACGGGGGAGCGTGCCACCCGCCAGACCCGACAGACCAAGGCGAGACCATAGGGCCCGCCGGTGCTCGGGGACCGCAAGAGCGTCGAGCCGCTCGCCAGCCGCATCGCGCCGGCCGACTACGCCCAGGTGCACCACTTCGTCTGCGCCTCGTGCTGGGCGCCGGCGCCGCTCGAGCGCGTGCTCGTCGCGAAGGCGCAGGCGATGGTGGGGGGCAACCCAGGACGGGATCACCTACGTTGCCCTCACCGCCACGCCGAAGGCGAATCGCTCCGCGAAGCGTCGCAGCCTGCCGGCTGACGGGCCGGCTCGCGCCGCTCGACCATTAGCGCTTGCTCATGTGAGACTCTGCTTGTAGCGTCGGCCAGCGTAGTCCCGCCGCGCGCGAGCTGGCGATGCGCCGCGCCTCTCACTCCGCACCCGGGCGCGCGGACCGGCGTCGCTTCGACCGCATGCGAGCTCCGCGAGTCTCTCCTTCCCGCCTGCTGCTCCTGACGCTCGCCGTCGCGTGCGACGGCACCACCTCGTCCGCCGGCGCGATCGACTCGGCGCGTCCGGCGACCGTGCAGGTGGCGCCCGCGCCCGCCGAGGCGGCGGCGCGGCGCGCCGACAGTGGCACGGTCGGTGGCGGCGCGTCGGACGCGAGCGGGCCGGCGCGTGAGGCACTCTGCGCGGACGTCGCCGCGGTCGCGGGGAGGGCGCTGCAGATCGCCTTCACCCGCGACTCCGGGTCCACCTTCCCGGCGCCGCGCGGGGGGCCACCGTGGAGCGGCTGTCTGCTGCGTGGCAGCGGCACCGTGCGTCCGTACGTCACCGCGCCGATGCCCGATCAGACGCTCATCGCGGCGATGCGGCGTGAGGGGTGGGTGGAAGACCTCGCCTTTCAGGCGGACGGCCCCGAGGGCAGCGCGTTCGCCCTGGGACGCGGTGGGGCGCTCTGCCACTACAACGTGCTCTTCCCGGACGCCGCGGGAGAGGACGACCGCGTGGACGATACCACCGTGAAGGCCGACACGAGCGCGGCGCCGCTGCGCTACCTCGTGGAGATCCTCTGCACGCCGAGCGCCCCCCGCGGGAGCGCCTGAAGTCTCCGCCCCGGGCGACGTCGGCGAACGC
>JBJMNL010000117.1:0-8803 GCA_045804285.1 Gemmatimonadaceae bacterium
GCCGGACTGGGTCGCCGGCTGGCGCGCCGCCATCGCGCAGACGCCGCACCACGCGCCCCCGGCGCTCCGCCTCCAGCTGGGAGGCTTCGTGCTCCTGCTCGCCCTCTGCCGGTGGCGGACGCCCGAGGGGCGGTTGCTCACGACGATGGCCTGCGTGCCGCAGGTCCTCTACTTCTACGACCAGTTCCTCCTCTGGCTCGCCCCGCGCACTTGGCGCCAGATGCTCGCGCTGTCGGTCTCCAGCTGGCTCGGTGTGATCGGGTGGTGGATCGTCCGCCCCGCGACCGGCAGCGGGGTCCCGGCGGCGGCGCCGTTCGTGATGGGGTTCGTCTACCTTCCCGCGCTCGTGCTCGTGATGCGGTTCCGCAACGAGGGGGAGCTTCCCGAGCCGCTCGCGCGCCTCGCCTCTGTCCTCCGGCGCGCCACACGCCCTCGGTGGATGCCCGCGCCCGCTTGCCGATGGGGGGCCGTCTCGCCAAGTTGGCCCTCCCGTCCCCCGCTGGCGAACGGCGCCGCACCGGCGCACGACGCGCGCGGCCGCGCCGACACCTCCCTCCCGACCCGACGTTGCTGCGGTACGACCGCCTGAGACGTCTCGCCGAGCTGCTGGAGCTCCCCAGCCAGCCGGCGTCGGTGCCCCGCTCCCGGCGCATGGCGGCGGCGCTCGCCGTCGGGGTCGTCGCCGGGGCGTTCTGCGGGCTCGCGCTCGCGCGCCCGGGCGGGGCGCCGGACTTCCTCGTCTTCTGGCATCACGCGCGCACGCTGCTGGCGGGGGAGAACCCGTACCTCCACCCGCTCGTCCTCGGGCCGGGGCGCCAGGCGCCCTTCCTGTACCCGCTCCCGGCGGCGATGCTCGTGGCGCCGTTCGCGTGGCTCCCGATGCCGGCCGCCGGCGCGCTCTTCTTCGGTCTCTCGAGCGCGCTGCTCGCCTACGGCGCGACGCGCGACGGGTGGCACCGGCTGCTCCTCTTCCTGAGCGGCCCCTTCGTCCTCGCCGCCACGCTCGGCCAGTGGTCGCCCCTCGTGACCGCCGCCGCGCTCCTGCCGTGGCTCGGCGGCGCGGCGATGGTCAAGCCGAACATCGGGCTCGCCGTCGCCGCCTACCGGCCGTGGTGGCGCGGAGCGGCGGCGGCGGCGGCGCTGCTCGCCGCGAGCCTCGCCCTGCTGCCGCGCTGGCCGCTCGACTGGCTGCACCTGGTGCGAACGCAGCACGGGATCTACCACGCACCGGTCGCCGTCGGCGCCGGGGCGCTGCTCCTGCTCGCGCTCCTGCGCTGGCGGCTCCCCGGCGCACGGCTCCTCGTCGTCCTCGCCTGCGTGCCGCAGATGCTCTTCTTCTACGACCAGCTCCCGCTCTGGCTCCTCACGCGCACGTGGCGCGAGTCACTCCTCCTCACGCTGGCGAGCCTCGTCGCGTGGCTCGGCTGGGTCGGGACGCTGCACCAGGGCGTCGTGGTGAACGAGTTCATCCCCGCGGCGCGGCCCTACGTCATGCTCGGCGTCTTCCTGCCGGCGTTGCTCATCGTGCTGCGGCAGCGCCCGCGCGCCATCGCCGCCGACGACTCGCGCGACGCGGCGACGTCCCCCGACGCGTCGGGCGTGCGCGCGGCGAGCCCGGTCGCGTGAGCGACGCGCCGGCGCCCGGGCGCGGGGCACGCGTCGCCGTCGCGGCCATCCTCGCGATTCTCGCGGCGGCGCTCGTCTCGACGCGCGGGCCCGAGTACGTGAGCGACTTCGACCAACTGCTCGCCGGTGGGCGCGCCCTGCGCGCCGGGGGCAGCCCGTACGCGGCCGTAGGCCCCGGACGCGCGTTCGATTGGCCGTGGCCGCTGTACTATCCGCTGCCGGCCATTCTCTTCGCGCTCCCCTTCTCGTACCTGCCGCTCGTCGCCGCGCGGGCGACGTTCTTCGGCATATCCTCGGCGCTGTTCGCGTTCGCCATCACGCGCGAGTCCTGGCACCGGCTACCGGTCTTCGCGAGCGCGGCGATGATGACCGCGGCGGGCGTGGTGCAATGGTCGCCGCTCGTCACCGCGGCGGCCCTGCTGCCGTGGCTCGGGGCGCTGCTCGCGGCGAAGCCGAACCTCGGCGCGGCGCTCTGGCTGTCCGCACCGTCGCGGCGCGCCTCACTCGGCGCCGCGCTCTTCCTGGTCGTGAGCCTGGCGGTGCAGCCCTCCTGGCCAGCGGAGTGGGTGGTCTCACTCCGCGAAGCGCCCCACTTTCGCCCCCCCCTTCTCTCGTGGGCCGGGCCGCCCTTGCTGCTGGCGTTGCTCCGCTGGCGTCGGCCGGAAGCGCGCCTTCTGGTGGCGCTCGCGTGCGTACCGCAGACTGGGGCGCTGTACGAGACCGTTCCGCTCTTTCTCGTACCGGCCGGCTGGGTCGGCTCGGGGCTGTTGGCGCTGCTCACCCACGCGGCGCAGCTAGCGCCCCCGCGCCTCGGCCCGTTCGCGACCTACGATCAGTACAACGCCGTCGCGGCGCAGGTGAAGGTGGCGCTCGTCTTCCTGCCGTGCCTCGTGATGGTGCTGCGGCGCCCGAACGTCGGTGAGGTGCCGGCGTGGCTGGAGCGCCTGACGACGGCAACACGCGCGCTGGTCGCGGGCCGCGCGCTGCGGTCGCGCGAGGTGCCACGAGCATGAGGCCGTCGCGGGGCGCCCGGCTCATGGTGGCGGTTGCGCTCGCGCTCGGGTGGGGCGGGTATTCGGCCTGGTACGAGATCACGTATGAGTATCGAGGCGGCGACTTCCGCCACCTTTGGCTCGCGGCGCGCGCCGTTCTTCAGGGTCTCGACCCCTATCTGGCCGTCACGAGTTGGGAAACGGGGGCCGGGCACGGCCCGGGCAATCCCGGATTCTACTACCCGATGCCCTCCGTGCTTCTCGGCCTGCCGCTCGCCGGCCTATCGGCCGAGGCCGCGGCGGTGCTCGCGTTCGCCGTCTTCACCGGGCTCGCCGCGTACGCGGTGACACGGGAGCGATGGACGACGCTCGCCTGCTTCGCGGGACCCTCCATGGTGGCGTGCGCGCAGAACGCGCAGGTGACACCCCTCATCCTGGCGGCGATGTTCGCGCCCCCGGCGTTCGCCATGGTCTTCTCCGTCGTGAAGCCGACCACGGGAGCAGCCGCCTGGTTGTGGCAGCCAACGCCGGCCGCGACACGGTGGGCGATCGTCGGTGGTGCGGCGCTCTGCCTGGTCGGCCTCCTGATCGCGCCCCGGTGGCCGGTCGAGTGGGTTCAGACCGGCCTGCGCGGTAACTACGCGCGCAGCCCTGTCCTGTCCGCGTGGTTCGGGCCGATCTGGTTCGGGCCGCTATTATTGCTCGCCGCGATTCGCTGGCGGCGGGAGGAGGCCCGACTGCTGCTCGGTCTTGCGTGCATCCCGCACACGTTGTTCTGGGCGGACGAGATGCTGCTCGGCGTGGTGCCGCGCACGTGGCGCGAGGCGTTCTACGGGACGATGGCGAGCCATCTCATCTACCAGATGTGGGCGCTCGAGCAGCACCTGCGACATCCCGGCTTTCGGATCGCGTGGGAGGGGGTGCCCTGGTCGATCGCCGCTCTGTACCTCCCGCCCCTCTTCCTCATCCTGCGCCGCCAGAACGTCGGCGACGTGCCGGCGTGGCTCGATCGGGCCGTGAACGGCATGCGGGCGAGCGGCGCGCTCGCCCGTGGCGCGCGCGCGGAGGAGACGCGATGAGCGCCCCTTCCCAGACCCCGCCGCGCCACGCGCGGGCCGCCGTGGCGCTGGCTGTCGGGATCCTCGCCGCCGCGTACGCCTCCTATCTCGCGCGCACGCTGCCCGGGTTCCAGACCGACTTCGACCAGATCTGGGTCGGGGCGCGCGCCATCCTCGGGGGCAAGAACCCCTACCTGGACGTCGGTCCCGGCCGCGCGTTCCCGTGGGACTACCCGCTCTACTACCCGATGCCGGCGCCGCTCCTCGCGGTGCCCCTCGGGACCGTCCACCTCTGGACCGCGCGCGCCCTGTTCATCGGGTCGACGAGCGCGCTGCTCGCCTGGCTGCTGACCCGCGACGGATGGGAGCGGATGCCCCTGTTCGCGAGCATGGCCTTCGTGCAGTGCATCGTGCTGGTGCAGTGGACGCCGCTGCTCATGGCGGCGACGCTCGCGCCGTCGCTCGGCGGGCTGCTCGTCGTAAAGCCAAACCTCGGCCTGGCACTCGGCGCCGCGCGGCTCACCGACCCGCGCGGTCTGAGCCGGCGCGCGCTCCTCGCCACTCTCGCCGTCGCCACGGCGCTCGTCGCCGCCAGCTTCGTCGTGCTGCCCACCTGGCCGGCCGACTGGCGCGCCGCCCTCAGGACGGGCGAGCACTTCACGGCGCCGGTGCGGCGGCTCGGCGGCTTCGTCCTGCTGCTCGCGCTGTTCCGCTGGCGGCGCCCCGAAGCGCGCCTGCTGCTTGCATTGGCCTGTACGCCACAGACGCCGATCGTGGTCGAAGGGCTGCCGCTCTTTCTGGTCGCGAAGACGACGCGTCAGTCCCTCTGGCTCGCCGTGCTCACCTACGTGGCCTACGTGGTCTGCGGGCTGACGTGGGACGGGCACACCCGGACGAGCTACTTCCGGCAGGCCGGCATCGCCTCGGTCGCCTTCCTCTACGCGCCGTGCCTGCTGATGGTGCTGCGCAGGCCGAACGAGGGTCCGGTCCCGGCATGGTTGGACCGGCTCACCCAGCGCGCGCGCGTGCCAGGCCCCGCGTGATTCGTCCCGAGAGCAGCGTTCGCCTCGGAGCGACAGACATGCCAAACCCGCACACGCCGCCCGTTCCCCCGGCCGCCACGACCGCTGAAATGCCGCCGCCGTGCCGGTGGCGATGCGGGGTCGCCGTGGTACTAGGCGCGGTGAGCGCGGCGTACGTCTACGCGTCCGCCGCCCACGTCGGCTTCACAATCCGTGACTACGACCTGCTCTGGCACGCCGGCCAGGCGATGCGCTCGGGGATGAGCCCGTACGACGCCGTCGGTCCGGGGCTACTGTTTGACACGGGATACCCGAACTACTACCCGCTCACCGCGGTGGTGCTGTTGTTGCCGCTGGCGTGGCTTCCGATCGCAGCGGCGCGCGCCGTCTTCGTCGGCGTAAGCACGGCGTTGCTCGGCTTCGCCATCACGAGAGCCGGATTCGGCCGGCTCTGGATGTGCGCGAGCGGCTCCTTCCTGATGGCGGTCTGGTCGGCACAGTGGTCGCCGCTATTGACGGCCGCGTCCATCCTCCCCGTCCTGGGTGCCGTATTCACCGCCAAGCCCAACATCGGCCTCGCGCTTTTCGCTGCCGCACCAACTCGGCGGGCAGCGATCGCGGCCGCGGCATTCGTCGTGGCCAGCATCGCCGTGCAGCCGCGATGGCCACTCGAGTGGTTGGCCACGCTCGCGTCTGCGCCGCACCTCCGCGCGCCGCTGACCCACCCCGCCGGTGTGCCGCTCCTGCTCGCGGCGCTCCGCTGGCGGCGCCCGGAGGCGCGATTGCTCCTCGCGATGGCCGCGGTCCCGCAGAACGCGGCCGTCTACGAGTTGCTCCCCCTCTTCGCCATCCCGCAAGGGCGCCGGCAGATGATGCTGCTCGCGGCGCTCTCGCACCTCGTGCTGATCGCGCAGATGGGCGTCTTCTTCAACTACGACCGGACGTTCCCGATCGTCCTCTGCTACCTGCCGGCGCTCGTCATGGTGCTGCGGCGCCCGAACGAGGGGCGCGTCCCGGCGCCGGTCGAGCGGCTCGCGAGCCGGCTTGGCGCGGCGAGCAGGGAGGCCGGCGGTGCCTGAGCGCGCCCCGGCTCCCTCGCGCCTCGCCCGCGCCGCGGTCGCTTTCGCCATCGGCGCGCTGGCGGGGCTCGGCTGCTACCTCCACCTCCGGCACGCGGGCATGCTCGCGGGCGACTTCACCTGGCCGTGGCGCGCCGCGCGCGCCCTCCTCGAGGGGCAGAACCCGTACGCGGCCATCCGCCCCAGCGGCCCGTTCCCCTTCGACGCGTACTTCAAGTACCCGCTGCCGGCGGCGCTCGTCGCGCTCCCGGTCGCGGCGCTCGAGCCTCACGCCGCCGGCGCGCTCTTCTTCGGCGTGAGCGTGACGCTGCTCGCCTGGGCGCTGACGCGCGACGGATACTCGCGGCTACTCGTGCTCGCGAGCGGCCCCCTGCTCAGCGCGGCGACGATGGTGCAGTGGTCGCCCCTCCTCGCAGCCGCGGCGCTGCTCCCGGCACTTGGCTTCGTCGCCGCGGCCAAGCCGAACCTGGGCCTCGCCGCCGTCGGCGCGCGCCCGACGTGGCGTGCCGTCGGTGGGGCGGCGGCGCTCCTCCTCGTGAGCCTCGCCGTCCTCCCGCGCTGGCCGCTCGATTGGCTCAGCGTGCTGCGGCAAGGGACGGAGGCGCACTACCGCGCGCCAGTGACGCTGCCGGGAGGCGCGCTCGTGCTCGTCCTGCTGCTGCGCTGGCGCCGCCCCGAGGCGCGCCTCGTGCTCTTCCTCGCCTGCGTCCCGCAGATCATCGCCTTCTACGATCAGCTCCTGCTCCTCCTCGTGCCGCGCACCCGGCGCGAGTCGATGCTCGCCGCGCTTCTCAGCCTCGTCGCCTTCCAGGGGTGGCTCGCGCGCGGCGGTCTCGCCCCGGCCGAGTGGACCGGGACGACCCAGGCGTGGCCGTGGATCGCCACCCTGCTGTTCGCGCCGGCCGTCGTCATGATCCTCCGTCGTCCGAACGAGGGCCCGACACCCCTCTGGGCGCACCGGTGCGCGGCGTGGCTCGATGCGCGACGAATGCGACGGCGCGGCGCCCAGGGTAGGGCGGAGGCCGAATGACCTCCGATAACCGCCTCGTCACGCCCGCCGAGAGCCCACTGGTCGCGCGGCTTGCGGTCGCGCTCTGCGCGGGAGCGTGCGCGGCCGCGCTGTCGGCGAGCTTCGGGGGCGCTGGGGATCTCGACCCGGTCCTCTTCGGTGCACGGGCGTGGGCGGCTGGCGAGAATCCGTACCAGCTCGTGGGCCCGCACGGACGCGCCTTCGTCTGGCCGTGGGGTCTCTACTACCCGCTCCCCGCGCTCGCCGTCGTCCTGCCCTTCGCGGCGACGCTCTCCACGAGCGCCGCGCGCGCCGCTTTCGCCGGGGTCAGCGTCGCGCTGCTCGGCTACGGCCTGGCCGCACGGAGCTGGATCCGGCTGCCGGCCCTCCTCAGCGCGTCGTGCCTGTACGCGGTGGTCGTTGGGCAGTGGTCGCCGCTGCTGACGGCCGCCGCGCTCCTCCCCGGCGCCGCCGTGTTCCTCGCGGCGAAGCCCAATCTGGGACTCGCGCTCTGGGCGGCCGACCCGCGCTGGCGGCGGCTCGTTCCCGCTGCCGCGGCGCTGCTCGGCACCGCCGTCCTGTGGCGGTGGTGGCCGGCCGGGTGGTGGACAACGGTCGCGTCGGAAGCGCACCTCGAGGTTCCGGCGCGGGTCGCGTGGGGACTCCCGCTCCTCGCGCTCCTACGCTGGCGCCGGCCGGAAGCTCGAGTCGTCGCGGCCCTGGCGTGCGTGCCGCAGAACGGGTTCGTATACGAGGCCCTCCCCCTGCTCGCCTTCGTTCCCGAGACGCGAGCCCAGGTGCTCACGCTGGCCCTGGCCAGCTACGCCGTCCCGATCGGCGTGGTCGCGTCCGGTCCGGCGACCTACGCCGAGGCGGCGCGCGCGAGCACCACGCTGCTGCTCGCGTGCTGCTACCTGCCATGCGTCGCGCTCGTCCTGCGGCGGCCTAACGAGGGTCCCGTGCCCGGCTGGATGAGCCGGCTCGCGATCGGGCTCGGGGGTGGGCGATCCGGCCGGCGGGGCGCCCACGCCCGATGATGCCTCCCCACCGCTCATCCCTCCGGGCCCTGACGGCGCGGACGAACGGCGACGCCGTGAGCGACGCCGCGCCCGCCCCGGCCAACCCGCCGGCACCCCCACCGACTCGCGCGCGACGGGCGCTCGTCGCCCTGCTCGCCGGCGTCTGGGGGTTCTCCCTCGCCTATCTCGTCCTGCGTACGTTCCCGGACAAGGTCGCCGGCGACTTCACCACCGCGTGGCGGGCCGCGCTCGCGCTCCTGCAGGGGCAGGACCCCTTCCAGGTCATACGCCCGAGCGCGTACCCCTTCGACTACCCGATGTACTACCCGCTCCCGGCGGCGTTCGTCGGGTTCCCCTTCGCCACGCTTCGACCCGCCTTCGCCGGCGCCCTGTTCTTCGGCGGCTCGAGTGCGCTCCTCGGCTACGTGGCGACACGGGAAAGCTACGCGCGCCTCCCCCTCTTCCTCTCGGTGCCGTACCTGTTCGCCGCGCACGGCACGCAGTGGGCGCCGCTCATCATGGCCGTGGCCATGCTCCCCGGACCGTGGCAGGGGTGGCTCGTCGCCAAGCCGAACCTCGGCCTCGCCCTCTGGCTCTGGCGCCCGACGTGGAAGGGGGTGCTCGGCGGGGCGCTCATCCTCGCGGCGAGCATCGCCCTGCTGCCGAGCTGGCCCCTCGACTGGCTGCACAACGCGCGCAGCTCCCCCTTCGCGAGGGTGCCGCTCGCGACGCTCCCCGGCCCCATCCTCCTCCTCGCGGCTCTCCGCTGGCGCACCCCCGAGGGGCGGCTCCTGCTCGCCATGGCCTGCATCCCGCAGTTCCCCTTCTTCTACGATGCCCTGCCACTCTGGCTCGTCGCGCGCACCCAGCGCGAGGCGCTCAACCTCACCTGGTGCAGTTGGGCAGCGTTCGCCGGCTGGCTCGCCTTCAGCTTCGACTGGACGACCCGCAACGTGCTGATGCCCACCGCTCTGCCGTGGGTCGTCGCGCTCATCTAC
>JBJMNL010000118.1:0-7339 GCA_045804285.1 Gemmatimonadaceae bacterium
TCGCGCGCCGGCGCGGCGGCGGGCGCGGGGTGCGGCGTCGGCCGCGCGCAGGCCGCGAGCGCGCCGCCGGCGAGGGCGGCGCGGGCGGCGAGAATGGCGAAGCGACGGAGGGACGGCATGGTCTCGCTCGTTCGTGCTGATCGATGGACGGTACGCTGCGGCAACGAGTATAGCGGGATGCCGCGGGGCCTCGAAAGCGGCGGGCACCCGGACGCCCGCAGACCCGAACTGTCCGGAGCCCGCTATCGCGCACCCAGCCAGTCGCGCAGCGCCCCGTACGGGTCCTTCGGTCGCGACCGGGCGAGCGCGATGACGCGGGCGATGGTGCGGCGCAGGTCCCTGCCCTCGCGCTCGTGCACGGCGTCGAAGAGCTGGAGGTCGGTCAGATAGATGCGGCGCGCGAGGAGGGCGGCGTTGTCGAGCTGCACCCGCTCGGCCCAGCGCGGCGAGACGCGGACGTGGAGCGACGGCGCGACCGAGGTGGCGAGCGTGACGCGGGCACGGGCGTAGAGCGTGTCGCGGGCGGCGAGGCGCGCCTCGCGGTCGGCGGGGTGCGCCGCGTACGCCGAGTCGAGCGCCACGTAGACCCCCGTCCAGAAGGCGCCGAGGACGCGCTCGTCGGCCCACCGCGCGTCCACCTCCGTCGCCGCCCGCTCGTCGCCGCGCGCGCGGAAGAGCCACGCCGCGCCGCGTGCCCCCACGAAGTTCGCGAACGACTCGTTGAACACCGCCTGGCCCGGCGCGTAGAACGTGTTGTGCGTCAGCTCGTGGATCACCGTGTTGGCGAGGTCGAGCGAGTCCTCGCGCAGCGTGGTCGAGAGGAGCGGGTCGTTGAGCCACCCGAGGGTGCTGAACGCCGAGGAGGGGCGCAGGTAGACGTCGAAGCCCGCCGCCCGGAGGTCGCCAGCCGCGCGGCGCGCCGCGGCGTAGTCGAAGAACCCCTTGTACGGCACGCGGCCGACGATCGGGAACCACCAGGTGTACGGCTTCAGCCGGTCGCGGTGGGCGCCGGCGAGGACGAGCACCAGCGTGTCGTGCTCGAGGCGCGAAAAGGTCGTGAAGCTCGCCCCCGCGCGGAGCCGCACGGAGTCGGCGGCGAAGGCGCGCGCCGCGAGCACCAGCCGGAGCTTTTCGCGCGTCCCGCGGTCGGTCGCCGGGTCGGCGACGAGGCGGTCGATCGGGCGCCGGCGGGCGAGGATCTTCCCCTCCTCCCACGCCGCGCGCGCGAGATAGCGGCCGGTGGGGGTGAGCACGAGGGCGAGGGCGACCAAGACGAGCGCCGCCGCGACGACGATGCCCGCGCCGCGCGCCGCGCGCCGCGTGCGCCCGCGGGGCGTGGGCCGGGAGGCGTCGGGCGGCGGCCCGGGGGCCGGGAGTTCTGCGTAAGGCGTTGACAATCGATCACTTGCGCGCCGCGCGCGGCGGCCGCCTCGCTTTGACGGTTGGGGTCCGGGTCGCTACTTTTCGAATCCGATGTCATTCGTCCATCTGCACTGCCACTCCGAGTACTCCCTCCTCGACGGGGCGAACCGGATCGACGCGCTCATCAAGCGCGCCCTCGAGCTCGAGCAGCCCGCGCTGGCGATTACCGACCACGGTAACATGCACGCCGCGTGGGAGTTCCAGGAGAAGGCGAAGAAGGCCAGGATCAAGCCGATCCTCGGCATGGAGGCCTACGTCGCGCCCGGCGACCGGCGGACGAAGGCGCGCCCCGCGCCCGGCGTCAAGCCGTACTACCACCTCGTGCTCCTGGCGCGCGACGCGGTCGGCTACAAGAACCTCGTCAAGCTCTCCTCCCTCTCCTACACCGAGGGGTTCTACGTCAAGCCGCGGGTGGACCGCGAGCTGCTGGCGAAGTACAGCGAGGGGATCGTCGTCAGCTCCGCCTGCCTCGCCGGCGAGGTGGCGACGCACCTCATGGACGGGCGCTACGACGAGGCGAAGGCGGCCGCTGAGTGGTACGCGGACGTGTTCGATGGCCGCTACTTCCTCGAGGTCCAGGGACACGACTCGGAGGGGCAGCACCGGCTCAACGAGCTGGTGTTCAAGCTCGCCGGCGACACCGGCATCCCCGTGGTGGCGACGAACGACGCGCACTTCCTCCGCCAGGAGGACCACGACGCGCACGACGTCCTGCTCTGCATCGGCCTCGGGAAGGACCGGAGCGACATGGACCGGATGCAGTACGACCGGGGGCTCTACTTCAAGCACGCCGGGGAGATGCGCCAGCGCTTCCCCGATCGCCCCGACGTGCTCGAGAACACCCTCCGCGTCGCCGACGCGGTCGACGTCCAGTTCTCCAAGAAGTACAACGTCCCCTCCTTCCCCCTCCCGGCCGGCGTCGCGACGGAGAACGACCTCCTCACGCGGCTCGCGGCCGAGGGGGCGAAGGGGCGGTACGGCGACCCGCTGCCCCCCGAGGTACAGCAGCGGCTCGACTACGAGCTCTCGGTCATCACGAAGACCGGCTACGCGGGCTACTTCCTCATCGTCGCCGACTTCATCAAGGCGGCGCGCGACCGCGGGATCCCGGTCGGGCCGGGCCGCGGCTCGGCGGCGGGGTCGCTCGTCGCCTACGCGCTCGGCATCACCAACGTCTGCCCGCTCAAGTTCGACCTCCTCTTCGAGCGCTTCCTGAACCCGGAGCGCGTCTCGATGCCCGACGTCGACGTCGACTTCTGCTTCGAGCGGCGCGGCGAGGTGATCGAGTACGTCCGGCAGAAGTACGGGAAGGAGTCGGTCTGCCAGATCGTGACGTTCGGGACGATGAAGTCGCGCGCCGCCGTGAAGGACGTCGGGCGCGCGCTGGGCTTCACGCCGGCGGAGACCGACGCGCTGGCGAAGCTGATCCCGAACGCGCCCAACCACTCGCTCACCGTCAAGCAGGCGATCGAGGAGATCCCCGACGTCGCGAAGCTGTACCAGGGGGACGAGCGCTACCGCCAGCTCCTCGACTACGCGAGCGCCCTCGAGGGGCTCTCGCGCCACACCGGCGTGCACGCGGCCGGCGTCGTCATCGCGCCGGGCCCGGTGGACGAGTACGTCCCCGTCTGCACCCAGAGCTCGAAGGGCGCCGGGTCGGGGGACGACGAGCACGTGGTCGTCAGCCAGTACGACATGAACTGCCTCGAGAAGGCGGGCATGCTCAAGATGGACTTCCTCGGCCTGACGACGCTCACCGTCATCACCGACGCGCTCAAGTCCATCGCCTCGCGCACCGGGACGGAGCTCGACCTCGACGCGCTCGAGAACGACCACTTCGCCGACCCCGACACCTACCGCATGCTGCGCTCGGGGCGCACGGCGGGGGTGTTCCAGTTCGAGTCGCCGCTCGCCACCGACGTGCTGCGGCAGATGCGCTGCGACCGCTTCGACGACCTCGTGGCGTCGAACGCGCTGCTCCGGCCCGGCCCGCTCGACAGCGGGATGCACCTCGTCTACATCCGCCGCAAGCGGGGCGAGGAGCCGGTGAGCTACGCCATCCCCGAGCTCGAGCCCATCCTGCGCGAGACGCAGGGGGTCATCACCTACCAGGAACAGGTGATGCGCATCGCGCAGACGCTCGCCGGCATCTCGCTGGCCGAAGCGGACGTGCTGCGCAAGGCGGTGGGGAAGAAGGACGCGGAGCTCATCAAGGCGGAGCTCGGGAAGTTCACCGAGAAGTCGGTCGCCCGCGGCTTCGACCGCAAGGTCATCGAGGACCTCGCGGGGCAGATCGAGACGTTCGGCCGCTACGGCTTCAACAAGTCGCACTCGGTCGCCTACTCGGTCGTCGCCTTCCACACGGCGTACCTCAAGGCGCACTACCCGGCCGACTTCATGGCGGCGCTCCTGTCGAGCTGCATCGGCGACACGGACAGCGTCGTGAAGTACATCAACGAGGCGCGGGAGCTGGGGATCGAGATCCTCCCGCCGGACGTGAACGAGAGCGGCTACAAGTTCACCGTCGTCGGCGAGAAGAAGGTGCGCTTCGGCCTCGGCGCCGTGCGCAACGTCGGCAAGGGGGCGATCGACTCGATCCTCGCCGCGAAGACGGAGCGGCCGTTCGCCGACTTCTTCGACCTCTGCGAGCGGGTGGACCTGCGCCTCTGCAACAAGCGCGTCTTCGAGGCGCTGATCTACTCCGGCGCGCTCGACACGCTCGGCGGCCACCGCGCACAGTACGCGGCGGCGCTCGACACGGCGATCTCCGAGGCGTCGCTCAAGCAGCAGGAGGCGGCGATCGGCCAGGGGTCGCTCTTCGGCGGCGGCGGCGACGAGCCGGGCGGCGCGAAGGCGGCGGCCCACAAGCCGACCCTCGGCAACGTCGCCCCCCTCGCCGAGGCCGAGCGCCTGACGCGGGAGAAGGAGATCCTGGGATTCTACATCTCCGGGCACCCGCTCGAGCCCTTCCGCACCGAGTGCGAGCTGTTCGCGACGCACACGGTCGCGCAGCTCGGCACCTGGACTCCCGAGCCGATGACGCTCGGCGTCGTACCGACGGCGGTGAAGCGGCAGATGTCGAAGCGCTCGGGCGCGGAGTTCGCGCGGTTGACAGTGGAGGATTTTTCGGGATCTTCCGAGGTGTTGGTGTTCCCGGAAGCGTGGTCCGTGCTCGCCGACCGGATCAAGACCGACGTGCCGATCCTCCTCAAGGGCGGCTACTCGAAGCGCGACCAGGGGGCCGACAACCCGACCTTCATCGTGGAGAAGGTGACGCCGTTCGCCGAGGTGCGGACGAACGGCCAGGTCGCCGTCGCCCTCGAGCTGCAGGCGGGGGCGAGCCTGACGCCGGCGGTGATGGAGGACGTCCGCGCGGTCGCCGAGGCCCACCCGGGCACGGCGCCGCTCGAGCTGCGCTGGAGCGACGCGAAAGGCGCGACCACGGCGCGCCTGCGCTCGCGCTCGGTGACGCTGGCCGCCACGGGCGCCGCGCTGACCGAGCTGCGAGCACTGCTGGGGAACGAGCGAGTGAAACTGGTGAAGGGCTAACGACCAGTCGGGGGCTCACGACTGGCGGCGACTCGCCGGCGGACGCCGACTCATGCGGAGACACACACGATGGCTGCTGCGGCAACCATGGAGTTCGAGAAGCCGATCGTCGAGCTGGAGAAGCAGATCGACGAGCTGAAGCGGCTCGCCGGCGACCGACAGCTCAGCGTCACGGAGGAGATCGCGCCGCTCGAGAAGAAGCTCGACGAGCTGCGCGCCGAGATCTACCGCAACCTCACCCCGCTCCAGCGCGTGCAGGTGGCGCGCAACGCGAGGCGGCCGTTCACCGCCGACTACCTGCAGCTCGCCTTCACCGACTTCGTCGAGCTGCACGGCGACCGGCAGTTCCGCGACGACGCCGCCATCATCGGCGGGTGGGCGCGGCTCGACGGTGAGACGGTGATGGTGATCGGCCACCAGCGCGGGCGCGACACCAAGGAGAGCCTCAAGCGCAACTTCGGGATGCCGCACCCCGAGGGCTACCGCAAGGCGCTCCGGCTGATGAAGCTCGCCGAGAAGTTCCAGGTGCCGGTCCTCACCCTCATCGACACCCCGGGCGCCTACCCGGGGCTCGGCGCCGAGGAGCGCGGGCAGAGCGAGGCGATCGCGCGGAACCTCCTCGAGATGAGCGGGCTCCAAGTGCCGATCGTCGCCACCGTCATCGGCGAGGGAGGCTCGGGGGGCGCGCTCGCGCTCGGCGTCGCCGACCGCGTGCTCATGCTCGAGAACGCGGTCTACTCGGTCATCACGGTCGAGGGGTGCGCGGCGATCCTCTGGAAGGACGGGAAGAGCCCGGAGATGCGCGAGCGCGCCGCCAGCGCCCTCCGCATCACCGCGCCCGACCTCTACGAGCTGCGCGTGATCGACGAGATCGTCCCCGAGCCGCCGGGCGGCGCTCACGCCGACCACGCGACGACCGCCAAGGCGCTCCAGGCCGCCCTCGTCCGCCAGCTCGAGGAGCTGCGCCACCTCAAGCCGGACAAGCTCGTCCGGCGGCGGCGCGAGAAGTTCCTGCGGATGGGGCAGTTCACGGAGTAGATTCCTGCAGTAAGGGCGGCGTCGGGAGTCCGGGCGCGGGTCAGGCATCGGGATCGGGCCGCCCCAGGTAGCTGGTACCTGGGTACGACTACGCCACGATGTGTCCGCGGTCCCGGGTACCAGGTACCCGACACGGCCGGGTCGCGATGCCGGCCCACGCCCCGACTCAGCGTCATCCACGACTCGAGCCCCGTCGCGCCTTGCCCCAGATCATCGAAGTCGCCTTCAAGGGCAACCGCAAGGAGTTCTTCCTCTGGGACGACGACGCCACGCCGCCGCTGGGGGCGGCGATCGTCGTCGACGCCGACCGGGGAGAAGACCTGGGTCACGTGCACGCGGTCGGGGAGCTCGCCGCGCGACGCTGCGCCGGCACCCCGCACGGACTCGGTCCCGACGGTCGGCCGGAGAAGCGCGCGCTCCGCCTCGCGACCGCCGACGAGCTGCGGCGCGCCGCCGACCTCCCCGAGCAGAACGAGAGCGCCCGCCGCCGGGCCATGGAGCGCGTCAAGGCCAACGGCCTCGTGATGAAGCTCTCCGACGCCGAGTGGCAGTGGGACCGGAAGAAGCTGACCTTCTACTTCACCGCCGAGAAGCGGGTGGACTTCCGGAACCTCGTGCGCGACCTCGCCTCGATGTTCCGCACCCGCATCGAGCTGAAGCAGATCGGCGTCCGCGATGAGGCGAAGCGCCTCGACGGCGTCGGCCGCTGCGGGCGACAGTACTGCTCGGCCTCCTGGCTCCCCGAGCTGCGCCCGGTCAACCTCGGCGTGGCCAAGGACCAGCGCCTCTCGCTCAACCCCTCGCAGATCTCCGGGGCCTGTGGGCGGCTCATGTGCTGCCTGCGCTACGAGCACGAGTTCTACGTCCAGAGCCGCAAGCGCTTCCCGAAGGAAGGGAAGATCCTCGTCACCTCGCTCGGCGAGGAGAAGGTCGTCGCCAACGACATCTTCAACGATCGGGTGACGCTCCGCCGCCCCGACGGCGACGCGCGCGTCGTCCCGCTCGCCGACCTGCGGCGCGAGGTCGCGGCGGCGGCGCCGGCCGGCGCCGCCGCGGCCGACGACGACGAGCTGCTCGGCGCCGCCGTGGGCGACGCGGCGACCGCCGCGGGAGGCGCGGGAGAGGTGGGAGACGCCGCGCTCGACGGCGGAGAGGGCGAGGCCGGGGAGCGCGATGCGGCGGGCGGCGCCGTGCCGCGCCAGGCCCGACAGACCCGCCAGACGCGGCCGCCACGGTCCGCCCCGCGCGGGCATGGGACCGGCGAGGGAGTCACCGCCGCGACCGACGACGGCGACGCGGCCGACCGCGTCGCGGCGCCGCCCGCCGGTCA
>JBJMNL010000119.1:0-10215 GCA_045804285.1 Gemmatimonadaceae bacterium
CCCGCCGCCAGCATCGCCGCCAGATACGCCGTCACCGTGTCGCCGGCGCCCACGACGTCGTACACCTCGCGCGCCGTCGTCGGCACCCGCTGCACGCCGCCGTCGGCCGCGATCAGCGCCATCCCGCGCTCGCCGAGCGTGAGCAGGAGGTTGTCGACACCGAGCCGCTCGAAGGTGGCCGGCAGCGCCTCCGGGTGGTCCAGGTCCACCGCTGCGCCCAGCGCCGACTCCAGCTCCCGCCGGTTCGGCTTGAAGACGGTCGCGCCCCGGTACGCGAAGAAGTTGCGGTACTTCGGATCCACCACCACCGGGATCCCCTTCTCCCGCGCCCAGGCGATCCCCTGGGCGATGACGCGGGGGACGAGCACCCCCTTGTTGTAGTCCTCGAGCACCAGCGCGTCCGCCGCGTCGACCGCGCGGCGCACCGCGGCGAGCAGCGCGTCGACCTCCTCGCCGGCGACGTCGCCGTCCTCCTCCTCGTCGAAGCGCACGAGCTGCTGCGCGCGCGCCAGGACGCGGGTCTTGGTCGTGGTCGGCCGGGCGACCTCCACGAGGGAGCCGTCGTCGGCGCCGATCTCGCGCAGCATGCGGCGCAGCGTCGCGCCGGCGGCGTCGGCGCCGACGGCCGCCACGAAGTGGCAGGCGGCGCCGAGCGCGGCCACGTTCTGCGCGACGTTGGCGGCGCCGCCGAGCGCCAGCTTCCGCTCCCGCACGCGCACCACCGGCACCGGCGCCTCGGGGGAGATGCGGTCCACGTCGCCGCGCAGGTAGACGTCGAGCATCGCGTCGCCGACGATCGCGATGCGGTGGCGCGGCGCGGCCGCGAGGAGCTCGGCTAGGCGGTGCCGGGAGATCGGCGCCGCGGGTGCCGCGGCGGGCGAGGCGGGCGAGGAAGCGGCGGCGCGGGAGTCGGCGTCGGGCGCCAGCGGCCGGCCGGCCGTCGCGCGGGGCGTCACTGGTGGCATGGCGGGGCAAGCTAACGGCCGGCGCCGGCACTCGCCACGCGAGCTCATCCTTGCGCGGCACGCCGCTTGCCCCCAACCTCCTCCGACCGCGACCCAGCTCCGCTCCTCGCGACCATCCGGCGGCCGCCAGGCGCCGCCGCGCCCGCCCGTGGCGCCGCCTCCGCCTCCCCCGCACGAGCCCCCTTGACCGCGCTCGCGACCCGCTTCAACGAAGCCGCAAAGGACAAGGTCCTGACGGTCCAGGAATATTTCACCCTGGCCTGGAACGCGCTCCGCTTCATCTTCGCCCGTCCCTTCTACGGCGCCGACCTCGTCCAGCAGATGGACGCGATCGGCGTCCAGTCGCTGGGCATCGTCCTGCTGACGGGCTTCTTCACGGGGATGGTGCTCGCGCTCCAGTCGTCGGTCCAGCTCCAGCAGTTCGGCGCGCTCCCCTACATCGGCCGCCTCGTCGCCGGATCGATGATCCGCGAGCTGGGGCCGGTGCTCGCCGGCCTCATGGTCGCGGGACGCGTGGGCTCGGGGATCGCCGCGCAGATCGGCTCGATGCGCGTCACCGAGCAGATCGACGCCCTCAACACGCTCGGCACCGACCCGATCAAGAAGCTGGTCACGCCGCGGGTGCTGGCCGCGCTCGTCATGCTCCCGGTGCTCACGATCATCAACGACTTCGTCGGCATCCTCGGCGGCAACGTCATCTCCAGTCTCCTGCTGCACCTCCCGAGCGCGGCCTACTGGCAGACGGTCTGGGACCAGATCGCCTCCGGCGGCTTCACCTGGCGCTACATTCCGAACGACTTCATTCAGGGGCTGACGAAGCCCTTCGTCTTCGGCGGGATCATCTCGATCACGGCCTGCTACTTCGGCCTCTCGACGACGGGCGGGACCGAGGGGGTGGGGACGAGCACGACGCGCGCGGTGGTGGCGGCGAGCATCATGATCCTCATCGTCGATTATTTCCTGACGCAGCTCCTGCTCTCGGTGCTGAGCCCGTGAGCGCCCCGCTGCGCGACGCCCACCCGGTCCGCCGCGAGGCGCGCCGTGGCTGACGACCGGCGCGACGAGACGCTCGCGCCAGGCGAGCGCGGCGCGGGCGTCGACGGCGCGAACGGCATCGACCGTCGCGAGGCGGAAGACGACCGCCGCGAGCGGGGCGCGCAGGGCACGCGCCCGACGAGCGTCCGGCGCGCGATCCGCGACGAGCTCGCCCTCGCCGCACCCGCCGAGCGGCCGCGCGCCGAGGATCCGGGGCCGGCGCAGGGGGCGGTGATCGAGCTCGAGCGCGTGACCCTCGGCTTCGACGGGCGCCCGGTGCTCGAGGACGTCTCCTTCCTCGCGCAGCGCGGCGAGACGGTGGTCGTCGTCGGCGAGTCGGGCACGGGGAAGTCGACGACGCTCAAGCTGATCCTCCGCCTCCTCGTGCCCGACAGCGGCCGGGTCTACATCGACGGACAGGACATCACCGGGCTCACCTTCAACGAGGCGCTCCTCGTCCGGCAGAAGATGGGGATGGTGTTCCAGGGCGCCGCGCTCTTTGACTCGATGACCGTCTACGAGAACGTCGCCTATCCGCTGCGCGAGCACACGGACCTCGACGAGGACGAGATCGAGGCGCGCGTGCGGGAGAAGCTCCAGTTCGTCGACCTCGACCCCGACCAGGTGATGACGCAGCTTCCGTCCGAGCTCTCGGGCGGCATGAAGAAGCGCGTCGGCATCGCCCGCGGCATGGCCAACAACCCGGAGATCATGCTCTACGACGAGCCGACCTCCGGCCTCGACCCGCTGACCACGGGCACCATCACCCGACTCATCATGAAGCTCCAGCGCGAGCTCGGCGTCACCAGCGTCGTCGTCTCGCACGACATCCGCTCCGCCTTCCGCATGGCCTCCTACATCGCGCTCCTCGCCGACCATCGCGTCACCTTCTTCGGGACACCGGAGGAGATGACGGGGAGCGACGACAAGTACATTCGGGACTTCCTGGGAGGGTTCTGAGATGCGCGCCTCGCGCCCCCTCGCTGGTGACCCTCCGACCGCCGGAGATCGCTGATGCGCCGCTCGACCTTCATCACCTGGGACCAGCTCAAGGTCGGCGTCATCATCATCGCCGCGCTGAGCGTCCTCGTGGTCACGATCTACAAGCTCGGGCAGGCCGCGAACCTGTTCTCGAAGCGCTACCAGCTCGTCGCCCTGCTCCCGAACGCGATCGGCGTCCGGGTCGGCGGCCAGGTGACGGTGGCCGGACAGCTCGCCGGAACGGTCAAGTCGATCGAGTTCCTGCCGGTCGACGCCGACACCGCGCACAACCTGCGCGTCACGGTGGAGCTCGACCAGACGCTCCAGCAGCAGGTCCGCGCCGACTCGCGCGGCCGCATCCGCACGAACGGCCTCCTCGGCGACAAGGTCCTCGACATCAACCCGGGCACGCCCCGCTACTCGCCGCTCCAGAACGGCGACACGCTGTTCATGGGGCAGTCGATGGACTACGACCAGGTCATCCAGCAGGCCTCCGGCGCCGTCGGCGACCTCGTGCAGCTCACGCACGACCTCAAGGCGATCACCGGCGGCATCGTCAACGGCGACGGCACCGTCGGCCAGCTGGTCACGAACCGCGGGCTGTACGACGAGCTGACGACGACGCTGGAGCGGACGAACAAGCTCATGACCCGCCTGCAGAACCCGAACGGCACGGTGGGTCGGCTCCTCGACGATCCGGCGCTCTACCACAACCTGACGTCGATGATCGCCTCGGTCGACACGCTCGTCGTCCAGCTCAACTCGCGCCAGGGCACGGTCGGCAAGCTGCTGCACGACGACACGCTCTACACCCGCCTCGTCGGCGTCGCCTCGGGCGCCGACTCGCTCATGAAGCTGGTCACCAAGGGAGACGGCTTCGCCGCGAGGATGCTCACCGACCAGCAGCTCTACGACCAGCTCAACAAGGCGGTCACGGACCTCAACGAGATCCTCGCCGACGTGCGGCGGAACCCTCGAAAGTATACGAAGGGGGTTGTGAAAGTCTTCTGACGGGCGGGCGGGGAAAACGGGCGAGAGTCGACAGCGAAATCGGTAGGTAGTTGTCAGTGGGCAGTCGTCAGTTGGCAGTGATTCGCCTCCGACTGCCCACTGCCCACTGATAACTACCTACTGCCAACTGCCGTTTTGCTGCCTGCCCATTCGAGTCCTTCACCCGAGCAAGCCCCCTGACTTCCGCGTTCCGCGTCCGCCCGCGCCCCCTCCGCACCCGCATGCGCGCGTCCCCCGCCGCGGTCCTGCTCCTCTCCGTCCTCGGCATCTCGATCGCGGGCCCGCTCGTCCGGCTCAGCGGCGCCCACCCGATCGCCATCGCCGTCTGGCGGCTCGCCTTCTCACTGGTCGTCGTCGCGGGGGCCCTCGCGATCACGGGGGGATGGCGCCAGTGGCGCACCCTCACCCCTCGCGCGCTCGCGGTGGCGGTGGGCGCCGGCGTCCTCCTCGCCCTGCACTTCTGGGCCTGGAACAGCTCCATCGGCCTCACGACGGTGGCGGCGTCGGTGGTGCTCGTGAGCCTGCAGCCGGCGATCGTCGCCCTCGCGTCGGCGCTCTGGCTCGGCGAGCGGCCGGCGCCGGCCCAGTTCGCGGGGATCGCCGTCGCCATGCTCGGCGCGGTCATCGTCGCCGTCCCCGACCTGCTGGCGTCGCGCCACGCGGCCGGGGCGAGCGGGGGCCGAGCGCTCCTCGGCGATGGACTGGCGCTCGCGGGCGCCGTCGCGGGAGCGCTGTACTACACGTCCGGACGCCGGCTGCGCGCGACGCTCGACCTCTGGCCCTATGTCGGGCTGGTCTACGGCGCCTGCCTCGCCACCCTGCTCGTCATCGCCGCGGTGCTGCGGGTGCCACTCGGCGGCCAGCCGCCCCGCGACCTCGCCATCTTCGCCGCGCTCGCCCTCGGGCCGATGCTGGTCGGCCACACGGGGATGAACTGGGCGCTCAAGTACCTCCCCGCCTACGTGGTGAACCTGACCGTGCTCGGCGAACCGGTGGGCGCCACCCTGCTCGCGGCGCTCATCCCTGGCATCGGCGAGCTCCCCTCCGCCGCCACCCTCCTGGGCGGCGCCCTCGTGCTCGGCGGGGCCATCCGCGCGTCAGGCTCGGCCCGCTGACCTGTTGACAGCGCCGTCCGATTATCTTTCGGGTCCGACAGCCCGACGACGGGTTCGCGGTGGGAGGAACAGGCGACGGCCCGGATCGAGGAACGGCGAAGCGCGGTACATGGAGACTTACGAGCTTGATGTCGTGGTCACGCGCGGTAACGAGGTGGAATCGCGCCACTGCGTCCACGCGGCGGTGGTGGGCGCCGGCGACGCGCTCGTGGCGGTCGCCCGGAACCCGGCGCAGGTGACGTTCTGGCGCTCCTGCGCGAAGCCGTTCCAGGTGATGCCGTTCATCGAGGCGGGCGGCTTCGATTCCCTCGCCTGGGGCGATGACGAGCTCGCCCTCTCCTGCGGCTCGCACGGCGGCGAGCCGGAGCACGTGGCGCTCGCGGGCGCCATGCTCGGGGCGATCGGCATGGAGGAGGGAGACCTGGCCTGCGGCCCGCACGAGCCGCTCTCCTCGCGCGGGCTGCGCATCATCCGCGAATCGGGCGCCTTCCCGTCGCGCCTCCACAACAACTGCTCGGGGAAGCACGCGGCGATGCTCGCCCGCGCCCATACGGCGCGCTGGGCGACCCAGGGCTACGAGAGGCGCGAGCACCCGGTGCAGCGCGCGGCGCTCGAGACGGTCGCCCGCTGGTCGGGGCTTCCCCCCTCCCGCATCGGCGTGGCGGTCGACGGCTGCGGCGTCACGGTCTTCAGCCTCCCGCTCGAGGCGATGGCCCGGGCCTACGCGCGCCTCGCCTGCGCCGCCCGCCGCCGCGACGAGGTGCCGACGCGCGTCGTCTCGGCGATGATCGCCCAACCCTTCCTCGTGGGCGGCACGGATCGCTTCGACACGGTCCTCATGGAGGAGACGAAGGGGCGCGTCCTCGCCAAGGTCGGCGCCGAGGGCGTGCACTCCCTGGCCCTCCTCGATCGCGGCGTCGGGCTCGCGGTGAAGGTCGAGGACGGTGCGCAGCGCGCCCAGGGCGCGGCGGTCCTCCGCCTCCTCCAGCATCTCGACGCCCTCCCGGACCCGCTCCCCACCCGGCTCGCCGAGTTCATGCGCAAGACCGTGCGCAACACCCGCGGCGAGGTCGTCGGTGAGGTGCGACCGGCGGCATGACGGACGCGGGGGACGGTTCGCTCGACCCGATTTCGATCCGGCGCGCGTGGCTTCGGTGACGCGCGGCGACGCCGGCGCCGCCACCCTTCCGGCACTCGACGAGGGAACTCGACAGCTCGTCCGCATCGCCGCGGTCGTCGCGGTCGGAAGCGAGGCCGACGTCCGCGCCGCGCTCGCCGACGCGGCCGACGAGGTGCAGCCGGAGTGGGTGGAGGAGGTGATCCTGCAATCGTACCTGTTCGCCGGCTTTCCGCGCGCGCTCAACGCGGCCCGCGAGTGGCGCCGCGTCTCGGGACGGCCGGCGCCGGCGGACGATGCGGACGCGGAGACCACGACCGAGGAGTGGCGCGCGCGCGGCGAGCGGACGTGCGCCGTGGTCTACGGGCGCTTCTACGAGCCGCTCCGGCGCAACATCCGCGAGCTCCACCCGGCGCTCGACAGTTGGATGATCGTGGACGGCTACGGCAAGGTGCTCTCGCGCCCGGGGCTCGACCTGCGGCGCCGCGAGCTCTGCGTCGTCGCCGCCTGCGCCGCGTCCCGTCAGGACCGACAGTTGCACTCGCACCTTCACGGCGCGCTCCACGCGGGCGCTTCCTCGGCCGACCTCTCGGAGACGCTCGACATCGTCGCCGACCTCGCCGGCCCCGAGGACGCCCGACGCTATCGCCAGCTCTTGGCGCGGGTGCTGGGCAAGTAGATTTCGCCCGGGCCCGCGAGCCGCACCGAGCGGCAGCGAGGCACCGCCGGGATCGATTCGCGGTCCCTGCTCCCAAGTCCCGTCTCCAGTCCCCAGTCGATGTTCATCGACCGCGTCGTCGTAAAGATCGAAGCCGGCACCGGCGGCTCCGGGTGCACCTCCTTCCGCCGCGAGTGGCGCACGCCCATGGGCGGCCCCGACGGCGGCGACGGCGGCCGCGGCGGTGACGTGATCGTCCGCGGCGACTCGAACCTCGCCACGCTTCTCGACTACACCTACCGCGACTCCTGGACGGCGGAGCGCGGCGAGCACGGCATGGGCGCGAACAAGACGGGGCGCTCGGGAGACGACGTCGTCCTCCCGGTGCCGCCGGGCACGATCGTCCGCGACCTGGACACGGGCGAGGTGCTGGGCGACATCCTCGCCGACGGCGACGAGGTGGTCGTCGCGCGCGGCGGCCGCGGGGGCAAGGGGAACGCCTTCTTCGCCACGTCCACCCACCGCTCGCCGCGCGAGTGGCAGCCGGGCGAGGAAGGGGAGCGCCGCTCCCTCGAGCTCGAGCTCAAGCTGATCGCCGACGTGGGGCTGGTCGGTCAACCGAACGCGGGCAAGTCGACGCTCCTTTCCGTCATCTCGGCCGCCCGCCCGAAGATCGCCGACTACCCGTTCACCACCCTCGCCCCGAACCTGGGCGTCGTCCAGCTCTCGGACCACCGCACCTTCGTCGTCGCCGACATCCCGGGCATCATCGAGGGCGCGCACGAGGGGAAGGGTCTGGGACTCCAGTTCCTGCGCCACATCGAGCGCACCCGGATCCTCGCCTTCCTGATCCCGATCGACGCGATGGACTGGCAGGCGGAGTACGACCAGCTCCGGCGCGAGGTGGAGTCGTACTCCCCGGAGCTCGCGGCGAAGCCGCACTGCGTCGTCTTCACGAAGCTCGACCTGCTCGGCGAGGACTACGCGCCGCCCATCGACACGCCGAACGCCTTTGGAATCTTCGGCATCAGCGCCGCGGGGCGCACGGGGCTCGATACGCTCCTCGCGGCCTGGTGGAGCAAGCTACTCGAGATGAAGAAGGCCTCCGCCCAGCAGGTGGCCGACGCCGCCCACCCCTGACGCGGCGGGGCGCCGCGCGGCGCTGGCGCTCTCGCTCCTCCCGGGCGTGGGCGGCGCCACCTTCCAATCGCTCGTCGAACGATTCGGGTCCGCGGCGCAAGCATTGGAGGCGGCATCGCCCGCGGCGCGCCGAGCGGCGGTCGCCGCCGCCGACGCCGCCCTCCGCGCCACGGATGCCGCCGGCGCCACACTGCTCCTCCGCGGCGACGCGACCTACCCGCCGGCGCTCCTCGACCTCCCGGACCCGCCGCCACACCTCTACTCGCTCGGCGACCACGCCGCGGCCGCCCCGCCCGCGGTGGCGATCGTCGGCACGCGCTCGACGTCGGCGTACGGCGAGCGCATCACCCGCGAGCTGGCGACCGCCTTCGCCCGCGCCGGCGCCACGGTCGTCAGCGGGCTGGCGCGCGGCATCGACGCCGCCGCCCACCGCGCCGCCCTCGACGTGAACGGGCGCACGGTGGCCGTCCTCGGCACGGGGATCGACGTGCCCTACCCGGCGGCGCACGCGTCGCTGCACCGGGCCATCGCCGACCACGGACTCCTACTCTCCGAGCACGCACCGGGCGAGCGCGCCACGGCCGGCTCCTTTCCACGCCGCAATCGCCTCATCGCCGCCCTCGCGCAACTGGTCGTGGTCGTCGAGGCAGGCGCCAGGAGCGGGGCGCTCATCACCGCGGGCCACGCCCTGGACCTCGGGCGCACCGTCGCCGCCGTGCCCGGCCCGATCGACGCACCGCAGAGCGCCGGCGCCAACGAGCTCCTCCGCGATGGCGCGGCCGTCATCGCCTCCGTGGCCGACGCCGTGGCGCTGCTCGGCCTCACGGAACCGGTGCGCCGGCCCCCCCCGGAGCTCGGCGGCGACGAGCGCACCGTCTGGGACTCGCTCGCCGGCGGCCCCGCCGACCTCGACTCGCTCGCGGCGCGCAGTGGACTGCCGGCGCGTCGCTGCATCGCGGCGGTGACGACGCTCGAGCTCGCCGGCGCCGTCGAGTGCGCCCTCACCGGGGAGATCCGGCGGCGCTGAGCGCCGGCGCCTGGGCTCACTTCGCCCGGAGCGGGGTACATTGTGGTGCCGGCCGCGACCAGCGCGGGCCGCGCCCCCGCCCCAGCGCCACCCGTCCCCTCGGTTCATCGCCTTGCGCCACCTCTACGTCCACGTGCCCTTCTGCGCGCGGCGCTGCTCGTACTGCGACTTCGCGATCGCGGTCCGCGCTCGCGTGCCCGTGGCCGAGTATCTCGACGGGCTGGGTCGGGAGCTCGAGCTGCGCTTCGGCGCGCCTCGCGCGGGCGGTGAGCGGCTCGAGCTCGACACCCTCTACTTCGGCGGCGGCACGCCGTCGCGGCTCGGCGGCGAGGGGATCGCGGCCGCCATCGCGCGCGTCCGCGACCACGCCGGCATCGCCGCCGGCGCCGAGGTGACGATCGAGGTGAATCCGGACGACGTCACCGACGAGGCGCTGCGACGGTGGCGGGGCGCGGGGGTGAACCGCCTGTCGATCGGCAGTCAGAGCTTCAGCGACCGCGCGCTCGGCTGGATGCACCGCACGCACGACTCGACCGGCATCGGGGCCGCTGTTGCGCGCGCCCGCGCGGCCGGGATCACGAACTACTCGCTCGACCTGATCTTCGCCCTCCCCACCGACGTGGAGCGCTCCTGGGCGGACGACCTCGACCGTGCGCTGGCGCTCCAGCCGTCGCACCTCTCGCTCTACGGCCTCACCGTGGAGCCCGGCACGCCCCTCGGGCGTTGGACGGAGCGAGGGCTCGCGCACGAGGCGCCGGAGGAGCGGTACGAGGAAGACTTCCTGCTCGCGCACGAGCGGCTCACCGCGGCCGGCTTCCGGCACTACGAGGTGTCGAACTTCGCGCGACCCGGCTTCGAGTCGCGCCACAACTCCAGCTACTGGGGCGGAGCCCCGTACGGAGGCGTCGGGCCGGCCGCGCACGAGTTCGACGGCCGGCGGCGTCGCTGGAACGTGGCCGCGTACACGGAGTGGATGCGCGCGACGGCGGCCGGCCGTGACCCGGTGGCCGGTGAAGAGGTCCTGACCGGTGAGAACCGCGCCGCCGAGGACGTGTATCTCGGGCTGCGCACCGACGGCGGCCTCGAGGTCGGCGCCGGCGAGCTCGAGCGGGTCCAGCGCTGGGTCGACGCAGGTTGGGCGGTGCTGGATGGCCACGGTGGCCGCG
>JBJMNL010000120.1:0-26912 GCA_045804285.1 Gemmatimonadaceae bacterium
CCCGCCCGAGGTGTTGAAGTAGAGGATGAAGACCAGGGAGAGGGTCGTGAGGGAGCGTCGGAGCGTCACGGCCGGCGGGGAGTGGGGGGTCGGGTGGCTGGTGTCGGTCCCTGGGCGCCGGTCGCCGGGCTCGCCCAGGGACCGGGCGCCGGGCACCGACGACCGCCACGCGGACACGCGTGCTCCGACTACCCGGCGCCGCTCAGCGCGACGCGCGCGCGTCGCCGGTGCCGAGGTACTTTCTGAACCACCCCTGCATCTCGCTCCACCAGAGCCGCTGGTTCTGCGGCTTGGCGATCCAGTGCCCCTCGTCCGGAAAGAGGACGAAGCGGCTGGGGACGCCCTGGCGCTGCAGCGCCGTGAACATCGAGACGCCCTCGTAGTAGGGGACCCGATAATCGAGCTCGCCGTGCATCACGAGGTGCGGCGTCTTGAAGTTCTTCGCCGCCAGGTGGGGGGAGAACTTCCGGTACTGCTGCTCCATCGCCGTCGAGTCCCAGTAGGGGCCGCCGTACTCCCACTCGGGGAACCAGATCTCCTCGGTGGCGCCGTACATGTTCTCGAGATTGAACACGCCGGCGTGGGTCGCGAGCGCCTTGAAGCGCGTCGAGTGGCCCGCGAGCCAGTTCGTCATGTAGCCGCCGAAGGAGCCGCCCGTGGCGCCGAGCCGGTCGCCGTCCATCCAGGGGTAGCGGGCGAGCGCCGCGTCGACGCCGTTCATCAGGTCGGTGACCACCTTGCCGCCCCAGTCGCGCGAGACCTCGTCCACGAAGCGCTGCCCGTAGCCGATCGAGCCGCGCGGGTTGACGATGACCAGCCCGGCGCCGGTGGCGGCGAACATCTGGTAGTTCCAGCGCGAGTGCCAGTTGTCGAGCCACTCGCCCTGCGGGCCGCCGTGGATGAGCAGGATGACCGGGTACTTCTTCCCCGCCTGGAATCCGGGCGGCTTGAGCACGAACGCCTGCACGCTGTCGCCGCCGGCACCCCTGAACCACATGTCCTCGACCGGGCTCACGTCGAGCTGCGCGACGAGCGCGTCGTTGACGTGCGTGAGCGCGCGCGGCTGCGCCGTCCCACGCGCGGGAAGCACGGCGGCGTAGACCTCGGCCGGCCGGTCGGCCGCGTCGCGCAGCCAGACGGCGGTGCGGCCGTCGCGGGCGACTGAGAGCGCGGCGTTGTTCAGGCCACCGACGACGAGGCGCGGGGCGCCCACCGCCGCGCCCCTGGCGTCGAGCGCGACTCGGAAGAAGTCGTTCCGGCCCGCGTCCACGCTCTGCACGAGGAGGGCGCGAGAGTCGGGTGCCCAGAGGTAGACGTCGGCGTTGCGGTCCCAGCCGGTGAGGAGCTCGCGCGACTGCCTGCTCGCGCGGTCGTAGAGCATCAGCCGCCACCGGTCGCTCTCGAAGCCGGCGCGCTGCTGCGAGGCGTAGGCGAGGTAGCGGCCGTCGGGCGAATAGACCGGGTTCTGGTCGCCGCCGCGGTTGGCCGCCGTGATCACGGTCGGGGAGCCGCCGGCCACCGGCACCGTGTAGAGATTGAGGTCCGTGGACCACGCCTCCTCGCGCCCCTGGTCCTTGGCCGTGTAGGCGAGCTCGCGGCCGTCGGGGGAGAAGGCGTACGCCTCGCTCCCGCCGAACGGCGCGGGGGGCACGTCGTAGGGGGCACCGGCGGTGACGTCGCGCAGGCCGGCGCCGTCGGGCGCGACGACGAAGAGGTGCGAGCGCTGCCCCTCGTCGAACGACATCCAGTGGCGGTACATGAGCCGGTCGGCGACGTGCGCCTTCACCTTGCTCGTGTCGCGCGCCTTCGCCCGTGCCGCGTCGCAGGCGTCGAAGTCGGGGCGCGTGGAGCACTCCGGATAGACGCTCGACGTGAAGGCGACGCGGTCGCCGCTCGGCGCCCAGACGGGACCGGTGGCGCCGCCGTCGAGCGTCGTGAGCTGGCGGCGGCTGGCGCCGCTGGCGTCGGCCACCCAGAGCTGGCCGCCGGCGACGTAGGCGACGCGCCGCCCGTCGGGGGACCAGCGCGCCTCGGCGGCGCGGGTCGTGTCGTCCGGGTACTGCCGGGCCGGCCCGCCGGCGAGCGGCTGCAGGAAGGTCGCCGTGCTCCGCTTGTTGGCGACCACGTCGGTGCTGCGCACGGCGTATAGCACGCTGCGCCCGTCGGGGGCGATCTGCGGATCGCTCAGCGCCTTGATCGCCGCGAAGTCCTCGAAGGTGATCGGGCGCCGCGCGGCGCGGGCGAGGGTCGACGTCTGCTGCTGCTGCGCGGCCAGCGGCACGACCGCCGAGGGCGTCGCGAGCGCGGCGCCGAACAGCGCCGGAAGGGCGACGCCGAGCAGGGCACGTCTCGTCATCGGGAAGTCCTGAAGAGGTGGAGGAGCCCGAAAGCTATACGAGCATGGGGAGCGGGGCCATGCAGTCGAGTACACCGAACCGAGCGGCGCGGGAGCGGAGGCCTCCCGAATGGCGCAGAGCCCCTCCCGGCCCGGCCGGGAGGGGCTCTGCTGTCATCGGGACGGATCGGCCGTCGGGGCTCGCGTCAATCGGTGACGGTCTTCGGCGCGGCGATCATGCCGTGCTGCGCCTGGATCCACGACTGGTGATACGTGGGGTCCTCGATCTTCCGCGCCGCACGGGCGACCTTGAGCGGCCGGAAGGAGTCCATCATCACCGCCAGCTCGTTCGTCCATTTCTGGCCGATGCTCGCCTCGTAACGGCCGGGGTGCGGGCCGTGCGGGATGCCGTCCGGGTGGTGGGTGATGCTCCCGAACTCGATCCCCTTGCGGCTCATGAACTCCTCGGAGGCGTAGTAGATCACCTCGTCGGAGTCGACGTTGCTGTGGTTGTACGGCGCCGGGATCGCGTTCTCCCCGAAGTCGTACGGGCGTGGGCAGAAGGAGCAGACGACGAAGCCGTCCCCCTGGAAGGTCTGGTGCACCGGGGGGGGCTGGTGGACGCGGCCCACGATTGGCTCGAAGTCGTGGATGTTGAACGCCCACGGGTAGAAGTAGCCGTCCCAACCGACGACGTCGAAGGGGTGGTGATCGAGGATGAACTCGTTGAGCGCGTCGTACTGCTTGACGAGGATGCGGAAGTCCCCCATCTCGTCATGGGTGTTGAGCTGCGCAGGGCGGCGGATGTCGCGCTCGGAGTACGGTGCCCCCTCGATGAGCTGCCCGAACTCGTTCCGGTAGCGCTTCGGCCAGCGCACGTGCCCCCGGCTCTCCATCACGAGGAGCTTCGTCGGCCCCTTCGCCATGTCGAGCTTGTAGCGGTGCATGATGCCGCGGTGAATCACGAGGTAGTCGCCCTCGCGGTACGGCAGGTCGCCGAAGGTGCTCTCCAGCACCCCGCTCCCCTTGGCGACGTAGACCAGCTCGTCGGCCTGCGCGTTCCGGTAGAAGTGGGCGTCCTGCTCGTCGGGCTCGACGTACAGCATGCCGATGTCCTGGTTGAACAGGAGGGGCGTGCGGTCGAGCGTCGGGCTCCCGCCGGCCTTGACCTGCCCGGTGCGGAAGTGCCGGTGCATGAGCGGCGCATCCTCCTCCGCCTCCCACGCCATGTCGCGCAGGCGCTTCACCGACTTCACCGTCGTCGGCGGGTGCACGTGATAGAGGAGCGACGACGTTCCCGTGAACCCCTCGTGCCCCATGAGCTCCTCGGCGTAGATGCCGCCGGAGGGCTTCCTGAACGCCGTGTGCCGCTTGCGCGGTACTTCACCCAGCTGGTGATAGATCGGCATGGCTCCCGCGCCTCGGTTAGAGGTTCCCCCGCGCCGCCTGCTCCCGCTCGATCGCCTCGAAGAGCGCCCGGAAGTTCCCCTTGCCGAAGCTCTTGGCGCCCTTGCGCTGGATGATCTCGTAGAAGACCGTCGGGCGGTCCTCGACGGGGCGGGTGAAGATCTGGAGCAGGTACCCGTCGGGGTCGCGGTCGACGAGGATGCCCAGCTTCTGGAGCTCGGCCAGCGGCTCGTCGATCTTGCCGACGCGCTCCTGGAGATCCTCGTAGTAGCTGGTCGGCGTCTGGAGGAACTCGACGCCGCGCTCCTTGAGCGAGCGCACCGTCGCCAGGATGTCGCCGGTGGCGAGCGCCATGTGCTGCACGCCCGGTCCGCCGTAGAACTCGAGGTACTCGTCGATCTGCGACTTCTTCTTCCCCGCCGCCGGCTCGTTGATGGGGAACTTGATGCGGTCGTTGCCGTTCGCCATCACCTTCGACATCAGCGACGTGTACTCGGTCGAGATGTCCTTGTCGTCGAAGGTGAGCAGGTTGCGGAAGCCCATCACGTCGGCGTAGAACCGCACCCACTCGTTCATCTTCCCGAGCTCGACGTTCCCCACGCAGTGGTCGACGTACTTGAGCCCGACGCCGGGCGGGTTGTAGTCCGGCTTCGCGGCGCGGAAGCCGGGCATGAAGGCGCCGCGGTAGTTCCGGCGCTCGACGAGGCTGTGGACCGTGTCGCCGTAGATCGCGATCGACGCGGTGACCACCTCGCCGTCGTCGTCGCGGAGCACGCGCGGCTCCTGCACCGGCCTGGCGCCGCGCTCCACCGCCCTGTCGAAAGCGTCGCGGGCGTCGTCCACCCAGAGGGCGAGGTCGCGCACCCCGTCGCCGTGGCGGTGGAGGTGGTCGGCGATCCGCTTCGCCTCGTCGCTCAGGTCGGCGCGGATCGGCGTCGTGAGCACGAAGCGGATCTTTCCCTGCTCGACGACGTAGCTCGCCCGGTCGCGCGTGCCGGTCTCGGGGCCGCGGTAGGCCACGAGGTTGAAGCCGAAGGCGGCGCGGTAGTAGAGCGACGCCTGCTTGGCGTTCCCGACGTAGAACTCGATGTAGTCGGTTCCGTTGATCGGAAAGGTGTCGGTGGCCGTCTCGGTGACGGGAGCAGTCTGAGTCGCCATGCGAGTCTCCGGAAGGATTGACGCGGTCGCCTCAATTTAACCCCGGCGCCGGCTCCGGACACGCTCCGCGAGAGGCGCGCCAGCGCCCCCCGGGCCAGGCTGGCGCGCGTCACGCGGCCCCGGCGGCCATCCGGCGCCCGGCCTCGCCCACCGCCGCGAAGAGCTGGTCGAACGACTCGACGACGAAGAGGACGTCCTGCAGGCGGTCGATGGCGTACGGCTGCGCGAGGACGGCGTCGAGCGCGAAGGGGCGCCGGTCGCACGTCGCGCCGAGGGCGTTCGCGGCGTCCTTGGCCGAGGAGATCAGGCCACTCCCGTAGACGCGCGTCTCCCCCCCCTCCCGGATCAGCCCGAACTCCACGGTGAACCAGAAGAGGCGGGCCATGCGCTCGACGTCCTCCTCCCGACGCGCGGTGGCCGCGACCTCGCCGAAGCGCTGCAGGAAGTCGGCGAAGACCGGATCGGCGTGGAGCGGGACGTGCCCGAACACGTCGTGGAAGATGTCCGGCTCGGGCACGTAGTCGAGCCCCTCGAGAGGACGCACGGTGATCGTCGTCGGGAAGCGCCGGCTCGCCAGACAGGCGAAGAACTCGCGCGGCTCGATGAAGCCGCCGACGGGGACGGCGGCCCAGCCGGTGCGCGCCGCGAGGCGCGCGTTGACCTCCGCGAGGTCGGGAACACAGTCGGCGCGCAGGCCGATGGCATCGGCTCCGCGCAGGAACACCTCGCTCCCGGTCTGGCGCAGCGACGCCATGCGGCGCGCGTAGAGCATCGACCAGACCAGGTGCTGCTCCGGGGTGTAGGCGGCCCAGTCCTGCTCGAGAACGGGCGGGAGGGATCGGGCGGGGGTGGGGGTGGGGGTGGGGGTGGGGACGGCATGGCGGTGCGCGTGCTCCAGCATCGTGTCCTCCGGGGGGAAAAAAAAGAGCGGCCCGTGATCTCACGGGCCGCTCGTCGTCGAACTCCGTCCGCGCTCAGTCGCGCGTACGACTCCGCCGTCGGCCCGGTGGTCGGGTCGCGTAATAGCGGTAGCCGTAGGCGCGGAGGGCGGCGTTCATGGTCACGGAGTATTCACGCGTCGCGCGCCGGCGTCAACCCTACGACACCCGGACCGGCGCCGATCCCGGCTCCGTCCTCGCCATCCGCTCGGGCGGCGTGATCGACTCCGGCGCCTGGGTGGCGAGGGCGCGCTCGGCGCCCGCCCCCACACCGTCGCCTGCCGCCAGGTCGCCTCCCCCCGCGCCGGCGAGCCGGCGCACGAGGGTGAGGATCGTGTAGACCGCTACCGGCTCGTCGTCCTGGTTGGTGACCTCGACGTCCCACGCGACCACGCCCTGGGGCACCTGCCCGTCGCGGTCCTCCTTCGCCGTCTTCGACTTGCACGTGAGGCGCGCGCGGATCGTGTCGCCGATGTAGACGGGCTTCACGAAGCGCAGCCCCTCGAGCCCGTAGTTGGCGAGCACGGGGCCGGGCGCCGGGTCCACGAACAGCCCCGCGGCCGCCGAGAGGACGAAGTAGCCGTGCGCGACGCGGCGCTCGAAGATCGAGTCGCGGGCCGCAATGTCGTCCATGTGGGCGTAGAAGAAGTCGCCCGAGAGGCCGGCGAAGTTGACGACGTCCGCCTCGGTGATCGTCCGCCGGTGCGTGACCAGGGTCTCCCCCACCTCGAGCTCGTCGAAGTACTTCCGGAACGGGTGCACGCGGTCGCGCTTCTCCTCGGCGCCCTTCGTCCACTCGTTCGTCACGCGGGCGATGGTGGTCGGGGAGCCCTGGAGGGCGGTGCGCTGCATGTAGTGCATCACGCCGCGCATCCCGCCCATCTCCTCGCCCCCGCCGGCGCGCCCCGGGCCGCCGTGCACGAGGTGCGGCAGCGGGGAGCCGTGGCCGGTGGACTCCCTGGCGCTCTGCCGGTTGACGAGCATGAGCCGGCCGTGGTAGGCGGCGGTGCCGAGCGCGACGTCGCGCGCCACGCCGTCGTCGGCGGTGAACAGCGAGCCGACGAGGCTCCCCTTCCCCAGCTTCGCCAGCTCGATCGCCTCCTCCACCGAGGCGTAGGGCATGACGGTGTTGACCGGCCCGAAGGCCTCGACGTCGTGCGGCGTCGTGTTGTCGAACGGGCGCTCCGAGTAGAGCAGCATCGTCGGGAAGAACGCCCCCTTCTCTGGGTCGGCGCCGACGACGTCGAGCGCGTCGCCCCAGAGGAGCTCGGTGTCCCGGCGCAGCTTGTCGACGCTCTGGCGGACCTCCTTCACCTGCGACTTTCCGGCGAGCGGGCCCATGCGGACCCCCTCGACGCTCGGGTCACCGATCTTCACCCCGGCGAGCCGCTGGCGCAGCGCCGCGACGACGGGCTCGACCATGCCGGCCGGGACGAAGGTGCGCCGGATCGCGGTGCACTTCTGCCCCGCCTTCACCGTCATCTCCTTCACGACCTCCTTCACGAAGAGGTCGAACTCGGGCGACCCCGGGGTGGCGTCGGGGCCGAGCATGGAGTAGTTGAGCGAGTCGGCCTCCTGGTTGAAGCGGACCGAGTTCTCGAGGATCGCCTTGCTCCGCTTGAGCATGTGCCCGGTCGCCGCCGACCCGGTGAAGGCGACGGTGTCCTGGCAGGTCAGGTGGTCGAGGAGATCGCCGGCGCTCCCGCAGATGAGCTGGAAGGTGCCCGCCGGGAGGATCCCCGACTCGACGATCGCCCGCGCCACGGCCTCGGTCAGGAAGGAGGTCACCGTCGCCGGTTTCACGATCGCGGGGACGCCGGCGAGGAGGGAGGTCGAGAGCTTCTCGAGCATCCCCCAGACGGGGAAGTTGAAGGCGTTGATCTGGACTCCCACCCCCTCGAGCGGGACGCAGATGTGGCGGCCGACGAACGCGCCGCCCTTCGACAGCGCCTCGGTGGGCCCGTCGACGTAGAACGGCTCGTTCGGCAGCTCGCGCCGCCCCTTGCTCGCGTAGGTGAAGAGCGTCCCGAAGCCGCCGTCGATGTCGATCCAGCTATCGCCCTTCGTCGCCCCGGTGGCGGCGGAGACGCGGTAGAACTCGTCCTTTCGCGCCGTGAGGTAGGTGGCGAGCGCCTTGAGCACCCGCGCCCGCTCGTGGAAGGTCATCCGGCGGAGCGCCGGCCCCCCGACCCGCCGCCCGTAGTCGAGCATCCCGGCGAAGTCGAGCCCTTCGCTCGACGCCTCGGCGATCTTCTCCCCCGTGACGGCGTGAAAGAGATCGGTCCCCTTCCCCGTCCCCTCCACCCAGGTCCCCATCGCGTAGTTCTGCAACCGCATCGGTCGGCCTCTCTCTCGATGGATCTTCGGTTCCTGCGTACGGGACGCCGTGGCGCGCCCGACGGGCCCGCGCCCTCACTCCTCGCCCCGCGTCTCCCTCCACGTACGATAACCCGCCGCCTGCTCCCGGCGCTCGGGCGGAAGCTCGCGCAGCGGATCGCAGGGGCGGAGGGAGCGGTGGAGCCTCGCGGGGAGCTGCTGGTACAGACGCGTGCCCTCGGTCTTCCAGGCGAGCATCTCGTCGCTCACGTCCTTCACGATCTTCGCCGGGTTGCCGACGACGACCTTTCGCTCCGGGATCTCCATCCCCGAGGGCACGAAGCAGAGGGCGCCCACGACGCAGCCGGCGCCGACCACCGCGTTGTCCATCACGACGGCGTTCATCCCGATCAGCGCGTTGCGCCCGATGCGCGCCCCGTGCACGATCGCCCCGTGCCCCACGTGCGCGCTCTCCTCGAGCACCACCGTGATGCCGGGGAACATGTGCACGACGCAGTTCTCCTGCACGTTGCACCCGTCCTCGATCACCACCCCGCCCCAGTCCCCACGGATCGCCGCGCCCGGCCCGACGTACACGTCGCGCCCGATGATCACGCTCCCGGTGACGGCGGCGTTCGGGTGAACGAAGGCGGAGGGGTGGACGACGGGGGTGAACTCCTCGAAGGCGAAGATGTTGGGCATGGGGATCGGTACGGGAAAGGGGCGGGAGACGGTTGGCAGTCGTCAGTGGTCAGTGGGCAGTTGCGGCACGACACTGCGAACTGCGAACTGATGACTGCCGACTGCCAACTGTTGATGACTGACGACCGCCAACTGCCCTGACGTCTCCATCGCTACACCCGCTCCAGCACCGTCGCCATTCCCTGCCCGACGCCGACGCACATCGTCGCCAGCGCGTGGCGGCCGCGGCGCTCGCGCAGCTCGTGGGCCGCGGTGAGCAGGAGGCGGGCGCCGGACATGCCCAGCGGGTGGCCGAGGGCGATCGCGCCGCCGTTGGGGTTGACGCGGGGGTCGTCGTCGCCGATGCCCAGGTCGCGCAGGCACGCCAGCGCCTGCGCGGCGAACGCCTCGTTCAGCTCGATCACGTCCATGTCGTCGAGCGCGAGCGCGGCCTGCGCCAGCGCCTTGCGGGAGGCGGGCACCGGCCCCATGCCCATCGTCCGCGGCTCGACGCCGGCGGCGGCCGACGTGACGATGCGGGCCAGCGGCTCGAGCCCGAGCTCGGCGACGGCGCGCTCGGAGGCGACGAGCAGGGCGCAGGCGCCGTCGTTGATGCCGGAGGAGTTGCCGGCGGTCACGGAGCCGCCGGCGCGGAAGGCCGGCTTGAGCTTCGCCAGCCCCTCGAGCGTCGTCTCGGGGCGGATGAACTCGTCCTGCGCGAACTGCTCGGTGGATCCGCGCCTGGCGCCGGGCACCTCCACGGGCACGATCTCCCGCGCGAAGCGGCCGGCGGCGCGCGCGGCCGCGGCGCGCTGCTGCGTCTTGCACGCGAAGAGATCCTGGTCGGCCCGCGCCACGCCATGCTCCTCGGCGACGTTCTCCGCCGTCTCCCCCATCGCGTCCACGCCGTAGCGCTCCTTCATGCGCGGGTTCACGAAGCGCCAGCCGATGCTCGTGTCGAAGAGCTGCGCGTCGCGAGCGAACGCCTTCCCGCTCTTGGAGAGCACGTAGGGCGCCCGCGTCATGCTCTCCACGCCGCCCGCCACGTAGATGTCTCCCTCGCCGAGGCGCACGGCGCGCGCGGCGTGCGCGACCGCGCTCATCCCCGAGGCGCAGAGGCGGTTCACCGTCTCGCCCGGCACCGAGGGGGGAAGGCCGGCGAGCAGCGCCGCCATGCGGGCGACGTTGCGGTTGTCCTCCCCCGCCTGGTTGGCGCAGCCGAGGATGACGTCCGTGATCCGGGCCGGATCGAGGCGCGGGTGGCGCTCGAGCAGGCGCTGGATGACGAGCGCGGCCATGTCGTCCGGCCGCACCTCGCTGAGGCTGCCCCCGAAGGAGCCGATGGGGGTACGGAGACCGTCGACGAGGAAGGCTTCAGGCATGAGAGAAATCCAGAATGATTGATGGCACCCAGCGACTGCCCACTGACAACTAGCGACTGCCAACTGACAACCAGCAGTGCGAACTGACGACTAGCAACTGCGAACTCCCAACTGAGAACCGCGGACGTTCGACGGTTCGCAGTTGGCAGTCGCTAGTTGTCAGTTGGCAGTGTCTCGCCCGCGGCTGCCAGCTCCTTGTTCGTTCGATAGACCGTACCCCGGAACAGCGCCACGGTCGCGCCGTCCTGATTCCGCACCGTCACCCGGTAGAAGGCGAGGCGATTGCTCTCCCCTTCGAGCTCGGCGTCGGCCGTCAGTGTGTCGCCGCCGCGCACGGCCGCGGGGTAGGCGATGCTGTTCTCGATGCTCACCGTGATCCGGCCGTGCGTGTTCGACGCGAACGCCAGGGCGCTGTCGGCGAGCGAGAAGGCGATCCCGCCGTGACAGACCCCGAAGCCGTTGAGCATCTCCGCCCGCACGGCCATGCGCAGCGTGCAGGCGTCGGGCCGCAGCGCCACCAGCTCGGCGCCGAGCCACGCGGTGAACGCGTCGTGCGCGAGCATCGCCGCCACGAGTCGCTCGGCGCGCTCCTGCGCGCCCTCCCCCGCGTCGGTTCGCGCGACTCCGCGCTCAGCGCTCAAAGAACCGCCTCCGCTCGCGCGCCATCCGCCGGAGCAGCGGGCTCGGCCGGTAGCGGTCCTCGCCGTACTCCTCCTGGAGCGCCGACAGCGTGCCGAGCACGTGATCGACACCAAGCTCGTCGGCCCAGGCGAGCAGGCCCTTCGGGTAATTCACGCCGCGCGTCATCGCGAGGTCGACGTCGGCGGGGGACGCGACGCGGAGGTGGACCGCGTCCGCGGCCTCGTTGATCAGCATGCACAGGACGCGGTCGAGGATCGCCTCGCCGCGCGCGCGGTCGCTCGTGTCGGGCTCCGGCTTCGCGGCCCCGGGGGAATAGTCGTAGAAGCCGCGCCCCGTCTTGCGTCCGAGGAGTCCCGCGTCGACGAGACGCTGCTGCGCGAACGAGGGGCGGTAGCGCGGCTCGTAGAAGAACGCCTCGAACACCGAGCGGGTGACGGCGAAATTCACGTCGTGGCCGATGAAATCCATCAGCTCGAAGGGCCCCATGCGGAATCCACCGAGGTCGCGCAGCGCCCAGTCGATCGTGGCCGGGTCGGCGACGCCCTCCTCGTAGAGGCGCAGCGACTCGCCGTAGAAGGGGCGCGCGATGCGGTTGACGATGAACCCCGGCGTGTCGGCGGCGAGGACGGTCGTCTTCCCCCACGCGTCCACGAGCGCCCGCGTGGCGGCGAGCGTCTCGGGCGCCGTTCGCACGCCGGAGACGATCTCGACGAGCGGCATCACGGGGGCCGGGTTGAAGAAGTGCACGCCGAGCGCGCGCTCCGGCCGCTCGCACGCCGCGGCGATCGCGGAGACGGAGAGCGACGACGTGTTCGTCGCGAGCACGCACTCCGCCGGCACCGCCCCCTCGAGCCGCGCGAAGGCGTCGCGCTTGGCGTCGAGCCCCTCGACGATCGCCTCGACGACGAGCCCGCAGTCGGCGAAGGCGTCCATCCCGCCGATGCCGCTCTGCCCGGAGAAGCGGAGCCGCCCGACGATCTCGTCGCGTCGCGCCCGCGTCAGGCGCCCCTTCTCGACCTCGCGCTCCAACGCTTTCTCGATCGCGGCGCGTGACCGCTCGAGCGCCGGGGCGCTGGCGTCGACGACCACCACCGGGTGCCCGTGGGTCGCCGCCACCTGCGCGATCCCCGTGCCCATGGCGCCGGCGCCGAGGACGCCGATCGGGGTGGTAGGGTCGAGGTGGGGGGTGAGCCGCGGGGTCATGCGCCGCCTCGCGAGGTCGTCATCCCGAGCGAAGCGAAGGATCTGGCCATGGTGAGAGGAGTCCGAGCTGTCAAGGATTCACCCGCTCCTGGAGACGTGAGACGTGTACGTGTACATGTGGAGACCCTGAGCGGGCCCCGAGCGGCCATCGCTGCTAGAAAAGCAGATGGCGGGGTGGACGCGCCGCAAGAAGATCGCGTCGATAAACGCGGTCGACCCGGGCTGGCGCGACCTCGCTGCGCCGGGGCGAGATCCTTCGCCTCGCTCAGGATGACGTGGTTGTGAGCCGGGACGTGTCCTCATAGCTCACCCTCCCACGAACCTCGCCTTCCTCTTCTCCTGGAACGCCCTGACCCCCTCCCGATAGTCCGCCGTCCGCCCGGCTTCGCGCTGCAGCTCCGCCTCGACGTCGAGCTGGGCGTCGAGATCGTTCGCCCAGGACGCGTTGAGGGCGCGCTTGATGAGGCCGAGGGCGCGGGTGGGCTGGGTGGCGAGATCCGCGGCGAGTGCGGCGGCGCTGTCGAGCAGCTCGCCGGCGGGAACGACGCGGTAGATCATTCCCCACTCCGCGGCCTGGGCGGCCGAGAGCTTCTCGGCGAGCATCATCAGGCTCGCCGCCCGGGCCATCCCGACGAGGCGGGGGAGGAAGTAGGTCCCCCCGTTGTCGGGGATCAGGCCGATCTTGGAGAAGGCCTGGATGAATGCGGCCCCGTCGGCGGCGAGGACGATGTCGCACGCGAGGGCGATGTTGGCGCCGGCGCCGGCGGCGACGCCGTTCACGGCGCAGACGATCGGCTTCTCGAGCGCGCGCATGGCGCGGACGAGGGTGTTGTAGTTCGCCACGATGTCGCCGATGTCCGGCGCCGGCGAGCCGTCCGGGGGGACGGCTTCGGCGAGGTCCTGGCCGGCACAGAAGGCGCGTCCGGCACCGGTGAGGAGCACCGCGCGGACGGAGTCGTCGGCCGCGGCGCCCTCGAAGGCGGCCCGCAGCTCGTCCACCATCTGGCCGTTGAAGCTGTTCAGGACCTCGGGGCGGTTCAGGGTCAGCCGGGCGACGCCCGCGCTCGACTCGTGAAGGACGTACCGATAGGACATGCGGGCCTCGTTTCGGGGTGCGCGCCGCGCGTATCTTACGCGCGTGTCTCGACGGCGGTCGGGGGACGCGGGGCGCGGGAATCCGGTGCCAGCCGCTCCGCGGGTGGTGCTACCTTCCCGGTGGGGGGGCCCCCCCCGCGCCCGGCCGCCGCCGCTCCGCAAAGCTACTCCGCGCCGCGCCCGGCGGTACCCGACGCCCGTCCCGCCGGGCGCCGGGGCGCCGTCGCCCAGACCCGTCGCCTTCGACCCGGTTCCCGGAATGCCGCCAGCCCAGACGCCGTCGTCCGCTCCCCGCTCGCGCGCCCGGCGCGCCGCCGCCGATCCCGCCGCCGGCGCGGCGGCGCTCGACTGGCGGCGGATCGCCTACCAGGTGCTCGTCTCCCGCGCCCTGGACGACGTCGAGGAGACGACGAACCGGAACAAGGCGACCGTCCCCCGCGAGCACCTGGTGCTCTACCAGTTCTCGGCCCGCGGCCACGACGTCGCCCAGATCATCCTCGGCGCCCACCTCGACCGGCCGCACGACGCGGCCGGAGCCTACTACCGGTCGCGCCCCCTCCTCCTCTCGCTCGGGCTCTCGATCGAGGACGCCTTCGCCAGCCCGCTCGGCCGCGCGGGGGGCTTCAGCGACGGGCGCGACATCGGCGTCGTCTGCAACCTGCCGGCCCGGAACGGCGCCGTCGTCCTCCCCATGTCGGGGGACGTCGGCTCGCAGTACACGCCGGCCGCGGGCTGGGCGCAGTCCATCGTCTACCACCGCGACGTGCTCGGCGACGCCAGCTACGCGGGGTGCATGGCGGTCGCCCTGGGGGGCGAGGCCTCGGTCGCGACGAGCGGCTTCTGGGCGGCGCTCACCATGGCGACGACCCTCCGGCTCCCGATGCTCTTCTACATCGAGGACAACGGGCTCGGGATCTCGGTGCGGAGCGACATGCAGACGCCGGGCGCCAACATCGCCCGCAACCTCGCGTCGTTCGGCAACCTGTTTCTGCGCGACGGCGACGGTACGAGCCCCGTCGAGTCGGCGCGATTGCTGGGCGAGGCGGTCGCGCACGTGCGGGGCGGCGGCGGACCGGCGCTGGTGCGGCTGACCGTCCCCCGCCTCTCCAGCCACTCCGGCCCCGACAACCAGAAGGGGTACCGCACGGACGAAGAGATCGCCGCCGACTGGAAGCGCGACCCGCTCCCCAAGCTGTACGAGCACGTCGTTCCGGCAATCCTCTCGGAGGCGGAATGGCGCTCGCTCGAGAAGGAGGTCGAGCGCGACGTGGCGGCCGCGCTCGCCGGCGCCCGGGCGCGCCCCGCGCCCGACCCGGCGCAGGTGAAGCGCTTCGTCTACGCCGAGCCCGCTCGGCAGGGCGACGAGCGGGCGATGGGCGGCCTGACGGACGACGAGCTGGCGGCGCTCGGCGGCAGCGACGTCCCCGCGGCCGACGGCCCAACCGTGCGATTCGCCGAGGCCGTGCGGCTGACGCTCGCCCGCGAGCTGGAGGTGAACCCCAAGCTGCTCGTCTTCGGTGAGGACGTGGGCGCGAAGGGAGGCGTCCACCTCGTCACGGAGGGGCTCCAGAAGCGGTTCGGCGCCGCGCGCGTGTTCGACACGAGCCTCTCCGAGGAGGGGATCGTCGGCCGCGCGGTGGGGATGGCGATCGCCGGGCTGATGCCGGTCGCCGAGATCCAGTTCCGCAAGTACGCCGACCCGGCGACCGAGCAGCTCAACAACTGCGGGACGATGCGCTGGCGCACGGCGAACCGCTTCGCGGCGCCGATCGTCGTCCGCATGCCGGGCGGCTTCGGCAAGGATGTTGGAGACCCCTGGCACTCGCTCAGCGACGAGGTGCGCTTCGCCCACGCGCTCGGCTGGCAGGTGGCCATCCCCTCGAACGCGGCCGACGCGGTCGGACTGCTGCGCGCGGCGATGCGCAGCCGCAACCCGACGATCTTCTTCGAGCACCGCTCCCTCCTCATGACCTCGGACGGGAGCGCGCGCTACCCGGGGGACGACTACGTGCTTCCGCTCGGGCGCGCGAACGTCCTGCGCGAGGGGAGCGACGTCACGCTGGTGTCGTGGGGCGCGCTCGTGCACCGCTGCGCGGAGGCGGCGGCGCGCTTCGGAAACAGCGTCGAGCTCCTCGACCTCCGCACGGTGGCGCCCTGGGACCGGGCCCGCGTGCTGGCGTCCGTGACGAAGACGGGGCGCTGCCTGGTCGTCCACGAGGACACGCTGACCGCGGGCTTCGGCGCCGAGGTCGCGGCGGTGGTGGCCCGGGAGGCCTTCTGGTACCTCGACGCGCCGGTCGAGCGGCTGGCGGTCGAGGACGTGCCGATGCCCTACCACCCGGTGCTGCTCGACGCGGTGCTGCCGAGCGTCGAGCGGATCGCGGAGAGGATCGGGGAGCTGCTGGCGGTCTAGGCTCCGGCGCGAGGGGCGCGTCGGCGCGCGGCACCAGCTCGACGCCGGCCGGGGCGGAACATCCCCGGCGTCAGATGCTCTTGAACTGCTCGAACGGCTGCTGGCAGGATCGGCAGTAGAGCGTCGCCTTGCAGGCGGTCGAGCCGAACTCGCTGCGCATCTCGGTGCTCGACGAGCCGCAGAAGGGGCATTCGACGACCGGTGCGCGGCGCACGAGGGGCACGAGCTCGTCGCTCTCGGAGCTGCGCGGGCCCGGCGGGGCGATGCCGTAGGCGCGCAGCTTCTCGCGCGCCGCGGGCGCGATCCAGTCGGTCGTCCACGCGGGGGCGTACACGGTGCGGACGCGCGCGCCGGGGAAGCCGGCGTCGCCCAGCGCGGCGACGATCTCCTCCTCGATCACCTTCATCGCCGGACAGCCGGAGTAGGTCGGGGTCACGACGACGGTGACGTCGGCGCCGACGATCTCCACGTCGCGCACGATGCCGAGCTCGACGACGCTCAGCGCCGGCACCTCGGGGTCCATCACCGTCCCCAGGACCTCGAGCGCCGCGGCGCGGGGGTCGGCAGACTGCGTCGCCACGGCGGCCTCAGCCTCGCGTCACCACTCGGCGCCCGGGAAGGAGCGCGCGACGATCTGCATCTCCGCGAGCATGTGCCCCAGGTGCTCCGTGTGATGTCCGACGCGGCCGCCGCGCTGCATGTAGCCCCCCTCGGGGAGGCGGAGCGTCGCCCGGCGGACGACGTCCGCGACCTGCGCGCGCCACTGCGGCTCGAGCGCGGCCGGCGCGGGGGCGATCCCGGCGCGGACGAGCGCCTCGTCCACGGCGTCGCCGAGGAAGAGCTCGCCGGTGTAGCGCCAGAGGTCGTCGAGCGCGTCCTGGGCGCGGCGGTGGCTCTCGGCGGTGCCGTCGCCGAGCTTGAGCACCCACTCCCCGGCGTGGCGCACGTGGTAGCGCGTCTCCTTGAGCGCCTTGGCGGCGATCCCCGCGAGCTCGGCGTGCGCGCTGCGCTGCAGCGCCTCGAGCCGGTAGAACGCGGCCACGCTGAAGAGGAACTGGCGGACGATCGTGAAGCCGAAGTCCCCGCGCGGCAGCTCGACGATGAGCGCGTTGCGGTACTCGGTCGCGTCGCGCAGGTAGGCCAGCGCGTCCTCGCTCCGCCCCTTCCCTTCGATCTCCCCCGCCAGCTTGAGCAGCAGGTTCGCCTGCCCGACCAGGTCGAGGGCGATGTTGGCGAGGGCGATGTCTTCCTCGAGGATGGGCGCGTGGCCGCACCACTCCGACAGGCGGTGGCCGAGGACGAGCCGGTCGTCGCCGAGGCGCAGCAGGTACTCGACGAGCGCGGCACGCGTCTCGTCGTTCGCCGGCACGGCGCCCGCGGTCGCGTCGCTCTTCGGCGCGTCGCTCACGTCAGAACACCCGCACGCCGCGCGGCGCCTTGTAGAACTGCGGGTGGCGGTACGGCTTGTCGTCGGCCGGATCGAAGAAGGGGCCGACGTCCTCCGGGGTCGAGGCGGTGATCGCGCCCGACGGCACGACCCAGATGCTCACCGCCTCGCCGCGCCGGGCGTAGACGTCGCGCGCGTTCTGGAGCGCCGACTCGGCGTCGGGGGCGTGAACGCTCCCCGCATGCTCGTGCGGCGCGCCGCCGGGCGCCTGCGTGAACACTTCCCAGAGGGGCCACTGGCTGTCGCCGGGCACCTGCTCCGGCTGCCGCGCGTCGGCGCCGCCGGTCGAGCCCGCGTCGTTCACCGCCGCCGCCGAGGCGCCCATGTCAGGCGGCCTCCGACGAGGGCGTCCCGCGCGCGCGCTTCGCCGCGTACGCCGAGGCGGCGACGCGGACCCACTCCCCGTCGGCGTGCGCCTTGTTGCGCGCCGCGAGGCGCTCGCGGTTGCACGGACCGTCGCCGCGCAGCACGCGGTGGAACTCGTCCCAGTCGATCGCCCCGAAGCTCCAGTTCCCCGTCGCCTCGTCGTAGCGGAGGTCCGGATCGGGGAGGGTGAGGTCGATCGCCTTCGCCTGGGCGACGGTGAGGTTCACGAATCGCTGCCGCAGCTCGTCGTTCCCCTTCCGCTTCACCCCCCACTTCGTGAGCTCCGCGCTGTTGGGCGAGTCCTTGTCGCTCGGCCCGAACATCATGAGCGAGGGCCACCACCAGCGGTTCACGGCGTCCTGCGCCATCGCGCGCTGCTCCGGGGTCCCCCCGGCCATGGTCGCGACGATCTCGTAGCCCTGCCGCTTGTGGAAGTTCTCCTCCTTGCAGATGCGCACCATCGCCCGCGCGTAGGGGCCGTAGGAGGCCTTCGCGAGCATCGTCTGGTTGACGATCGCCGCGCCGTCGACGAACCACCCGATGCAGCCGATGTCGGCCCAGGTGAGCGTCGGGTAGTTGAAGATGCTGGAGTACTTCGCCTTCCCGGTGAGGAGCTGATCGATCAGCTCGTCGCGGCTCACCCCCAGCGTCTCGGTGCCGCAGTAGATGTAGAGGCCGTGCCCGGCCTCGTCCTGCACCTTGGCGAGGAGCGACATCTTCCGCCGCAGGCTGGGGGCGCGGGTGATCCAGTTCCCTTCGGGGAGCATGCCGACGATCTCCGAGTGCGCGTGCTGCGACATCATGCGCACGAGCTGCCGGCGGTAGCGCTCCGGCATCCAGTCCTTCGGCTCGATCGTCTCGCCGGCCGCGATCCGCGCCTCGAAGGCGGCGACCTTCGCGGGGTCCTCCTGCACCTGGGCGGCGGACGACGCCGCGCTCGGCGCGCTCGGCGCGCTCTCCTTCACGGGCGCTCTGCTCTCCATTCCGATCACTCCTCCCGGCGGGCGGGAAAGGGCTACCGATCAGCTCTGCGCGTCGGCACACTTCAGTGGTGCGTCCTTCAATGGTGCGTCGCGGGCGGCGGTGGGCCCGCGGACCGGCGGCCGGCGAGACCACGGTCCGCAAGAGCCGCGCTCGCGTCTGGCCGTCCTCCATTCTAACCATCGTCGCGCCGCCGGGTTCGCGGGCGCGCAACCGACCACAGCCGAAATCTACATGAATCCGCCCGCCGCCCAATCCCCCACCGAGCAGGGAGAGGTCTCGGTCCGCGTCCACGAGGGGGTCGCGACCGTGCGCTTCTCGCACCCCAAGGGCAACTCGCTGCCGGGCATCCTCCTCCGGAGGCTCGCCGAGGCGGTGAGCGCGTTAGGCGAGGACGACGCGGCCCGCGTCATCGTGCTGCGGAGCGGCGAGCCCGGCCCCTTCTGCGCCGGCGCGTCGTTCGACGAGCTGCGCGCCATCCGCGACCAGGCGGCGGGAAAGGAGTTCTTCATGGGTTTCGCGCGCCTCATCCTCGCCATGCGGCGGGTGCCGAAGTTCGTGCTGGCGCGCGTGCACGGGAAGACCGTCGGCGGCGGCGTCGGCATCGCGGCCGCCGCGGACTACGCCCTGGCGCATCGCGACGCCCAGGTGAAGCTGAGCGAGCTGGCCGTGGGGATCGGCCCCTTCGTGGTCGGGCCGGTGATCGAGCGAAAGATCGGCCTCGCCGCCTTCCAGGCGCTGGCGGTGGACGCCACCGAGTGGCGCGATGCCGCGTGGGCCGAGCGGCACGCCCTCTTCTCGCGCGTCGTCGACACCGCCGCGGAGCTCGACGCCGTCACCGACGCCCTCGCCGCCCGCCTCGCCGCCTCGAACCCCGACGCCATGGCCCGCCTCAAGCGCGTCTTCTGGGAGGGCACGGAGCACTGGGACCGCCAGCTGGAAGAGCGGGCGGAGATGAGCGGAGCGCTGGTGCTGTCGGAGTTCACGAGGAAGGCGCTGGCGGCGTTCGCGGCGCGGTAGGGCGGCAGCGGAGTGTCCCGGCCCTCATGCCTCGTTCCGCCTTTCGAGATCGGAACGAGGCATGAGGCACGAGGGCCGGGCTGATCACCGGCGCTCCGCCGCTCCGTACACTTCCCGCACTCCCTGCTCGAACGACTTCCGGAATCCGCTCCGCCGCGCCACCGTGGTGGCCTCGAAGCCGGCCTCCTCGAGCTTCCCGGCGGCCTCGAACAGGGTGCCCAGGTCGAACGGCACCCCGGAGTGCACGGCCAGGTACTCCTCGACGGCGGTGAGATAGCCCATCATCCCGCCGAGCTCCGTCGGGCAGTACGCCTTGGCCGCGGCGCGCAGCGACTCGGCGGCCGCGGGGTCGGGCATGGCGAGATTCTCCGAGCCGCACACCACCCTGGCGCGCGGGTTGGCGGCGATGAGCGCGACCGACGCCGGGTCGAGGGAGCCGCCGCTGGCGTTGACGACCACCGCGTCCACTGGGGAGGCGAGTACCGCCGCCTTCTCCTCGGGGGCGTGGACCTCGACCCCCTGCCCCGCGACCTTCGCGCGCTTCGCCTCGCTCGCCTCGACGACCACCGGGGTGGCCCCCTCCTCGCGCAGCCGCATCAGCACGTGGTCGCCGATGTTCCCACAACCCACGAGCGCGACGCGCGCCTGGCCGAGCGGCAGGTCGAGGGCGCGCAGCATGCCGCGCAGCACGCGGTAGTTCCCCTCCGCCGTCGGCTTCGACGTGTCGGCGAGCATCGAGCCGTGGAAGCGCCGGTTGACGTAGCCGAGCGACGAGGTGCGGCCGTCGGAGAGGAGGCCGTGGCCGAGGTCCTGCCCGGTCGCGAGCAGCACCCCGGAGACGCGCTCGAAGTCCTCGAAGCAGGCGATCGCGAAGTCGAGCAGCGCGACGTCTCGCGGCTGCCCGACGCGGGCGTCGGGCGTGGGGCGCAGCACGCACTTCCCCCCCACCAGCGCCGCGGGGTGCGCCCGGAGGAGCGGGCCGCCGACGCCGATCAGCCGCGACCACTCGATCTTCTCCTCCATCCCCATCGCGAGCTCGATCGCCTCGCGGTCGTTGTCGTAGCCGGCGAGGCTCGTGCGGTGCTCGGGCGCGATGCGGAAGCCGCCGAGCGAGAGCTTCCCCGAGCCCGGCTCGCCGTGCGTGGCGATGCTCAGCATCCAGCCGGTGGGCCGGTGCGAGTAGCGGTACACCCAGACGCATGGGTTCCCACTCTTCACGAGCGAGGGCTCGATGGCCTCGCAGGCGGAGGGGTCGAGGACGTCGCGGGTGGTATCGGGGACTTCGATGGACTTCAAGAGCGTGCTCCGTTTCGGATTCTCATCGTGGGGGGCTCCGACCGCCGGTCGTCACGCGGATGCGCCGGCGCCAGATGCGCCGGCGCGCTCGCGACGAACGAGGGGGAGCTCTTCTTCGCGCTCAATCCCGCAGCTCCGGCAGGTCGCGGAAGAGCGCCAGCGCCTCCGGGTTGGCCAGGGCGTCCACGTTCTTCACGGGGCGCCCGTGAATCACCTCGCGCACGGCGAGCTCGGTGATCTTGCCGCTGATCGTGCGCGGGATGTCGGCGACCTGCACCACCCGCCTGGGGACGTGGTGGGGACTCGTGTTCTCGCGGATCTGGCGCCGGATGCGCTCGCGCAGCGCCTCGTCGAGCGCGAGCCCCGGGCGCAGGCGGACGAAGAGCACGATGCGCGTGTCGACGTCCGGCGGCGCCCCGACGTCCTGCCCGACGACGAGGCTCTCGACGACCTCGGGGAGCTGCTCGACCTGGCGGTAGATCTCCGCCGTACCGATGCGCACGCCGCCCGGGTTCAGCGTGGCGTCGCTGCGGCCGTGGATGACGAGGCCGTCGTGCTCGGTCAGCTCGGCCCAGTCGCCGTGGCGCCAGACGCCGGGGAAGTGCTCGAAGTAGGCCGCGCGGTACCTGGCGCCGTCGGGGTCGTTCCAGAACGCCACGGGCATGCTCGGGAACGGCTTCGTGCAGACGAGCTCGCCCGGCGCGCCACGCAGCGGCCGGCCGTCGTCGTCCCACACCTCGACCGCCATGCCGAGGGCACGCGTCTGCAGCTCGCCGCGCCAGACCGGCGCGACGGGGTTGCCGATCGCGAAGCAGGCGATGATGTCGGTGCCGCCGCTGACGCGGCTCAATCGCGCGTCGCGCTTGACGCGCTCGCGCACGAAGTCGTAGCTGTGCGCGGCGAGCGGGCTCCCGGTGGAGAGCACGACATCGAGCGCGGAGAGGTCGTGCGTCCGCGCCGGCTCGACCCCCTCCTTCTCCAGGAGCGCGAGGTACTTCGCGCTCGTCCCGAAGACGCGCAGCCGCTCGCGTTCCGCCATGTCCCAGAGGATCTCGGGGCGCGGCGCGAGCGGCGCCCCGTCGTACAGCACCACCGTCGCGCCCACGGCCAGCGCGCTCACGAGCCAGTTCCACATCATCCACCCGCAGGTGGTGAAGTAGAAGATCGGCTCGCGCCCGAGGTCGGTGTGCAGCACCAGCTCCTTGAGGTGCTGGAGCAGCGTCCCCCCGGCGCCGTGCACCATGCACTTCGGCAGGCCGGTCGTGCCCGACGAGTACATGATGTAGAGGGGATGGTCGAACGGCAGCCTCTCGAAGATGACCTCGTGCGGCGAAGGCGGAATGAGGGATGAGGAACGAGGCTCGGGACGCTCCCGGTGGCCTCCCGGACCTCGTGTCTCATTCCTCATTCCGCCGTTCACGAACTCGCTCCACAGCGTGGCCTGCCGCACCGTCGAGATCACCGGCTCCTCGCGAAGGTACGGCACCACCACCACCCGCTCGATCGACGCGATCGCCGCCGCGACCTCGCGCACGCGCTGGAGGCAGTCGATCTCCTTGCCGGCGTAGCGATAGCCATCGGCGCAGAACAGCACCCTGGGGGCGATCTGGCCGAAGCGGTCGAGGACGCCCTTCACGCCGAAGTCGGGAGAGCAGGAGGACCAGACGGCGCCGAGGCTGGCGGCGGCGAGCATCGCGATCACGGCCTGGGGGACGTTCGGCAGGTAGCCCGCGACGCGGTCCCCCGCGCCGACGCCGGCGGCGCGCAGCGCGGCCGCCGTGCGCGCCACCTCGGCGTACAGCTCGGCGAAGGTCAGGGCGCGGCGGCGCCCGAGCTCGTTCCAGGAGACCAGCGCCGTCGCGTCGTCGCGGAAGCGGAGCAGGTTCTCGGCGAAATTGAGCCGCGCGTCCGGGAACCAGCGGGGGCCCAATACGGGATCGGGGGGCGCCATGCGCTCCAGCCCCTGACCGGCGCGGACCCACGGGTCGCGTCCCTCCACTCCCTCGGCCACCACGCCGCAGAAGCCCGCGAGGAGGCGCCAGAACTCCTCGCGCCGTTCGACCGACCAGCGATAGAGCGAGGGGTAGTCGACGACCCCGGCCTCACTCTTCTGGACGAGCTCGAGGAACGCCGTCATCCGCGCCGCCGCCACCTGCTCGCGCGTCGGCGTCCAGATCGGCGCGCCGTCGTCGGGCGCGCGATCCATCGCGGCCGCGCTCGTCACCGCTTGCCGTCCGGCGCGGGCAGGCCCGCGGTGAGCGCGAGGCGCACACGCTCCACCTGCGTCGGGCGGTCGCTGAGGAGAATGGCCGCCATGTTGTTCGACGTCAGGAGCGTCGGCGTCGCGCCCCACGTCACCGTCGTGTCGCGCGGTTGCACGCGGAGCGTGTCGAGTCGCGCGACGTCCTTTCGCAGCGCCGCCGCATCGCGGTAGATGAACACCTGGAGCGTGTCGTGGCCGACGCGGTAGCGGAGCGCGGGGACGGACATGAAGGGGAGGCGCGCCTCGCCGGGCAGGCGCGACGGCGCGACCCCCGCCCGCTCGAGCCGCTGCCGCACGTTGCACTCGTCCCACTTGCCGGTGGTGTTCGGACACTCCGGCGTGGAGGGCACCGCGCCCCCTGCCGTAACGGCGGCGCCGGCGTCACCCCGCGGCGGAGCCGCCGAGTCGCCGCCCGCGTCGTCGCGCCCGCCGCGGCATGCGCCGAGCAGCGCCACGAGCGAGCAAGCGAGCGCGGCCGTGATGGCAGCTCGCGGCAGCAGGGACCGGCGGCCCCGCTGCCGGGTACTGCTCGCGAGACGGAGGGGGCGGGGTGCCGGCACGGCGGGTGACATGCGGCTCAGTTTACCCACCGCTCAGCCGGCGTGGAAGCGTGAATTCGTCGCGGTCGGTTGCCCTCGGGCGCCCATTCTTGCATTTTGCAACGACAATCCTGCCTCGATCGTCTTGCAGGCTGCCGGGTCGCGCGGCGCTCTCTGGTCGCGCGAAGCCGATGCCCCTGCCCGGCTGGCAACGAGCGCGGCCGCGAGAGCGCGCCGCCCCGCATGCCGGCCCAAGCTACGCTGTCTTCGGGCGCCTCCCCGGCGCCCGTGTTCTTCTGTACCGCAGTCCCCACCGACATGTCCGTACCCCCCGCTCCCCGCCGCCGGCCGCGCGCGCCGCGTTCCCCGCGTCCCTGGTTGGCGCGCCTCACCGCGTTCGCGAGGCGGCGCACCATACCGCTGGCGGCCGCCGGCATCGGGCTCGCGGGCGCGGGCGCGGTCGCGCTCGGCATGCACGCCGAGCAACTCGCGCCGCCGACCGTTCCCTACTCGACCCTCGTCGCCGCCCGTGCCGCCGGCACGGTGCGCGAGCTCTCGGTCGAGGGGGACGGCTCGCGCCTCACCGCGGTCCTCGCGAAGCCGATCGACGTCGCCGGCCGGCGCGCCGACACGGTGATCGCGATGGTGCCGGCGCAGGCGCTCTCGGTGCAGGACCTCGAGCGGTGGAGCTCGTCGAACGTCGCCGTCCGCGTCGAGTCGCTCGGAATGAACCGGGCCGCGATCGGCCAGGCGCTCGTCGCCATCCTCATGGTCGGCGCGGTGCTCTACCTGGTCTTCCTGCAGCGCCGGGGTGGCGCCACCTCGACGTCGCGCTTCGCGGTGACGCCGCCGTCGCGCACGCTCACCATGGCCGACGTCGGCGGCGCGCGCGAGGCGCAGGCCGACCTGCAGGACATCATCGCCTACCTGCGCGAGCCGTCGCGCTTCGACAAGCTGGGCGCCAAGTGCCCGACCGGCGTGCTGCTCGTCGGCCCGCCGGGCACCGGGAAGACGCTCCTCGCGCGCGCGATCGCCGGCGAGGCCGGCTGTCCGGTCATCACCGCCGCCGGATCCGACTTCAACGAGATGTTCGTCGGCGTCGGCGCGAGCCGGGTGCGGGCCCTCGCCAAGCAGGCGCGCGAGCAGGCGCCCTGCGTCGTGTTCATCGACGAGTTCGACTCGGTCGGCGGCAAGCGCGGCCGGCCGAACCGCACCGGCGAGGAGGAGGTCACGCTCAACCAGCTCCTCGCGGAGATGGACGGCGTCGGCGGGAGCGCGGGGGTGGTCTGGATGGCGGCGACGAACCGCGAGGACATGCTCGACCCGGCCGTGAAGCGCCCGGGCCGCTTCGACCGCATCGTCGAGGTCGGGCTGCCGACCGCGGTGGACCGCGAGGCGATCCTGCGCATCCACAGCGCGAACCGACCGGTCGCCGACGACGTGGACATGGCGCAGCTCGCGCGCCTGACCGTCGGCTACTCGGGCGCCGAGCTGGCGAACCTGATCAACGAGGCGGCGATCATCGCCGTGCGCACCGACAGCGAGACGATCACCGCGGACCACATCGAGGAGGCGCGCGACAAGATCCTCCTCGGCCGCGTGCGCACGGGCGTCGTCGTCTCCGACGACGAGCGCCGCCTGATCGCGCTCCACGAGGCCGGCCACGCCGTCGTCGGGCTCGTGGCGTGCCCCGAGGACAAGCTGCACAAGGTGACGATCGAGCCGCGCGGCCGCTCGCTCGGCGCGGCGCACTTCGCGCCCGACGCCGACCGTCACCTTCACTCGCGCCGCTACCTCGAGGGCGTCATCGCGAAGGCGCTCGGCGGGCGCGCGGCGGAGCTCGTCTTCCTCGGCCCCGACGCCGTCACGTCGGGCGCCGGCGGCGACCTCGTGCAGGCGACGGGGGTGGCGCGCCGCATGGTCGCCGAGTTCGGCATGAGCACGGAGGTCGGTCTGGTGAGCGCCGATCCCGGCGCGCAGGGCGGCGCGCCGAGCGCCGCGCTCCAGGCACAGATCGACACGGCCGTCCGCTCGCTCACCGACCGGCTGGCGACGCGCGCGAACGAGATCGTCCTCCGCCACCGCGACGCCGTCGAGCGCATCGCCGACGCGCTGGTGGAGCGCGAAGTGCTGCTGGCCGCGGACCTGCGCGACATCGCGCTCGCCTGCGGGCTCCCGGTGGCGGGCCTCGCGGTCGAGGAGCCGCTCGCGCAGCCTGCGCTGCCGTTGCGGCCGGCGCCGGTCGCGACCGGGGAGAGAGCGGCGGCGTACGCGTCGGCCTGATCGGCCGGCGCGCCGGAGCGGCTCCGCTCAGCCAGCGATCGCCCGGACCCCCGGGTCCGTGCGGGTCAACGTGAAGGAACAAAAAGGGGAGGGCGACGCCGAAAGTCACTCGGCGTCGCCCTCCCCTTCCTCGTTCATCGTGCGTCGTTCACCGCCCGCGATCGTCGCGGGCGACGCTCGTCACGCCGCAACGGCGGGCGCGTGCTTCGCGAAGCGCTCGGCGAGCGCCGCGCGGGGCAGTGCGCCGACCACCTGGTCCACGAGCTTCCCGTCGCGGAAGAAGAGCAGCGTCGGGATCGAGCGCACGCGGAAGCGCTCCGCGGTCGCCGGGTTCGCGTCGACGTCGAGCTTCGTCACCTTGACGCGGCCGACGAACTCCCCGGCCAGCTCGTCGACGATGGGGGCGATCATCCGGCACGGCCCGCACCACTCGGCCCACAGGTCCACCACCGCCACACCCTCGTGCTTCTCGACCTCCGCCGCGAACGTCGCGTCGGTCACCTCGAGCACACGCTTGCTGTCAGCCATCGTACCCTCCGTCGCCGGCCCCGTGGGTCGGCGCTGTGCATCGTTCCGATTGATGAGCCGGCGCCCAGTGCGCCGTGCCGTTCGTCCGTCTCAGGCGCCAGCCACGCTCGTGGCATCGAGCGGAAGGCGCCGCCTGAGCTCGGCCAGGTAGGCGCGCAGCACCTCCGGCCGAGTCCGGTAGAACATGAACTGTCCCTCTCGCCGCGACTCGACCAGCCCGGCCCCGGCGAGCGCCTTCAGATGGTGCGAGACCGTCGCCTGCGACACCGGGAAGCAGTCGCAGAGGCGCTGGCACGCGAGCTCGGAACCCGCCGCCGCGATCCGCTCGAGAATCTCGAAGCGGCGCGGATCGGAGAGCGCCTTCGCCACGCGCTGAAACTCCTGCGCGGTCATCCCCGGCTCGGTCGCGTCGAACATGGTATATAGATAATCATCTAATCATCTAAAAGCAACGACTTCGGGCGCAGCGCTCTCGGCCGCCGCCGGCCCGCCGTTGTAGCGGGCGACCGCCGCCCGCAGCGTCGCGATCTGCCGCCAGACGCGGTCGATCTGCGCGGCGAGGAGCGGGTCCCCTTCCCCGGCCGCGAGCGCCAGCGCCTCGAGGCGCGATTCCTCCTCC